>JANNFX010000183.1:0-16998 GCA_031380225.1 Hyphomicrobium sp.
GCGCTCGACGCTGCTGAAAGCAGCCATCGGCGCTATCTCGTCACCGGCGACGAGTCGTACCTCACATCCTATCGGACCGTTGTCGAACAAATGCCAGAATACCTTCGGTATCTCAGAGGTTTGACGGGCGAGGGGCCGGAACAACAGGCCCGCCGGGCACTATTCAAATCGTCATCGAAGGCCGCGTGAGCCACAGTGCAGCGATCGCATCCGGCAACGCTTGGACAGGCGATCATTGCCGAGGCGCATCGCTCCGGAGTAGGCTACCGCAATGATCAAGATCGGTATCACAGGACACCGGCCGCACCGGCTCAAGGTTTCAGAGGAAAAGCTCGGCCAGCGCGTGGCCGGCGTATTGCACGGAATGATCGCAGCGTCCGGTGCGGCGTCGCCGGAGCCGGTGCTCGACATCATCTCGCCGCTCGCAGAAGGCACGGATCGCATCGTCGCGCGCGAAGCGTTGGCATTGGGCCAA
This sequence comes from Hyphomicrobium sp., assembly GCA_031380225.1. GTDB lineage: Bacteria > Pseudomonadota > Alphaproteobacteria > Rhizobiales > Hyphomicrobiaceae > JANNFX01. The sequence continues at coordinate 476 of JANNFX010000183.1, forward strand.
AACCTGACGGCAATATTGCCGTTCGAGCGCCGCGACTATGAAGCCACATTCAGCGATCGCACCACCACCAAAGAATTCCGCAAGCTCTGGAAAGCTGCGAACGAGCGTTTAACCCTCGATGGTCTGGCGAAGCACACGGAAGCCAGTTACGTTGCTGTTGGCATGTTGACACTGGCGCGCGCCGATCTCGTACTGACAATTTGGGACGGAGAGCCAGCGCAAGGCCGCGGCGGTACGCCCGAAATTTTGCGAGATGCGCTTGAGTGGGGCCTTCCCGTTATCTGGATCCATGCCAGCGAAGATCGCGAACCGGTATTGCTGAGTGCTGGCAATGAAGGGACACCACTATCGCTCGATCAAGCGGCGGCAACGGCCCGGCCTGTCACGCAGGACACATATCAGGCACTAGTTACTCAATTCCGCAACAATCCCTAAAATTGCAGCAGTGACGTAGGTTGGGTCAAGCGCAGCGCGACCCAACATTTACGCTCAGCCAAAGCGTTTGTTGTGTGCCGAGATGTTGGGTCGCGCGAAGTGCTTGACCCAACCTACAGCAGTTTTGTTTATTTGACGCCCGCACAGTCTCTGCCGGAGGCAATCTAACCCACATCATCCGCGTCATCATCAGACGGGCGAACGAATGACCAAACCGCGTGCTCTTGATCGAGAATACTGCGCACATCGGTGAAGTACTTTTGCAAGCTGGCGCCATCGCCATTTGAAACCGCAGCCTCAACTTTCGGCAAATCACGTGTGATTAGAATTTTCAACTTTTGCGCAGTGATTTCATAGAGTGTCGCCTTGCGCTCATCTTCATCCATTAATGTTCGTGCGGTGGCATGAGCCAGTACACCTGACGCGATGGTGGTGATGCCAAGTTGCCAGCGGTTAGCGTCCGGTATCACAAGTGCGGTTGCAAGCGCGTCCACCGTCTGCGGCAACGCCGCGCCAAGCTGCTTTGCTAGGGCCGCCAATCCAAGCAAGGTTGCGCCAGCGACGAGCAGGTAGCCAAGTATCCTGAGCGGTGAAAATTGGCTGGCCAGTGCCTTGTGCTGCTCAGCCCGGCGTTCGAAGTAACGTAACTGATCTTTGACATGCGCCGCCTGCAATAGCGCCAGTTTTTGTGTCAACACTGTTTTGGGATCAGCTCCAGAAGGTGCCGGTGCCTTGAGAATTGTGGCGAAAGTCTTGCCGCGCCGGCGTTCAGCCTCGGCCCGCGACGACATCCACTCGCCGGCCGGTTTCAACCAACTGAGCAGCAGCGTCGCCCCAAACGTGGCGGCAAGTGCAAGCGTCTGCATGCCGCCAACAATCATGCGCGGCACGCCATTGATCACTTGTTCAACCGGAAACAGCAGGATGGCACCAATAATGATGCCAAATGTGGTCGCGCGAATCCCGCGCCGGCCCCAAGTCTGATAGCGCGCTTGGGCCAGCATCGCTTCAACATCGGCGCTTTCGTATGCTGCAAGCTCAGCTTGAACAGCGGCACTGCGCGCAATAGCTGCAACCGGAGCGTCGCCTGGGAGCTTGGATAGAAACTCTTCGATTGCCTGGCGCTGATAAAGTTTTGAAGTCATCCCCGGTCCCCAGACCAAGCCGCCCGCCGGCGAACTCGCTAGACTGAGACTATGGCCAAAGCCAAACGGCGTCTACCGGTCCGAGAGAAACCGGACGTGTTTTGGGATGATGGACGTGTTTCGAACCTTAGCCGCCGGTATCCGCAGTCTGGAAATCGAGCACATAGCCGGCGCCGCGAACCGTGCGGATCGGATCGGCTTCCTTACCGCGCACCAGCGCCTTGCGAAGCCGGCCAACATGGACATCGATCGTGCGCTCATCGATCTCCGCGGTGTTACTCCACACCCGGTCGATCAATTGACCACGGCCCAAGACACGGCCAGCGCTTTCAAGCATGACTTCGAGCAGCCGGTATTCGGTCGGTCCGAGCGTAATCTCTCGGCCCGCGCGCTTGACCCGGTGGGCGGCGCGGTCCAACTCGATATCACCAGCCTGCAGCACATCCGACACGCGCTCCGGCACGGCACGGCGCAGCAACGCTTTGACCCGTGCCAAGAGTTCCGGCACCGAGAATGGCTTCACAACATAGTCATCGGCACCACTCGACAGCCCGCGAATGCGATCCGCTTCCTCGCCGCGCGCCGTCAGCATGAGAATCGGGACCGGCCGTGTCTTCGCGGCGCGACGCAGCCTGCCGCAAAGTTCAATGCCGCTCATATCTGGCAGCATCCAGTCGAGCACCAGAAGATCAAAGTTTTCTTCGGCTAAAAACAACTCGCCGTCTTCTGCGCTCGAGGCCACTGATACCGTGTAACCTTGGGTCTTGAGATTGTACTCAAGCAGTGTTGCGAGTGATTTGTCGTCTTCGACGACAAGGATTTTTGCTGGCATGGTTTTATCCGTTGAGACCTGTCCGGCTCTTAGGCATTAGAGTCGAGGTGTCGTCGCTCTTCGGCCGGTCATCGGCCAAGATTTCTCCAGTGACGAGATAGTGGATGTTCTCGGCAATGTTGGTGGTGTGGTCGCCAATACGCTCGATGTTTTTTGCTGCAAACAGCAAGTGCGTGCAGAGCCCGATGTTACGCGGATCTTCCATCATGTAAGTCAAAAGTTCGCGGAAGACAGAGTTGTAGAGCGCGTCCAAGCCAGCATCACCGCGCCAAACTGCGAGCGCCTTTTTATCGTCGCGCGAACTGAAGGCATCGAGAATGTCTTTTAGCTGGCGTTGCGCCAACTCGGCCATGTGCCGAAGACCATTCATCAGCGTTTTCGGATGGCTCTCATTTGAAACGGCGAGCGCACGCTTGGCGATGTTCTTGGCCAAGTCGCCAGCGCGTTCAAGATCACCGGCAATTTTGAGGACGGTCATGATGTGGCGAAGATCGTTGGCCATCGGCTGCCGTTTGGCAATCATGTAGACAGCGCGTTCTTGCAACTGCGCCTCTAATTCATCGATGATCCGGTCGCCGGCTACGGTGGCTTCGGCAAGTCGTGGATCGCGGCTTTCGAGCGCTGCAAACGCGTCCGCCAGCAGTTTTTCGGCGTGGCCGCCCATTTCAGCCGTCATCCGGTCCAATTCGGAAAATTCGATATCATAAGATTTAACGATGTGATTATTCATGGGGTGATCCTTAGCCGATACGGCCGGTGATATAATCTTGCGTACGTTGATCGGACGGCCGGGTAAAAATGGCCTGCGTCTCACCTTCTTCGACCAGCGTTCCGAGATGGAAAAACGCTGTCCGTTGCGAAACGCGGGCTGCTTGCTGCATGGAATGCGTGACGATCACAATTGTATAAGCCTGACGCAATTCTTCGATCAGCATCTCAATGCGCGCCGTTGCGATCGGGTCAAGCGCCGAGCACGGCTCGTCCATGAGTATGATCTCGGGATCAATGGCGATGGTGCGGGCGATGCAAAGGCGCTGCTGCTGGCCGCCAGAAAGCCCTGTGCCCGACTCGTTCAAGCGATCCTTGACTTCTTCCCAAAGACTTGCCTTGCGCAAACTCCTTTCGACAATAGCGTCGAGCTCGCCTTTGTTGGCGGCGAGGGCGTGAATGCGCGGACCATAAGCGACATTCTCGTAGATCGATTTCGGAAATGGATTTGGCTTTTGGAACACCATGCCGACCCGCGACCGCAGTTCGACCGGATCGATAGCTGGATCGTAGATGTCTTCGCCATCGATCAGGATTGAACCCGTTACGCGGCACGTGGCGACGGTATCGTTCATCCGGTTAATGCAACGCAAGAACGTCGATTTACCGCATCCAGATGGCCCGATAAAAGACGTAACGGCACGCGGCGCGATGTTAACGCACACATCTTTGAGTGCGTGCTTCTCGCCATAATGCACATTGACACCCTGCGCCGAGATTTTTGGCGGCGGACCGGCAGGCGTCACCAAAGCGCCGTTGGCCAGGGCGGTATTGACGTCGAATGCTACTGACATATCCATCATACCCTCAAGGTTCTAGAACTTACCAACGTCTTTCGAATTTCTTTCTGAGCCAAATCGCGGCACCATTCATAACAAATAGCACCGTCAACAAGACAATGATTGCGGCGGCTGTTTTTGATTGGAAGGCTGGTTCCGGCAGATCTGACCAAAGATAGATTTGAACCGGCAAGACGGTCGCCGATTCGGTGAAGCCTTTCGGAACATCAACGATAAACGCCACCATTCCGATCATCAAAAGCGGTGCCGTTTCCCCCAACGCATGCGCCATGCCGATGATGGTGCCCGTCATGATACCTGGCATTGCGAGCGGCAGGACGTGATGAAAAATCGCCTGTTGCTTGGATGCGCCAATGCCGAGCGCGGCCTCCTGAACCGAAGGCGGCACTGCCCGCAAAGCGGCCCGCGACGTGATGATAATGGTCGGCAACACCAACAGCGCCAACACAAGACCTCCGACGAGCGGCGCCGAACGTGGCAGCCCGAAAAAGTTGAGGAACACAGCCAGACCAAGTAGTCCAAACACAATCGAGGGCACTGCCGCGAGATTATTGATATTGATATCAATGAGATCAGTCAGCCGGTTCTTTGGAGCGAACTGTTCTAGATAAATGGCCGCCAATACCCCGATTGGCAAACATATGATCATGGTCACGAACAGTGTCAGCAGTGATCCAACAATCGCGCCGCGCACCCCCGCCAATTCGGCTTCACGGCTATCACCGGCCGTGAAAAACCGCCAATTGAACTGCTTCTCAACGTGCCCATTGCTCCTCAGATGTTCGAGGAAGGCAACGCCACGGTCCGAAATGCTGCGGTCGGTTTCCGGCGTCGCGTAGGTGATCAATTGCCACTGGCCAGGAGCCGCGGCCTCAGTGGACTTCAATGGAATGAGAACGTCACCGGTGACAACGGAACTCGCGAGTTTTGTCACTTTAACTAAACCGCCGTTTATCTCTACCAGGTGGCTGGCGATTTTCCCGTCGAGCACTTCCTCGCTGTTTGGGTTACTCAGCCGTGCTTCCAGCGATTTGGCGTCCTTGCGAAGTTCGGCGATGCGATCGGCAGTAGTGCCCGAATTCAAACGCTGAAGCCGATCGGCTTCGGCCGACAACGCGGCAGCTTTAGATTGAATGTCCTTTTTAACTTCAACAAGCGCTGCTGCAAAATCGGTGTCGGTGGTCAGAACAGTGATTTCACCAGCCGTCGCTGACGGTGTCGCAGTGCCTAATGATGGAGCCGAATTGATGATAGGTGTGCCGTCACCCTTCAAATAGAGGTCGGCGGTGTCCGACAGCAAAAAATTCGCTTTCACGGTTTTACCGATCATTTCGGGATGAGCGGCAACTTCAGTCCGCAGTTCGTCGGCGGCGCCTGAACTCAAGAGATCATTCAACTGCTTCTTTTGCGTGCGACCCTCGATACCAGGGACGGCTGCGGCCAAAGCGGTTCGTGCCAGTGCCATATAATCTGCGCCAAGGATGGCACTCGGGTCGCGCTTGCCGTCAGGATCGACGATGTCTTCGGTGACAGCAACGTCAGCAACAATCGAATGCTGCCAAAAGGCCGGCATTCCCTTAGTGAATATATCAGTAATCAAAATTACAAGGAACGCCGAAGCAATCGCAAGTGCCGATATTCCGTACCAACGGAACCGCGTATTGGAACGATACCGCGCCTTCAGCCGAGCTTTTGCTGCAACCGATCTAGTGTCTGTCCGGCGCGGGGCGATGCCCTGCGATGTGAAACCGATATCAGTCATATTGTTCCTGATACTTTCTAACGATTCTGAGCGCGATGTAGTTCAAGAACAATGTGATAAAGAAGAGCACAAGTCCGAGTGCAAACGCCGCGAGAGTCTTGGCGCTATCAAACTCCTGATCGCCAACCAGAATTGTTTTGATCTGGACGGTGATGGTGGTCACGGCATGCAGGGGATTGAGCGTCAAGTTGGCGGCAAGTCCGGCCGCCATGACGACAATCATCGTTTCACCAATCGCGCGGCTGATCGCCAACATGAAGGCTGCAACAATTCCTGGCAGTGCTGCAGGCAGTACGACTTGACGAATTGTCTCGGCTTGCGTCGCCCCAAGTGCATACGCGCCATCACGCATCGCCTGCGGGACAGCGTTAATTACATCGTCTGACAATGACGATATGAATGGAATAATCATCATGCCCATGACGAGGCCGGCAGCGAGTGCGCTCTCGGACGCAATATCAAGACCAATCGTTTCGCCCGCTCCGCGAAGCAGCGGCGCAACAGTTAGAGCTGCAAAAAATCCCAGAACGACAGTTGGAATCCCTGCCAGAATTTCAAGGACCGGCTTGAAAATCGCGCGCACTTTAGGGCTGGCAAATTCGGCTAGATAAATAGCAGACAATAACCCCAGCGGACCCGCAACGAGGATCGCGATCACCGTAATCAGAAGCGTTCCGGCCAAAAGCGGAATGAAGCCATACGCCGTAGCAATCTCGCCCTGATCGGCACGCATTGCGGCTTGCGGGTTCCACTCGGTACCAAACAAGAAGTCAAAAACGCCAGGCCTTCCTATGATGGCGGGATCGAAGAAGAACCGGTAGGATTCACCAGCCACAGAAAACAGGATGCCAAATGTTGTCAGAACGGCAATCGCGGCACACAGAAATAATAGCACTTGCACGATGTATTCAAAGCGGTCCCGCGCTCTGAATCGAAGTGCCACCTTGTTCGTACCCCAAAAACCAGCAGCAAAACCAACCACGATGCCGGTGGCTAAAATTACTCGCTGTCCAAGTACATGGGTCTCAGTAAACGATACCGCTGCGGATCTAGTTGCTTCAGAACTTTCGCCAGAGGTAACGCCTGCAATGAGATTCGTAATTTCGCGAAGCAGTGTGCTGCGTGCCAACGGGTCCGTGATCGACTCGGAAGGGAAATTTGACAATGCATTATGTTCTGCCAACCAGCCCACGACTGGAGTGCCAATGGCATAGACCAGTAGCATTGGGACTAGAACGAGTGCCGCGGTATACAGTCCGTGATACACAGGCAAGGAATGGAGTTGGGAAAGTTTGGCCCCGCCAACAGCGATGGCGCGCCCGCGGCTCACAAAGAACCCAGCCATAACCAGCAAAACGGTCGCTGCTAAATATAACGCCGGCATTCTAATTGCCATCCTGCACTATTGTAAGCCGATACCGCATTCCCAGTGGTCTGACGGCAAGCGGCCACCCCCATTTTCCGGGAAGTGGCCGCCCATTGGTAAAGTTTCTACCGGCTTACTTCAAGTCGTCGCCTTTCATGGCGTCCATGCCAATCCCAACTTTAGCGGTCTTTTCGATTGCATCCTTCGGCAAAGCAACGAGGCCTTTCTGAGACAGATAGCCTTCATCGCCAATCGCCTTGGCTGATACGTACTCGGCGACGAACTTGTCGAGACCGGGGATCACGCCGATGTGCTGCTTCTTGATATAGACGAAGAGGTCTCGCGCGCCCTTGTACTTACCGGCCGAAATATTGTCGTACGTCGGGTCTACGCCTTCAATGGCAACACCCTTCAACTTAGCGGCGTTTTCCTCAAGGAAGGAAAAGCCGAAGATGCCGAAAGCAGCTTTGTTGGCTTCGAGCTTCTGGACAATCACATTGTCATTCTCGCCAGCCTCAACGTAGGCGCCGTCTTTGCGAATTGACTTCCAGACCTTTTCGAAGTCCTTGGTCTTGTTTTCCTCGTCGGCCTTCTTCATGGCCTTGAGACTGTCGAATTCCTCGGCACCTTTTTCCATGAACAATTCATGGAAGCTATCGCGCGTACCAGAAGTCGGCGGCGGACCGAGAACTTCAATCTTAACGTTCGGCAGTGACGGATCAATGTCCGACCAGTTCTTGTAAGGGTTGGCAACGAGCTTGCCGTCCTTGTCGGGAACTTGTTCGGCCAAGGCTTGAAAGACCTGCTTACGGGTCATTTTTACGGCTGCGCCATCCTTCGACTGCGCGATCGTCAAGCCGTCAATACCGACTTTAAGTTCGACGATTTCCTTGACGCCGTTCTTCTGGCAGAGTTCGAATTCCGCCTTCTTAATGCGGCGCGACGCGTTCGTTGCATCGGCCTTATCTTCGCCGACGCCTTCGCAGAATATCTTCATGCCGCCGCCGGTACCGGTCGATTCAACGACCGGCGTCTTGCCGCCATTTGCTTTGCCAAACTGTTCGGCAACGGCCGTTGTGAACGGATATACCGTCGATGAGCCGACGATGCGGATTTGGTCACGAGCCGCTTGGGCCTGACCGGTCACCGCGACCGACGAAAGTGCTGCAACTGCAGCCACCATTAAAATTGATTTCTTGCTCAAGCTGTCATCTCCCTCGAACCGCAACGAGGCTGAATAGAAACGAGCACGCCGCTCCTAACGCCATCAACGGCGATATGTCTGCCGCAGGTGTTGTCTAAGGGATCGACGCAAACCTTTTGTGACAGATTAAGTCATTGTTTTTGTTGTCGTTTTAAAACGTGCACTAGAAACTGCTTCACAGCGCCGGCCAGAATTGCGCTTTGCCTGATCTAGGTGTGGGGCGGCAACGGCTCGAGAACGACCGTAAACGTTGACCCCTTGCCGAGTTCCGAATGAATTTCAAGCTGGCCGCGGTGGCGATTGAGAATGTGTTTGACGATGGCTAATCCCAATCCAGTGCCGCCGCGCTCACGGCTCTCTTTGGCGCTGACACGATAGAACCGCTCAGTCAGGCGCGGCAAATGATCGGTTGCAATTCCGATTCCATCATCCCGAACACTAACGGCCACTCCACGACTGGTCAGAGCAACACTCACCTCAACTAAGCCTCCGGGGCGGCCGTATTTGATGGCATTCTGAATGAGGTTCTGCAGCACCTGCGAAAGTTCATCGCGATCGCCGCGGACTTCAATCGGACTTGAAGCAATCCGCACCACTAGCTTGCGGCCTTCAGCTTGCGCGATTGGCAACATTGTCTGCCCCGCACTCTCGACAACGCCAACAAGATCGATGCGATCGCGCGGCGGCAGATGTTCTCTGAGTTCGATCCGGCTTAACGACAGCAAGTCGTCAATCAAGCGCGACATGCGCCGCGTTTGATCGAGCATGATTGCGAGAAACGTTTCACGGGCTTCGGGATCGTCCTTAGCGGCGCCTTGCAGCGTCTCAACAAAGCCCTTCAGAGAGGCGAGCGGCGTTCGCAACTCATGACTGGCGTTGGCAACGAAGTCTGCGCGCATTTCCGCCAATTGTAGTTCCGCCGTCTTGTCCCGGAGCACCACCAGAACTTTGGATACGCCTTTCGTCACCGCATCATGATCGATCGGTGTCACGACGACTGTCAATGATCGCTCGACGGGCGCGGGCAATTCGAATTCGGAAATGACTTGGCTGCCGGTTCGAAATGCCTGTTCAATAGCCGCCAGCAACCCGGGCGCCCGGATCGAAGCCGTGATCGGCGCACCCGGCAAGGAGTGGATGACATCGCGCGCGTTAGCATTTGCGGCAATCACACGTGAATAGGCGTCGAGGACGACGGCAGGATCAGGGATGCCATCCAAGGCCTGAAGGCTCAGACTGTTCTCTAACTTCAGCAGTCGAGTAAGTTCCGAGCGGGACTGGTCTTGAGTGCCGTCCTGGTTCGTCTCTGGGGCGACCAGAGCCGCCCCCAGCAACATCATCGCCAGTAACCCGCACAGACCTGCAACGGCTGACAGCCCAACCGGTTTTCCAACAAGAAGATAGCCACACATCGCAGCTAAGAATATGCCTGCAGCAGCACTGACATTCTTCAAATTGGTCATGGAGCGCTACGCGACCTCATTGAAACGGGATACGCAAATGCCAGCGCAGGGATGACCGCCTCACTCGACCTTGATCGCAATCAGCTTGTTGGACTTCATCAACGGAATGATCGCGAGCTTCTCGGCATCTATATATCCGAGGTCAGCGGCCCCTGGATCGAGCGGCATCAGCACTTTGGCATCGCCATTGCGCGCGATCTTGAACACCATCCCAGACATCCAGTCGGTTACCAGAAATGTCTCTGCATTGAGCGGCTCAATTCCATCAAGATTGCCGACCGGCTTGCCGTTGCCTAGATTGCGGATCGACTTGTCGGCGAGTGAGACTTGCAACAAGTGACCCGGAACTTTGGTCGCGAAGCCGTCGGTCATTTTACCCCAAGCAGCGACGATCAGTTTCTCGCCTTCGATATGAAGGCCATTGGGATTAAGCAGTGCTTCGTCCTGCAGCCACGGTTCGAACTTGCCTTGCGAAAGCCGCCAGATCGAATTGGTGACCATATCGGAGACATAGACGTCGCCGTTTGGAGCCGCCACCACATCATTCAAAAATTTAGCATCCTTAGCATCATAGCGTTGCGTGATGGCGCCGGTCGCGGTGTCGATTTCCGCCAACTTGTCGATATCGGCTACGTAAAGTTTGCCACCCGCCAAGGCCAGGCCTTTAGGCGCATCAAAGCCAACGACCCACTTTTGGGACAGCATTTTTCCATCGAGAGAAACTTTTGAAATATAGCCGTTGCCGTCTTTGGCATCGGGTGCGCCATTGACATTGCTGACATAGATCACTTTGCCAGCCAAATCTGGCAATGCAGATTCGGGCGCCTCTAGTCCGGTGACTTCCCACGCTTGACCTGCGGGCACCGAGTTGCCAGGTCCGTCGCAACCGGCGAGCGGCAATACAAACAGACTGGCGAAACAGGCAATCGTAATACGAATCGATGACATTCTACGACCTCGAACATGTTAAATTGCGCGCATCGGGAAAGCCCGCCAACGCTGGATGCACGTTATTCGATCTTAACTGACACAAGACCGGCACCAACTAAAACCACGTACAGCTTGTCGCGCCGATATTGCACTGCGGTAAAACTTGAGTACCTTGGCGGGGCTGCGTTGTCATCCCGACACCTCTGCATTTGCTGCAATTAGCCGCGCGCGCATAACACCGCCGCTGGAGCGAGGCCTTATGGACTGGGACAAACTCAGAATTTTTCATGCTGCAGCCGCCGCTGGAAGTTTCACGCACGCCGGCGATGCGCTGCATCTTTCGCAATCCGCGGTCTCCAGGCAAGTCTCTGCGTTAGAGAAAGGTCTCAAAGTCTCGCTGTTTCATCGCCACGCTCGCGGACTTGTTTTAACCGAGCAAGGCGATCTGTTGTTCCAAACCGTCAGCGACGTGATGAACAAATTGCAGACGGCAGAAATGCTGTTGAGCGACACGACCACTAAGCCATCAGGTGATATCCGCATCTCCGCGCCGGTTGGTCTTGGCTCGGTCTGGATGGCCCAACGCATGCGCGAGTTTCTCGACCTTTATCCCGATATTCGCGTCGAATTGATGCTGGATGACGACCAGATCGACATTGCCATGCGGGCCGGTGACGTTGCGATCTGGACCCGTGAGCCCGACCAGGGCGACCTGATCCGACGCCCGCTTTTCAACGCCAAAGTGCGGCCCTTGGCGTCGGCACAGTACGTCCGCCGCTTTGGCCAGCCTGATACGCTTGCCGAACTCGATAATGGCCACCGGATTATATCGTACAGTGGTCAGCCGTCGCAGCATTTGCCGGCTATCAGCTGGCTCGAAACTGCGGGCCGGGAAGGTAAAGAGCCGCGCGTCCCTTCTCTTAGGGTCAACAGCGTTGTCGCCATTAAGACCGCTGTGATGACCGGCGCTGGCATTGGAATGCTGCCCGATTACATGATTGAGGGCGATGGCGAGGCCGAGTTCATCCCGGTGCTGACAAAAACCGCAGACGTACAACCTTCATTGCCAATCCTGTTTGTCTACCCCGAAGAACTCAAAACGTCAAAAAAAGTGCAGGTGTTACGTGATTTTTTAGTTGCGAAAGCCCGCCAATGGAAGGATTAGGGATATCAGGACGGCGGGGGTGATCTGTTATACAGTCGCATTCGTTGATCTGGCATCTGTAGCGGGCCATTTTGGTTGATTGCCACCACCACGGCGGACCGCATCAGTGACTGCACTTGGGGCCAGGCGCTTGCGTCTGGCCCTTTTTCTTTGAGGTGATTTCATTTGCTCGTTTGACCGTGGTGCCGGGCGTCTGCCACTTGGGATTTGACGCGGCGGGTCGGATCCCAAGTGTCTCACACGAGGTCAGACCCGCAGGTTCAGACACCGAACAAAGTTTTGACTTGGGGCACGATCAGGGCGGCCGAGAACGCTCTAGAATTCGAGCCAAATGCCCTTGCTCCAGTACCCCCGCGCATTGCGACTTTCGCGCCAGCGATACTTGTTATTTTCTTTTTCTTCCCAACGCCAATTATCGTCGTAAATCCTGAGTTTTAACTCAGGGCGATACTCGTATTTTTCTTTGGTCCGCCAGCAGTCTCCGTCGTCATTGCAAACGACGGCTGCCGAAACTCCGCTCGCGGTCACGCAAGCAGCGCTCGCAGCTGCGAGCAAGGCGATTGATAGTTTTTTCATTAACAACGTCTCCTTCTCTGTTCACCCCGTGGACCAGAGCAACACCGAGTGCGACGACATAGTTCCAAATTTTTTGAATTCGGGGACATGTGTGGACGGCGCCTGATTGGCAAGGACTTTTTTTGAGAGTTTTGCGCTTGCCTGAGTGCAGTCATGTGTCCGGCCTGTTTGTGCAGCCGGAGGCTGCTGGCCCTGATGAACTTAGCGAGTAAGGTTCCGATCACGATCTCGGGTTCAAGTGACCCATGTCCCCGGCCGGTTTAATCCTCGCTCTGGCTCAACCCGTTCGCATCATCTCAAACGTCACCTCACCAATTGCGTTATCGGACACGCACCCCGCGCCAGGTGTTCCTTTAAGCCGCATCGAACGCAAAACCGGCCGCACGTTGGCACCACGCAAGCCCGGACCCAAGGAGTTGGGCGATACGGGGCGCATTGTTGGGGGACATGATGCGATGGCGAAGCAATGGTGATCGTGTCCCCCGACAATGACCACCTTTTTCCTGCTTCACCTGCGGGAAATTAATCCGTAGACAAAAAAATAACGTGTCCCCCGAACTCCCGGTGACGTTATCAATAGCGCTTAAGCCAGCGCCACAATATCGGCCAACGCCAAATTCCCCGGCACCACAGTCACCGGAATTGGAAACCCGGCGCGACCCGACGCTAATGCGGAGACCAGCGGTCCGGGGCCTTGGGTATCGATGGCTGCGCCTAATACCAAAATCGCGATATCTTCATCTTCGGCGATGGCTTTCAGGATTTCCTCAGCTGTTGCGCCTTCCCGGACGAGTTCCTCAACCGCGATGCCATCGAAACCTGCCAAATGCAGTTTGCGTTTGAACAACCGGAATAGGGCTTTGGCCTTGTTGGTTTCCTCATCGATATAGACTTGGCGCACGCCAGCCCACGGCTGATGTGTCTGCGGCTCGATCACATACAACATGACAAGCGACCCCGACGAGTGCGCAATGCGGCTCGCGGCATAGTAGGTCGCGCTCTCGACCTCCTGACTATTGTCGACAATCAGCAGGAACTTGCGGGCGTGGCCATCTTCGAACGAACGGCGTTTCTTGATTTCAATCATGGACCCATGCTGCCATGCGCGCTTCGCCGGCACAACGGGCGCGTTTGCTAAGTTCGCAGCGTTTTATTCCCCGCCCTCGAAAATCGGCGCGTCAGCCCATTTGGCAGTCGTGTCCCGGTCAGCTGCAGTCCGGACCGTCCACGTGAATAACGGCAAGCCAAGAACTTGACGAGCATAGCGTGTCACCGGCGTCGGCAGATCCTTGACGTGATAGGCATAAAACGCCGGATCGACTGGACCTGATTCGAGTAAGTTTGCCAGGGCGTCGCCGCGCGCAGTGTCAATTTTGTCCGCCCACCAGGTTTCGCCGTTGCCGTCTTTGTACGATCCCGAGACCAGTCCGCGCGGCACGGCAGGCGCCAGCGAGCGCACCACCACCATCACTGCCGGATCGAACGACATCAAGGCGAGCGGGCCATTGTAAGCAGTGGCAAGGCGCGCAATTTCAATCAAGAAGGCCTGATTGGGCGGCGTCCATTCGCTCTTGATTTCGGCCAACACGGGCACCCGGCCAGCGACAAGGTCTAACAACGCGGCGAAGGTCATGACTGGCGTTTTACATTTCGGATAGCGAACGTGGCGCAAACCTTCAGCACTGTAATCGGCGATGGCGCCGGTGGCCGTTGTTACCCTCTCAAGCGTCTCATCATGAAATACGACAGGAAGCCCGCCTGCTGCAGGGCGCAAATCACACTCGATCCCGAACCCATGAGCGATGGCAGCTTCAAAGGCGGTTTGTGAATTCTCGACCCGGCCGGCGTCGAGATTGTGGAAGCCGCGGTGGGCGATGGGGCGGACGAACTGCGAACGGTCAAACACGGTCATGGGTAAGCGAACTCTAGCAGCGTTTTAAACTTAAGGATTACGAGCGGACTTTTAGGATCGCGTCAATTTCAACGGCTGCATTCATAGGCAAACTGGCGACGCCGACGGCAGACCGCGTGTGGCGTCCGCTATCGCCGAGCACCTCGACCAGCAAATCAGACGCGCCGTTGATCACCTTTGGATGATCACTGAAGCTTGGCACACACGACACGAATCCCGTCAACCGCATCACTTGCGCGACGCGATCAAGGCTGCCGAGCGCCATCTTGGCTTGCGCTAGGATGTTTAGGGCGCATAATCTTGCCGCGTGTTGGCCAGTCTCGAGAGCTACGATATCGCCGAGTTGTCCCGTAACCATACTGCCGTCGGCGGCCTTTGAGATCTGGCCGGAAATGAACAACAGTTCGCCTGCTAGCAAGAAAGGCACGTAATTCGCGACCGCGCTGGGGGCGGGAGGCAGGGTCAATCCAAGTTTTTCCAATCGCGCCTCAATTTCGCCGCTCATCGCCGTGTTCCCTGGTGTTGGTTATGCCGGGAGGGGCCCGGACGATCTCTTTCTTGTGCTGGACGGCAAGAATTTGCAATGATGGCCAACTAGGCTAGTGTCCGTGGTGTCGAGCGGCCGCACGTTTGGAACCGTCTTATCCAGGATAATAAGCCTAAAGGCAGCCGTGTTTAGGAACTTTCCAGATGCTGAATTTGCGGACAACGGTTGCAGGGTTGACGGGGCTATTGATGTCCACCGTCGCGGCTGGCGCCGAAGTCGTCACGGCGCCCGTGACATTCGTCCCCCATCGGGCCATCTACCAGCTTGAGATCGATCGAACGTCTGCGGGCTCCGGCGTTTCGGATGTCAACGGCCGGATCGTCTACGAACTGACGGGAAGCGCCTGTGAAGGCTTCACCCAGAACATGCGGTTCGTCACCGTGACTTCGAATTCCGAAGGCGGCAGTCAGACGACCGATCTGCGCACATCGAGTTGGGAAGGCGTACCGGCAAAGAAATTGCGTTTCAGTTCTTCGACATATCTCAATGACCAGTTGACCGAACAGGCGCGCGGCACAGCGCTCCGAAATGGCCTCAGTGACGTGCCATCGGTCGATTTGGCGAAGCCTGAGAAGAAGACCTTCGAACTTGGCAGTCAGGTGTATTTCCCAATGCAGCATTCCACGGCGTTGGTTGATGCAGCTCGCGCCGGAAAGTCTCACTTTACCGCCGATCTCTATGATGGCTCTGAACAAGGCGCCAAGGTCTATTCGACGTCAGCCATCATCGGCGAACGCGTAGCGCCAGGTGTCAGGAAGTCATTGGCTGGATTAAAAGGTGGCGAAGCATTGGATCAGGTTCCCTCGTGGCCAGTGTCGATCAGTTATTTTGCCAAGGGCAACACCGCTCACAAAGACGAACTACCACTTTATGAAATGAGCTATCGCTTCCACGAAAACGGCGTCACCAGCGAAATCGTGCTCGACTATGGCGAGTATGCGATGAAGGGGAAATTGAAAGAGCTGGTAATGCTTGAGCCAACCCCTTGCTCACCCGTAGCACCTTAAATTTTGCACGTTTTTTTATGGCTCGCGGGCCAGCCACGCGGCGCCGCGAACGCCACTTGCATCGCCCCATTTCGGCGGCAGGATAAGAACACTGGTATTCGACGCGAAGATATAGGGTGCCATCAAAACCGGCAGCTCATCGTAAAGATGAGCCAGTTTTGAGAGCCCTCCGCCAAGCACAATGACGTCCGGGTCGATTATGTTAACGATCTGAGCAAGTCCGCGCGCCAACCGCTCAGCGTGGCGCACAAGGCTTGCCCGGGCGTCGATATCACCATGAGCGGCGGCCACTGCAATATGTTCGGCAACTTGTTCGCTATCAGTATGTCTCAGATGATCGGCGGCAAGCGCTGGGCCTGAGACCCACGTTTCCATACAGCCAAAACGGCCGCACCAGCATAGCGGTCCTGGCGTTTCAGATAGCGTCGCCCACGGTAACGGATTGTGGCCCCACTCGCCGCCTATCCCCCGCGAGCCATCGATGGTCCGGCCGTCGATCACCAGACCGCCGCCGCATCCAGTGCCCAGGATGACCCCAAACACGATGCGATGGCCCGCGCCGCTGCCGTCAACCGCTTCCGATAGGGCGAAGCAGTTGGCGTCGTTGGCGA
>JANNFX010000227.1:0-2714 GCA_031380225.1 Hyphomicrobium sp.
CCAATTTCTCCACCAGTTTCACCAACGTACAGCCTATTTCCATCGGCCGAAAACACCAGCGCACCGGGAGCTGCTGGGGGATCTTCGGGAGCTTTGGGATTGAAATTGCGCGTGGTCAAGGTGGCTGTATCGAGGATCGCAATCCCGTCATTGTAGATCCATGCTGCGTGCCGCCCGTCGGCCGCAAACGAAACCGAATATTTGCTGGACGGGTAACCATCGAACGTTTTGATCACGGCCTCCCGGCTGACGTCCCACAGAATTATTTTTTGATCGAAGCCTCCGGACAGGAGCTGCATGCCATCGCCAGAAATCGCTATTGCCGCGACACCGTCTTTATGGCCGCTCAGGGTGTGGACGACGGCGCCCGTCTTGGCGTCCCATATTTTGACTTTTTTATCGCCGCAGGCTGTCACGACACCATTGCCGTCTGGCGTGAAGAGCGCCTGATAGACAATATCATCACTCAAGAATGAGCGGATTAAGCGGCCCGACGCCGTGTCCCACATCTTGGTCGCCTGGTCCCAACTTGCTGATAGGACGCGAGAGCCATCGCGCGTAACGTCGACTGACGTTATGGCCTGCGAATGCCCAGTCGTTGGCACGACTTCGAATGCGACTTTGGGATCATCATCGGCGTGCGCGACCGGGATTGTCAGCATGAGTGTCACGGCGCATAGCGCGGCGTACAAACTCAAACACCGGCCAAACCGAATTCGTTGAGACATCAGCGCTTCACTCAAAAATTGAAGGGCTTGCCATTCGTAAGCCGCCCCCGACACAATCATTGACGCCCGAATATCCGGCGCTGCTGCCCGCGTAACCCGTCAGCCAACGATCACTGAACAACCAGCACAGTTTGACGTCAAGGGCGGAAGTGCGCGCCACCCTCGAATAGTAGTGCGACCGGGGCATTCCAGGCTAAACAAGCCATCAAGAGTAGAAACGCACATCCACCGGTAGAAAAGCCGAAGACATGGAACAACGCCTAACTCTGATCACACTTGGCGTCCGCGATCTCGCCAAAAGTGCTGCCTTTTTTGAACGTCTCGGCTGGAAGCGCTCGTGTGCTAGCCTTAAAAGTGTGCGCTTTTATCAATGCGGATCGATTGCGCTGTCGCTCTACCCACGTAGCGCGTTGGCCGCCGATGCCGGTGTCGCGGACGACGGCCATGGTTTTTCAGGTATCACTCTGGCGCATAACGGCCGCTCCAAAACCGATGTCGATCAGATCATGAAAGAAGCCGCAGCAGCGGGAGCGACAATCATCAAGCCGGCGCAAGATGCCATCTGGGGCGGCTATTCGGGATACTTCCGCGATCTCGATGGGCACCTTTGGGAAGTGGCCTGGAACCCAGGTTTCCCGCTCGACGAACAGGGAGCGGTTTCACTTCCCGATTGATCAATCCTCGAGCAGCAAGCGCGGCGCAACGGGATAGAGCCCTTCTTGACCGAGCATCCACACCGATCGCCCGCCATTCGCGAACAGCGGCGTGAAGGCCTCATCAAGTACATTTAGTCCGCCGGTAAAGGAGCCATACGCCGGCAGCACGAGCCGCAAGCCATTGCCAACGAAACATGGCCGCCGCAGTGTGTAGCCATTCATCGACAATTTTGCGGCCGGGTGCAAATGTCCTGCGATCTCGTGTGTGACGCCAGCTCGCTTCGGCTCGTGGCGCAGCGTGATACCCTCAACGGTCAGTTCCGGAAACACGTGACCGCCGAGTTGTGTGGAAATCTCCGGGTCATGGTTTCCGGTGATCCATATCCACTCGCGATTGTCTTGCAACATCGCCAACGTCTCGCGATCAGCCTTTTGCATGCGCGACGCGCCGCCGGTATTGTGCAGACTATCACCGAGGCAAATCACGGTCGCAGCCTCAGTGCGGTCAATCGCAGCCGCAAGTTTCGACAGTGTTTCGCGGGTGTCATAAGGTGGCAGCATCTGCCCACGCTCCGCGAACGCCGAGCCTTTTTCAAAATGCAGATCCGCAACGATCAACGCTTTTTCGGCCGGCCAGTAGAGCGCGCCTGAATAATCAGCTATGAACGCTTTTCCACAAATCCAGACCGGCTGCTCGTTGAACTCGCCGACGTCGAGCCGCTCAGGTTTGAGATTGAACATGTGATCCCCGCTTAGTTCGTCCGGCGCCCTGATTGGCTTCGCCGCCTGCCTCAGCAATTAAGTCGTTGGCCGCCATACGAAGTAGGTGGTCGCCGCCCGAATGCGCCACCGGCTCTCTGCCAATTTCGAGCAAGATCGGAACCGACAACGGCGAGATGCGATCGAGCGCCTGATGCCGGATGCGGCCCTTGATGCGTGATAAGAACTCGCCGAGGCGGCGGATGTCGAGCATGCCTGTCGCCGCGTCGGCCCACGCCGCTTCTAACAGGATATGCCCTGGATCGTGTTTACGCAGCACGTCGTAGATAAGATCTGTGGACATCGTCACCTGCCGCCCGGACTTTTCGCGCCCCGGATGACGGCGCTCAATCAGTCCCGCGATAACAGCTGCGAACCGGAACGTTCGCTTCATCAAGTTTGATTCGGCCAACCAAGCATCGAGATCGTCGCCGAGCATATCCTCATCGAAAAGGCTGGCCAGATTGATGCGGCCATCCCTGATCATTTGTGTTAGGTCACCCCAGCCCCAAACCGCCAAGCCATAATCGTTGGCGACAAAGCCGAGCGGCTGCGCTGCCGCGCGCTCCAG
>JANNFX010000230.1:0-12523 GCA_031380225.1 Hyphomicrobium sp.
TGTGATGACGGAGCCATCATCGAGTTGAAGCGCTGGGACGTAGCCAAGCGGATTGATTTTACTGAAATCGCCGCCGCCTTCGTAAGTCTTCTTGCCGATGTCGGTTTTGACCAGCGTCACCGGGATATTCACCTCACGCGAAATGATGTTTGAAGCCAGCGAGCAAGCGCCGGGGGAATAGAAAAGCTTCATCCAAAGTCTCCTGATTTAAGGCCAAGGACGCCTTGCGACGGCAGCCCTGGTAATGAGCCCGAGCTAGACCACCTTACCATCACGTTTTCTGTTGAAATAGTACCTACCTTTTGGTAAGTATAGATTGGGTTCAATTTTGAAACTAGCCCAGGGTTCCCGACATGCTGAAAGCCGACGTCTTTTCTGCGCGCTGTGCGTCTCGCAACGTTATTGGTTTGCTTGCAGAAAAATGGTCACTGTTGGTCATTCACTCGTTGTCAGACAGTTCCAAAAGAACTGGCGACTTGAGGCGTCATGTGGATGGCATCTCAGAAAAAATGCTCATCCAGACGCTGAGAAGCCTGGAGCGACACGGCTTCGTCTACCGGATCGCATATCCTGAGGTGCCACCGCGAGTCGAATATGGATTGACCCCACTGGGCCAGCGTCTGTCGGAGTTGGTCCGGGCTCTTGATAAATGGGTCGAGGGCAATTGCCATGAAATCATGGCCGCCCAGCGTGCTTTCGATGCTGAAAAAACTGAGCCCGAAGTCATCAGCACAAAATAAGAACATCTGTGGTTGCCAAATCAACATTGATCAGCCATGCCGGTATAAGAGCAGCGAGTCACAGACTGTGCGACCGTAGATGATCGAAATTCCCTGATGACCGACCGCATCGTCACCTCTGAAAGAAGCGAGAGCGACGCCTTTGAGGCGACGATCCGCCCGCAGTCGCTTGATGATTTCACCGGCCAGGAGCAGGCGCGGGCCAATCTCAGGGTGTTCGTCCAGGCCGCCAAGTCGCGCGGCGACGCACTCGACCACGTGCTATTCGCCGGCCCTCCGGGTCTTGGCAAGACGACCTTGGCGCAGATCGTCGCCAAGGAGCTTGGCGTCGGTTTTCGTGCCACCTCTGGCCCTGTGATTTCAAAGGCTGGCGATCTGGCAGCGTTGCTCACCAATCTCGAAGAACGCGACGTGTTGTTCAGCGATGAAATTCATCGCTTGAATCCGGCCATCGAAGAAATTCTCTATCCGGCCATGGAAGACTTCCAACTCGATCTCATCATCGGTGAAGGCCCGGCCGCGCGTTCGGTGCGTATTGATCTGGCGAAGTTCACTCTAGTCGGGGCGACGACGCGCGCTGGGTTGCTGACGACGCCGCTCCGCGATCGCTTCGGTATTCCGATCAGGCTAAATTTTTACTCCATCGATGAATTACAGTCCGTTGTAACCCGTGGCGCCCGCGTGCTTGGCGCGCCGATTTCGGCAGACGGCGCCCGCGAAATCGCAAGGCGTGCGCGTGGCACGCCGCGCATTGCTGGCCGGCTATTGCGCCGAGTCCGCGATTTCGCCACCGTTGCCGGCGCACCAATCATCAATGCCGAGGTTGCCGACAAAGCCCTCAAAATGCTCGAAGTCGATAACGAAGGCCTCGACGCTCTCGATCACCGCTATCTGACCTGCATCGCCCGGAACTATGACGGCGGCCCGGTTGGCATTGAGACGCTGGCAGCCGCATTGTCGGAGCCGCGCGATGCGTTGGAGGAAATTGTCGAGCCTTATCTGTTGCAGCAAGGCTTTGTCGGGCGCACGCCGCGAGGCCGTGTGATGACACTCAAAGCTTACAAACATCTCGGCATGTCTGGGCCGTCACGGGCAAGTGCTGCCAATGAACTGCCGCTGTTTGATGCAGACATGGACCTTGACGATGAACCCGGCCGGTCGCCGGGCAGCCGCAGTAAAACCGGCTCATAAAGTGTCCGAGGAGCCCGTTTGATCTCACGCCGCAAAATGTTGAAGGGCCTGTTGGCGATGTCGGCAGCAGGAGTTGGCATCGGCGGCTATTCCGTTGCCTCACTGTGGCGCTTAAACGTCACGCGGTACACTTTGACGCCGCCCAATTGGCCGGAGGATTTGAAACTCAAACTGGCGGTTGTCGCCGACCTCCATGCTTGCGATCCGTGGATGTCCGTTGAACGCGTGCGCCAGATCGTTGCTCGTACCAATGCGTTGGAGCCTGACGCTGTGCTGCTGCTCGGCGACTATGTCGTCGGCTATCGACTGGGACAATACTCAAAACCGGTCGCACATGCGGACTGGGCCAACGTGCTCGCTGGCCTTAAGGCGCCACTTGGTGTGCACGCGGTGCTCGGAAATCATGATTGGTGGGAAGAGCGGGCCGTTCAGGACCGGCGCGCTGGGCCGGTAAAGGCTGGCGTAGCACTCAAGGCAGTGGGCATCCCGGTTTATGAGAACCAATGCGTGCGACTTGAGAAAGATGGTCAGCCGTTCTGGCTTGCTGGGCTCGGCGATCAATGGGCGTTCTGGCCAAAGCGCGAGAATCACGAAGCTTTTGTTCGCGGCGGAAAAGTCGCCTATGACGGCATCCACGATTTGCCTGGCACATTAAAACTCGTGACGGACGAAGCACCTATTATCCTCATGGCACATGAGCCTGATATTTTTCCCGACGTACCAGCGCGCGTAGCGCTCACTGTTTCCGGCCACACTCACGGCGGCCAGGTCCGCGTCGCCGGGTTTGCGCCAGTGGTCCCATCAAAATATGGCCGCCGATACGTTTATGGCCACATTGTCGAAGACAATCGTAGCCTGATTGTCTCGGGCGGGCTCGGGTGCAGCGCGGTGCCGGTGCGATTTGGCTCGCCGCCCGAGATTGTTATCATAGAGTTGAGCTAAGTACTTATGATCACACGCCGTGGATTACTGAAAGGCGCGCTCGCGTCGCTTGGCGGTGCTGCAACATTTGGCAGCTATGCGTTCGCCATTGAGCCGGCATGGCGGCTCAGGATTCAGGAGTATGTGTTTACGCCCCCGCAATGGCCGCGCTCGCTCAAACTCAAGGCCGCCATCATCGCAGATTTGCACGCTTGCGAGCCATGGGTTGGCGTTAAGCGCATCCGGCAGATCGTCAATGCTACGCAAAGTCTCGAGGCCGATATTATTTTCTTGCTCGGCGATTATGTGGCCGGACATCATTTCATTACCGGCCAGATTGCTTCGAATGTGTGGGCGGCCGAACTTGCGAAACTGCATGCGCCGCTTGGCGTCCACGCGATCATGGGCAATCATGATTGGTGGGATGATCTCAGCGCGCAAAGGAGCGGCAAAGGCCCGACAATCGCACACCAAGCACTCGAAGCGGCGGGCATCAAAGTTTATGAGAATGAAGTTCAGCGCATCAACAAAGATGGTCAGTCATTCTGGGTTGCGGGGCTCGGGGATCAGCTTGCGTTTCACGGCCGTGGCGTTGATGATCTCGATGGCACACTCGCAAAAATCAGCGACGGCGATCCGATAATTTTGCTCGCGCATGAGCCCGATATTTTTCACCGCGTCCCCGATCGCGTGGCACTGACGCTGTCGGGGCACACTCATGGTGGTCAGGTTCGCATGTTTGGCTGGTCGCCGATTGTGCCATCGCATTTCGGCAATCGCTATGCCTACGGCCACATTGTCGAACGCGACGATGACCCTTCGACGGCCATGGACCGGCATTTGATCGTTTCGGGTGGCCTCGGTTGCTCAATCATACCGGTTCGCTTTGGCGTGCCGCCAGAAATTGTCATTGTTGAACTCGGAGGTCTATTGACAGCATGACGGAGGCCCTAAAAACATGGCCCGATCTTGCCGGGCGATTGATCGCAGTCGGCAATGGCCGCGGCCATGTGCTGCCGGTGCGCGTTTATTTTGAAGATACCGATGCCGGTGGCATCACTTATCATGCGACTTACATTCGCTGGTGCGAACGCGGACGCACTGATTTTTTGCGTCTCCTTGGCACCGACAGCCGCCGCATGATTGACGGCACCGCGAACCTTGAACCGGCTGCCTTTGTAGTTCGCCGGATGACGTGCGAATTCTACCGCCCCACGCGGATGGACGACGTGCTTTTGGTTGAAACCCGGGTCAAAGCCACTGGCGGCGCGAGCGTAACCTTGACCCAAGTCATCACCAGTGACGGGGTGCCGGTTTTCGAAGTTGAAGTGTTGGTGGTGCTTGTTAGCGTCTCCGGAAAGCCGTTGAGGCTGCCACATTCGGTCCGGGACGCCTTCCTCAAGCCCCTATCAGCATAGAGCGTGATGGACAAATGCTGGCAGCCAGCGGATGATGTTACGAGATATTGTTTGCGTTTGTAGGGACCTGTCATGACTGCCGATATCGATCCGCCAGTGACCAATCCGGACGTGGCCCTCGATTTGGATTTGGCAGATGCCGTTGAAGGCTACCAACGCTTCCGCCAGCAGTTCGAAAAAGACCGTGAATTCTATATTGCGCTGGCCAAGAAAAAGCAGAAACCGAAACTGCTATGGATTGGTTGTTGCGATAGCCGCGTGGTGCCATCTCAGATAACTTCCGCCGAACCCGGCGAATTATTCGAAGTTCGCAACATCGCTAATTGCGTGCCGCCCGAAGGCACTGACGACGACACTGTCGGTGCAGCTATCGAATACGCTTTGGGGCACCTCGGCATCGACGATATCGTCGTCTGCGGCCACACAGGGTGTGGCGGCATGCAGGCGTTGGCCGAAACGATTCCGCCGGACCAGGAAGCACACCTTGGGCGTTGGGTCGAATACACGCGGCCAGCCCATGTGTTGGTGCGCGCCGCCGGCGTTCCCGAAGAAAGCCGGTTGCTCGAAACCATCAAAGCGCACATTCACTTTCAGCTCGACAACCTGACTACGTATCGGGCCGTGCGTGAAGGCATCAAATCCGGCCGTGTCGCCATCCATGGCTGGCTTTACAACATGGAGCAGGGCGAGCTGCTGACCTACGATCCACGCACCGGCGAATGGCGCAACCTGCTTGAGATGGCGAAGGGGTAATTGCCCTCACGATTTATCAGGTTGCTGCTTTGATTGGGAAAAGCTGGCTTAAGCTTGCGCGTACACGTCAAATCATTTAACAGCATGCCGTCAAATTCATTTCAGAGGGCCGATCCGTGACTGATGACAATCCGCTTTCACGCAAAGCTCACACGGGCAAGAGCTGCAACTATGGTGAAAAAATGTAATTTCGAGCTAAGGCTGAGCGGCATTTTCCGAAACAAGTTCCGCTAATAATTGAACGCAAACGCTCAAAAATTCCGACAAAGAAAATCCCGCTGACTAGAGCCATTGCGCGGACCATATTGCTGGCTGTTGATCATTCACAACAACTAGTCGACGATAATTTCGGAGTTCATTTCCACGATCTTTGCGTTGGTGATATCGACTTTAGAACCATGAAACTCCACCTTGAGGCACTCGTCAATGAGGGATTTCTAACTGCCGGCGCTTCATTGGAACGTTATTGTCTGACAAAAAAAGGGTTAAAGTGGATATGATCTAGGCGAGAAAATTCAGCTTGCCCGAAGAAATGCCGAGAATGACCACCAACCGGCCGTGCGCGAGGCCATTAAGTTAGGCCGGGTCGCGATCCATGACTGGCTTTTTATATCATGGAAACGGTGAATTGCTGGACTACGATCCACGCACTGGCGAATGGCGCAACCAGCTTGAGATGGCGAAGTGGTCGGGATATCGACTACGCCACCCGTTTTATAAATTTCTTGACTTCAATTTCCGCGGCGCGGTTTCTGACGCCCGCCAGATCGAAACCTATTTGCATTCTGAGCCACGTGTCGGCTGAAGTTCCAATGGCTTTTTCAAGCCGGAACGCCATCTCCGGGCTAATCCCGGACGTGCCATTTAAAACCCGGTGCAACTGTTGACGCGTCACGCCAAGAGATTTGGCGGCATTCGCCACAGAAAGCCCGAGGCTCTCAATGTCGGCCTTGAGAAGGCGGCCCGGATGGGCGGGGAATTTCATTGGCATAGCAGGGCCCTTTGTCAGTGGTAGTCTAGAAAATCAACGTCGAAAGCGTCGCCATCTTTGAACCTAAACACAATTCGCCAATTGGCTTGAACTGTAACTGCCCAAAGCCCTTTGAGGTTTCCCTTGAGTGCGTGCAGCCGGAGCGTTGGCCGGTTTATGTCGTCAATTGTTACTGCTGCATCAAGCAAGGTCAGGATATCGCGGATGCGCTCGGCCATGCTGGCCGGGAGCAGGCGGGCATCATTTTGGAGATAGAAACGCTTCAAACCCTTGTGGCGGAAACTTTCTATCATGGAAAATAGTAGCATGTAATGTTACATGCGTCAACCGCGGAATGTTGGAGCGAGTCAGATGTTGGGCTTCGCGAAGAGCTCAGCTAATCCTACAGTGAGTATTCCGCTCAATACCGAAACTGCTCTGACAGAATTCGCTCATCGAGGTTGTGGCCTGTGTCGAACATCATGTAGAGGTCGATGTTGCGAGCTTGCTCGATGTCGACGGCCACAACGTTGCGGAATTCAACGTGGTCTGCCACCGCGCTGACCGGACGCTTGTCGGCTTCGAGAACCTTCAACGAGATGCGAGCTTTGTTGGGCAGCAGGGCGCCGCGCCAACGCCGTGGCCGGAACGGACTGATCGGCGTCAACGCCAAGAGCGGCGCATTGATCGGGATGATCGGGCCATAGGCCGACAGATTATAGGCCGTCGATCCTGCAGGTGTCGCGACCAGAATGCCGTCGCAGATCAATTCATCGAGCCGTTCCTTGCCATCGATCGCAACTGACAGCTTGGCTGCTTGGTGGCGCTCGCGGAACAAAGAAACTTCATTGATGGCCAGCGCCTTGCGCGCCTTGCCGGTCGCATCGTAGGCGACCATCGCCAGCGGGTGGATGCGGCTGATTTCTGCTTGCTGCAGCCGCTCAAGCAATCCTTCCGCGTGATATTCGTTCATCAGAAAGCCCACGGAACCGCGGTTCATCCCGTAGATTGGGATGCGGTCGTTGATAAAACGGTGCAGCGTCTGCAGCATCAGGCCATCGCCGCCCAATGCAACGATGGCTTGCGCTTCTTGTGGCGGAACGGTGCCATACTGCGCTTCGAGGCGCAGAAGTGCCTCGCGTGCTTCGGGCACGTCGCTTGAGACGAAGGCGATACGCTCGAATTTCGTCTTGGACTTGGTCATGATAATCGATTGATCGTACGATCACTAATTCGGTTGTATCCGGCTCGCTGAAGAATGCGATGCCTGATGCCATCCCTCAGGCGATTCCTGTGGCCAGCATAGCGGAAGCCTTTCAAATATGTCTGAAAACGACAAGCCGATTCTAATTTATTCGACATTTCCAGACCTGGAAACCGCCCGCAACGCGGGTCGAGGGTTAATTACGGCGAAGTTGGCAGCCTGCGTTAACATTCTGCCCGGCATGACCTCGATCTTCCGGTGGCAGGGCGCCATTGAGGAAGCTCAAGAGGTAGTGATGCTGATCAAGACCCGGGCGGGGCTGGCTGACGCCGTTATAGCTGCGGTGAAAGGTCAGCATCCCTATGAAGTGCCGTCGCTCGTCACAATAAAAATCGAGGCAGGATTTCAGCCCTACCTCGATTGGATCGTCTCAGAAACGGCAGCAGGATAGGCTCTAGAAGCGGCCAAGCGGATGTTGGAATAGGCTCTGCACCGAACGATAGCTATGCCGGCTAGCACCGTAGGTCCGGCGTGACGGTGCCTTATAGACAACCTTCGGTGCCGAGAAGAACTTTGGCGCCGCATAGTAATAGCGACTCACTTTTACGCGTGGTTTTGCCGTCGACGGTTTCGCGGCCGAGGCGCGCGACCGCTGCTGAGATAGCTTGGAATTGTCCTGCGGTTTGTTGATCAACGCATCGGTATCGCTATTCCTGTCCGCGGGGTCAACGGTTTCTCCACTGGTGTTATCATTGACCTGCGTACCGTCATCGACGGTTACGGGGGCCGAACCGTTTAGCGCAGTGGATGGATCTGGCTCAGGATCAGCAGCGGTTTCCAGCGCGGACTTTGGCGCATTAATTGAAGCCGTCTTGATTTGCCCTGTTGTGGTTGCGGGTGCCGGTCGCGTTTCGGCAGCGATGTCAGAGTTTAGTGCGGGCCTGAGCGTAGAGCGGGTCGCTGGCACTGGTGGGGCAACGAGGTCTTTCGCCACCTGGTTATTAGCCGCACGTTCAGCCACCACGACATCTTCGGGCAGCGGCGCCCCAATAGCCATTCGTCCCGGCGGCGGCGCTTTGCGCTGCACCGGCGCTACTGCCGTTGGCGCATTCTGCCATGGCAATACTTCCTTGGCTTCAGTCGGCTCTGCAGATGCGACGACCGTCAACTTTTTCTCAGCCGGAACCGGCGCTGCCGCTTTTGTGATAGTTTTCCATTTTGAACCTTCAGCCGCGCTTGTTTCGGGCTTTGCGCCCGATGCTGACGTGGCAGCGTGTGCAACGATTGCATTCGTCAAGCACTGACCGCCAGACTGGCTTTGCCCCGCCGGGCACTCGGAACCACACACAACACCGGACCGGCTCTGCAACATCGAGAGCTGAACGTAATCCGGCTCATCAACCGGCAACTTCGCGTTGACGCGTTCCATGAACGTGCGCAACGCTCGCTTCGAACTGCCGGTCCAACTGCCATGCGCTTCGCCGTTATAGCAGCCAGTCCGCTTCAATTCTTTTTGCATTGAGCGAACGAGTTCGTAGCGGGCGCTACTATCGCCCGGCTTAGTCGAGGTCAAAGCCGAACTCGATACCGAGGATTGCCAGCCCTGTGACTGTGATGTGGTGCTTGAGGCTGCCGTCGACGGTGGAAGCTCAGCAACGGCAGTCTGCTCTGCTATTGCATCAGTCACGGCGTCCGTCGGAGCTGCAGTTCGTGCAGCAACGTTTGTAGATTGTGGGTCTGCAGGTTGGGCGACTGCGCCACCGGCGTCACCTAAGGAGACGCCAGGGTTGGTTAGAATACGGGTGACTTCCGCGAGATTGTTCTCGCGATCTTCAGGGGCATGCTGGTACGCGGAATAGGCAAAGGCGCAACCGGTTCCGAACAACAGAAATCCTAAAGCCTTCCGTATCATGGGGCACTCCCTACACTCGGCTGATGCTACGCACACAGGTTGCGACTGCTCAGTGACGCTTGCACGGACTGTCCGCTAGCGTCGCACCACAATACACACCGAGCGCAAGGAAATCAGCACCTATGCATATCTCTACGACATTTGCGCTCCCCAAGCTCGGTATATTGTCCGTGTATTGCGGTTTTTTTGGCACTGGGTTGTGGATCAGCGCCGTAGAGTTGAGGGTAAACGGTGCATAACCTGGGGGCAAACTTGCGTATCCGCGCGACACAAAGGGCGACCCTATGTGGTGCAGGATTGCCGCACAAGCTGTCCGCGACGGGCCACGAGCTTGAAAGTCTTAACAAAAGATTTCGAATCGCCTAGCGTCTGCAACGGAGGGGGCGTGTTGCGTTTCAGTCACTTTTACGCCCAGCATGTTTAACTGAGTTATCGACAGCCAAACATCAGCGACGGTGGAAACTGTGCGAAATTCTGGTTCAACGTGCCTGTCTGGCTGGTGTTGTCTGACATTTTGACCGTCTTCGTCTGCCAGCCGGCAATGGCCGCGCTGGGGCTCACGGATGATGTGTTTGTATGACGGTACGTATCGGCAACCTGTTTTGTGTCAGCTGGAATTGGGTCCTCACCCAGAAGAAGTCGACGGAGCCACAAATTCGTTCTTCGTATGTTCGGCTCTCCCGCAATGGAGAGGGAAATGAGACACCTACTAGGTGCTTTGGGTGTTCTCGCGGCCGGCGTGTTACTCGCCGTTTCAGCCGCGTTGAACTTTAGTTTCGGTTACGGTCTTGGTGCGACTGAGTTTGACGGCATGATTTTAGGCGCGGCGTCAGTCGCGGCTGATTGTTTCAAGGCGTTGATGCCGTTTTTTTTCTTCGCTGCATACCGGAATCGGATGTGGTCGCAGATGGCCGCCGCAACGGTCTTATGGATCGTGGTTGCCGGGTATTCGACCACATCGGCTATCGGTCAGGTCGCAAAAGACCGGATGGATACGGCAGGTCAACGGACAGCTTTGGCTGACCAGTACAAAGACCTTCGTGCAGACCTGAAGCGCGCTCAAGAACAGTTGTCGTGGGTGCCTCAACATCGTCCTGTGGCAGCTGTCCAGGCCGACATCGATAACACCAAGAACCAGCGCGCCTGGAAATGGACCGCGGGTTGCACCGATGTGTCCGGAAAACAGGGCCGCGACTTCTGCCAAGGCTATCACGCCTTGACGGCAGAGCAAGCGTCCGCTGAAGAAGCACAAACTCTTGAAACCCGCATCGCTGAAGTTTCGGCGAAACTTGGCGGCGCTTCAGGTCAGACTGTTGTCGCTGAAGCCGATCCGCAAGCTGCGATATTCGCGCGCTTGACGGGTATGGAACAGGCGAAGATTCAGGTTGCGTTGACGTTGTTCGTCGCACTTCTGCTCGAAATTGGTTCGAGTTTTGGCCTCTACGTGGCCTTCAGCACCTGGCGTCTTTATGACCGTGATGCCCCTGCTGCACCGAAAATGGCAACGGTCGCCATCAACACCGCTGCGGCAGCGGTGGCAGTGCCGGTCTCTGCACCGGCGCCTGTTCAAATTGCCAAGCCGCGTTCAGGTGCAAACGACAATAGGTCGATTGCTGCACCTGCTGCTGAAAAGCAAAGCCAGCCGCAGCGTCTCGTTGCTCCCGAAACGGATGTCGAGCGCTTCTATAAGGAGAATGTCGAAACCCATGATGGGTCTAGCTTGACTGCAACAGCCTTGTACGAAGATTATTGTTCTTGGTGTGAGGAGCAGACTAAAGAGCCCCTTGCATTGCCGACGTTTGGACGTGAATTTGGTGAACTCGGCGTACAAAAGGCTAAAGTTGCAGGACGCGTTAGATACATCGGCATCGCATTGCGATCGGGGATGGGTTCTGAGGAGGATAAGAAATCGACGGTTCCAAGAGCCGATGCCGCTTAGGCGGTCAGATTTCTAAAATCAGATCACGAAAAGGGCTGCCGAAAGGCAGCCCTTTTTGCGTTTGGGGGTGGCATTTGTTTGCGCCGGTTTGAATTTTTTCTTATGCTTGGCACCAGCAGCTGCCGTTCTAAAAATGGCGACGTACGACATAGGTAGCCTTGCTGCATTGCCGTCAACGCGAGGCATGCAGATCCCCCGAAAGCAACAGGTCGACGGCAGCATCGGTGACGGCCTGACACTTGAACTTACAGGCCATCGTCTCTGTTGCCTCGAACGTGCCGTGCTCTCCGAGCTTGTTTGACGGCAAGCCGCCTTTGCAGGACTCGTAGTAGTTGCAGGTCTTCGCGCAGGCCTCGATGCCGTGATGGATCGATTGAAGAACCCGCAGAAACCGGGGATCACCCGGCAAATTTCGAAATGCGCGAGGATCGCTGACGTTGCCGAAAATCAGTTGACCAAATTCGGCATGGTGGAGACCGAAGAGCTCAGGTGAGAATGTTCCGAAATCCCCGCTGTGTCCGACCGTCAAAACCCGGATGGGAACCGTCTCGTCGCTGCAATTGATCGACTTCTGGAACACATTTCGCAGACCTCTGGTCAATTCACGTACATTTTGCTTTGAGTTGCCGGAGACGACGAGCTCAAAATATCGCCGTAGAAACCGGCGGAATATCGGCAGAGAGTCCCGATCGCCGTGGGAGGAGTGAAGGTACGGTCCCTCTGCCTCGTCGATATTGAAGCCGATCGTATCCACACCAATCGACTCGAAAAAGGCAAACAGCTCTTCAGGGTGGCCGATGGATTCCCGGGTCAGGACGCAAATGACGCTGAGCTCAAGTCCCGCCTGTTTCAGTCTCGAAATTCCCGCAAGCACGCGCGCGCTCGTCGGGCCATGTGAGCGTGTCACGCGATAGCGGTCATGAATGTGAGGCGGCCCGTCGAGGCTTACGCCGACGGAGACATGCCATGTCTTGAAGAGGTCGATCCAGCGATCGCTAATCAGCGTCGCATTGGTTTGCAACTTGTGGGTCACGGCCGAGGAGTGCAGCTCAGTCTCGATGGTCGCAAAGGCGCGCTCATAGAAGTCCACGGGCAGCGTGAGCGGTTCGCCCGCGTGCCAGAGGACCTCTGGATTGTTCGCGACGAGGCCGTCTGGCACGACGTGCAAACTTCTCGTGCAAGACGGACTCGTCGCGGACAATCCAGAGGTGCTCTGGCACGCGGGCGAGCCGCTCACGATGCCCGTGGACTTCTATGAGCGCGCCTTTGCGACCATCGAGACCGAGCTGCACGCCTCGACCGTCAGCCACAAACTGCAAACCAATGCGACGCTGCTCAACGATAGCTGGATCGAACTTTTCAAGACATGGCATGTTTCCGTCGGCGTAAGCCTCGACGGGCCGCCTCACATTCATGACCGCTATCGCGTGACACGCTCACATGGCCCGACGAGCGCGCGCGTGCTTGCGGGAATT
>JANNFX010000256.1:0-24809 GCA_031380225.1 Hyphomicrobium sp.
CTGGAGCCACTGGCCGACGGTGCAAAGACCCGCGTTCATTACGAAGCCCGTGTTGGTTTCAGCGCATTGGTTCCAGGCCTTTTGGTGCGCAACGCCTTGATGAAGGACATTCCGAACTTTCTCACAATTTTGCGCGAGGAAGTGCTGCGTCGTCAGGCGGTGGCTGGCGCGAATTAAGACTTCTGCATCCACTTGATCAGGATACCTGCCGGGATGACCCAGATGGTGCCAGCGGCCATAAAATAGATCAGTTCCGCAAACTTGTTGCCATTGATGGGGGCCGCTGTGGCCGCGACCATGGCCAGCAAGGCGTAGATCGCCAAAAACACCACCAGAATGATCGTACCAACGAGTTTGCGCGTTCTTGTAGTCATGCATTTGCCTCTACACGGGCCGGGTGCGCTGATTGGTGCAGGCCTGTCCGATTGATCCAGTTTAGCCATCTGCCTATCACATCCGAAGTGATAGGCGAGCTCCAGCTGGGTCGCAGGGCGTGCATCCGTAGGGTGCAATAGACCCGGCGGTGGCCGGGGCGTATTGCACCTTTCTTAGCGCACGGCGGCCAGCGCGAGGAACGAGTGTCGCCGCGCGCCCAGCAAAATGGGCGGGCTATTGACGCCCTACGGGTGCGTGGCATGGGGACATGCCTCTGAAATACGAACTTAGAAATTGCCGAAAATTAGGTGAGGCCCTGAACTTGATTGTAGCGAACTTGACCGCCACGGAGCAGTCCACAGCCTGGGACCATGCTGTCAGGGCGTGGCTTTGGGTTGTCGCCGCGCTGGTGCTGGCCATGATCGGCGTTGGCGGGGCGACACGACTGACCGATTCCGGGCTTTCCATCACCGAATGGAAGCCGATCCTGGGCGCGCTGCCGCCGATGTCCGACGCCGATTGGCAGGCGGCGTTTGCCAAGTATCAGCAGTCGAGCGAATTCCACCTCGTTAATAAAAACATGACTCTCGCGGGCTTCAAGCCGATCTTCTGGTGGGAGTGGTCGCACCGCTTTCTGGGCCGCTTCATAGGTATGGCGTTTGCTTTGCCATTGGCGTTTTTCTGGGTGAAAGGCGCACTCAAGCCCGGCATGGGTAAAAAGTTGCTGGCGGTGCTCGCGCTCGGCGGACTGCAAGGTGCCATAGGCTGGTACATGGTCAAGTCCGGCCTCGTCGACCGTGTTGATGTCAGTCACTATCGTCTCGCACTGCACCTCTCGGTCGCGTTCTTGCTCTTGAGCTTATTGGTGGTACTCGCACTCGAGCACGGGAAGTATGCCACCCCTTCGAGGGCACCAGTTGCAGTGATGCGTTCGATGCCGATCAGAACAGCGCATTGGATTGTTGGATTGGTCTTCTTGCAAGTTGCGCTTGGTGCTTTTGTTGCCGGCCTCAAGGCTGGGCTCCACTACAACACGTGGCCGCTGATGAATGGTGCCGTGCTGCCGGACGATCTGTTTTCAATGTCACCGTTGCTCGCTAACTTTTTCGACAACGCGACAACGGTGCAATTCAACCATCGTCTGGTCGCGTATTTGGTCCTCGGGGTCGCCATCTGGCACGCACTGTCGGTGATGCGGTTGATCGCCGACCCAGTCCTCCGGCAGTCAGCACTTCTACTGGCGACCGCAGTGAGTGCGCAGGCAATGCTGGGGATTGTCACGCTCCTCTGGGCAGTTCCACTGCATTTGGGCATCGCCCACCAGGCTGGAGCCGCCGTCGTTCTAGCGATCTCTGTGCGGCATTTGTTCCTGATGCGCCGCCGGGCGGCCTGATCGGCGCCAATGCTTGCCACTTGGCCCTAAATCCGGGCTAAACTGGACCCGGGTGAGGTGGGCGATCCCAATCTGGGCAAACAATGGCGCGCGGGAAATTCATTACATTTGAAGGTGGCGAAGGCTCGGGCAAGTCGACCCAGACTAAGCTGTTGGCTGAGCGGCTGTCGTCGCGTGGCGTCGACGTCTTGTTAACGCGCGAGCCCGGCGGATCGCCGTTCGCCGAAAAGCTGCGCGCGCTGTTGCTTGATCCGGAAACGCCGCCGCATTCGGCGCTGTCTGAGGCGCTGCTGTTTTACGCCGCCCGCGCCGATCATCTTGACGCCGTCATTCGCCCGGCACTTGATCGCGGCACCTGGGTGATCTGCGACAGGTTTTCGGATTCGACGCGCGTTTACCAAAGCTTTGCCGGAACGCTGAGCCCGAAGATTGTCGAAGCTTTGGATCTGATCGTCGTCGGTGCCAACATTCCAGATTTAACACTCATCATTGATGTGCCAGCTGACCTCGGATTGTTACGCGCCGAACTGCGCGCGCGCGCCAAAGCGAAGCCGGAACCCAAGCCACCGTCAGAAACTGATAAGCCTGTTCCGCGCGAAGTTCGGACGCTATTGTCGGACCGCTATGAGTCGCGCTCGACGGATTTCCATTACAAACTGCGCGATGGATTCCTCGATATAGCACGCAACGCTCCAGACCGTTGTTCGGTGATCGACGGCCAAGTCGATCCAGCTCAAGTCGAACGCGCAGTGTGGGCCGCGGTTGCTGTGCGGCTATTGGGCGAGGCCACTTAAGATGGCCCGCGCCGTCGCCATGACCGAGATTGAAGAGACGCCCGAGTCAGACCGGCTTGACGGCTTTCCTCATCCCCGCATGACCGCACGGCTTTACGGGCATGAGGCGGAAGAGGCTCGTTTTGCCGAGGCTTTTCACTCCGGCCGTCTGCATCACGGCTGGCTGATCACGGGCGATGACGGCATCGGCAAAGCCACATTCGCGTATCGATTGGCGCGGTTTCTGCTGGCTAAACCTGAGGAGCGCGATTCTTCAGGGACCACATTGGACGTGCCCCCAACTAGCACGGCCTACCGGCAGGTCGGCGCGCTGTCCCATCCGGGTTTGCTGGTCATCCGCCGCCCGTATGACCAAAAGGCCAAGCGTTTCAAAACGGAAATTCCGGTCGATGACGTGCGCCGCTTGCGCTCGTTCCTGACGTTGACCGCCGAAACCGGTCAATGGCGCGTGGTGCTCATCGATACGGCCGACGATATGAATGGCAGCGCCGCCAACGCGGTTTTGAAATCGCTAGAAGAGCCGCCGAAGCAGACAGTGTTCCTGTTGCTGTCGCCGGCGCCGGGACGCCTATTGCCGACCATCCGCTCGCGATGCCGGATGCTTGACTTGGCGGCGCTCGACAGCGAGCCGTTGCGCAAAGCCGTCACGCAAGCTCTCGCTGCCAGCAGCGAGGATGTGTCATCCGCCGTTCCAGCTGGCGAAGACTGGGCAACACTGGAGCGCTTGTCGGGTGGCAGTGTGCGCCGCGTTTTAGCGCTCCACGCCACCGGCGGGCTTGAGCTTTACAAGCGCATCCATGGTTTGATCGCCGCGTTGCCCGGCGTTGATTGGACCAAAGTGCACGCGCTTGCCGATGACGTGTCGAGCCCGGCATCGGAGAAAAAATATGAGCTCATGGCACATTTGCTGGCCGGGCTGCTGGCGCGCATCATCCGGGCGCAGGCGACGGGGCAGGGGCGTGCCGACGATATCGCCCTCGGGGCCCGGCTGATCGGCGCCGCTAAACTTCCCGGCTGGGCAAGTCTCTGGGAAACGCTCAACGCGGATAAAGCCACGACCGACGCTCTCAATCTCGATAAAAAAACCCTCATTTTGCAAACGTTCGCGCGGTTGGAAGCCATCGCACGGACGTAAGTGGCCGATTTCTGCTGCCCCGTTGCCAGCCCGGTCCATGCGGGCTAGTCAGCGTTTCAACAATCGATCCGGCAAATCCGAAAGCTGAAATGACCAAGCCTTTTTACATCACCACGGCAATCTCGTATCCCAACGGAGCGCCCCACATTGGCCACGCCTACGAGGCGATTGCGACCGATGCGATCGCACGCTTTGAGCGCCTCGACGGCAAGCAGGTGTTTTTTCTAACCGGCACCGACGAGCACGGCCTCAAGATGAAGCAGACCGCGGCCAAAGAAAACATGACGCCGCGCGAATTGGCTGATCGCAACTCAAGCCGGTTTCGCGAGATGGCGGCGGCGCTCAATTTATCGAACGACGATTTCATTCGCACCACCGAGGCGCGGCACTACGAGGCGTCAGCTGAGATCTGGAAGCGTATGGAAAAGAACGGCGATATTTTTCTCAAGAAGTATGGCGGCTGGTATTCTGTACGCGACGAATCCTATTACAACGAAAGCGAAACCGAACTTCGCGACGATGCAAAGCGCTACGCCATTCCAACCGGCACGCCGGTCGAGTGGAATGAGGAAGAAACGTATTTCTTCAAGCTATCAGCCTATCAAGACAAGCTGCTGGCGCACTACGACGCCAATCCAGATTTCATTTTGCCGCCTGAAAAGCGCAACGAAGTCGCAAGCTTCGTACGCATGGGGCTTGAGGATTTGTCGATTTCGCGCTCGACGCTCGACTGGGGCATTCCGGTGCCGGGCAATGCAAAGCATGTCATGTACGTGTGGGTCGACGCGCTGACAAACTATCTGACGGCTGCCGGCTTTCCGGATGAAATATCTCAAGCGTGGCCGCGTTGGCCGGCCGATGTGCATGTCATCGGCAAGGATATCGTGCGCTTTCACGCCGTCTATTGGCCAGCATTCCTGATGTCAGCTGGTTTGGAATTGCCAAAGCGCGTATTTGCACACGGCTTTGTGCTCTACAAAGGCGAGAAGATGGCCAAGTCGGTCGGCAACGTCGTCGATCCGTTTGATCTGATCCAGGCCTATGGCGTCGATGCGGTGCGCTATTTCTTTTTGCGCGAAGTGATGTTCGGGCAAGACGGCAGTTATTCGCCAGATGCGATTTCCAATCGCATCAACGCTGACCTCGCTAACAATCTTGGCAATTTGGCGCAGCGCTCGTTGTCGATGATCTTCAAGAACTGCGACGGCAAAATTCCGGAGCCCGGTGACTTTACAGCAGCAGACACGGCGATCTTAACCGCCGCTGACGGGCTATATGAAACCGTTCGCTCGGAGATGAACCGTCAGGCCGTAACGCGCTACCTCGATGCGGTCTGGTCGGTGATTGCTGATGCCAATCGCTACTTCGCCGCCGAAGAGCCTTGGGCCAAGAAAAAGACTGATCCGGTCCGCATGAACACGATCCTGTATGTGACTGCCGAATTGGTGCGCCAGTTCGCGATCCACATTCAACCGGTAATGCCAGACAAGGCTTCGGCGCTGCTCGATTTGCTGGTTCAGGGCCGAGGCGCGGCCCGGCAGTTTTCGGCGCTAGGTCCAACGGGCAGGCTTGTACCTGGCACTGCCATACCTGAGCCGCAGGGCGTGTTCCCACGCTATGAGCCGCCGGCCGAGGAGCCGAAGGCACCGCCGCCGCCAAAGCCAGCGAAAACTAAGCCCAAGCCCAGGCCAGAACACTAGCAACGTCCTCTGGCCAAACCGCGCCAAGGCGGCCTATACTCGTGCCAAATGGCCGGGGCAGCGCGTAAAAGGGAACGACCGCGATGGTTCAATTCGTCGATTTGTGGCGCGGGCATCCGATCAACGAAAGCGTGAAACTGCCGTGCGTGGCCCCGCATGATCTGGTCAACATTGCTGGCGAGTCCATCCAAGCCGGTTATCCCGTATTCGCCAATCAGTGTGCGATCCGCATGGGTGTTGCGCTGCGCCGTGCCGGCGTTCAACCGTCTGAGCTTGGCCGTTGTGCATACTGCAGCGTGCATCCACTCGATGATATGCATTTCATCAATGCGTCGGCCTTGGCACATGCCATAAAGAATTCGAAAATCTCAGATCTTGGTCCGCTTGAGAAGTTCTCAGGCCCCGACGCCGCCGAGTTCTATCCGAAGATATTCGGGCGCACCGGCATCATCTTCTTCCAAGATTATTGGCACCGGACCGAAGATTCCGATAGAGCAACTGGCGATCATATTGATGTCTGGAATGGCTATCGGT
The DNA here is from genome assembly GCA_031380225.1 of Hyphomicrobium sp. GTDB lineage: Bacteria > Pseudomonadota > Alphaproteobacteria > Rhizobiales > Hyphomicrobiaceae > JANNFX01. Next base: position 5,932 of record JANNFX010000256.1, read on the forward strand.
CATCGGCCAAATGGTTGCTCGAGTGGTTCAGTTGGGCTGGCTATTATTCGAACTATGCCGAATCGAGCGAGATCTGGTTTTGGGAAGTCAAATAGGGTCCAACGTATCATGCGCTACGTCCTCGCTATCGTCTGTGCTGTCCTCGCCGGGCTGTTTGTCGCCGCGCAGTTTTCGACGCAAATTACATCGGATATCATTGCTGGCACTAAGTTCCAAAGCCCCGATGATGTCGAGGATATGCATGCAATTCTGATGATTGTGATCCCATTGCTAGGCGCGGTAGCGGGCTGGATCGCCGGCTGGCTGGTTGGCGGGATTTTTGATCGCACACCTAAAGCTTCGAAGCCGGTCAAGTGAAGGCTTAACCAAGCCGCCGGCTGCGTTGACATCGCGGCACTCTGGTCGCGCACCGTCCAATCCCCTTCCCGGCCGCCGCCGCCCGGCGTATAGGGCTCGAAGCGAAATGAGGCGGGACATGAAACTATTGGTGCTGGCGTCAGCTGGAGGTGCAATTGGCGCCGGGCTGAGGTTCCTCGTGAATCAATTTTTTGCCGCTCGCGTTCCGGAAACCTCGCATGGCGTGACCGCATTTCCCTGGGCGACGTTCTCCGTCAATATTGTAGGATCGTTTCTGATGGGCGTGGTTTTTGTTTATGTGAGCGAGCGGCTTGGCGGATCGCCTGAAGCGCGCACGTTTCTAGCCACCGGCATTCTCGGCGGATTGACGACGTTCTCAGCGTTTTCTCTCGATATCCTGACGCTCATGACTGGTGATAGCGGCGCCATACTGGCGCCTAAGGTGATCGCTTACGTCGTTGGCTCGGTGGCACTATCGTTTCTGGCGCTGATCGCTGGAATTTGGCTGACGCGGATTGGACTTGGCGCATGAGCATTGAACCGGCTGCCGGTTCCAATCCGGTTGAAACCATCGAAGTACAGGAACCAGACGCCGGCATGAGGCTGGACCGCTGGTTCAAAGCGCATTTCCCGGAGGTCTCCTACACGTATCTGCAAAAACTTTTGCGTACCGGTCAGGTCCGGGTTGATGCCAAACGGGTCGAAGCCAATGTCCGGCTCGAGGTGGGCTCTCAAATCCGTGTCCCTAAGATTGTGAGGCTGCCGAAGAACGAGATTACGTCACCGGCGCTAAAAGCTGCACTCTTGGTTTCAAAGGGCGACCGCGACGCCATCGAAAAGATGATCATCTTCGAAGATGAAGACGTCCTGGTTCTCAACAAGCCCTATGGCCTGGCCGTACAGGGCGGGACCGGCACGAAACGTCATATCGATGGCATGTTGGCCGGAATGCAGGACCGTTTCGGTGACCGGCCGCGCCTGGTTCACAGGCTCGACCGGGATACGACTGGCGTGCTGCTGGTTGCTAAGCACCGCAATGCCGCCGCCAAGCTCGCCCGTATTTTCCAGACCCGCGCAGCATCTAAAACCTATTGGGCCTTAGTCAAAGGCGTGCCCCACCCGAACGAAGGCCGCATCGAAGCTGCCCTCGTGAAAGCAGGTGGTCCCGATGGCGATCGGGTCAGAAAGGCCCAGCCTGGCGAGCAAGACAAGGCCATGCACGCCACATCTGAGTATCGGGTTATTGACCGTGTTGGCCGCAAGGCGGCGTGGGTCGAGCTTTCACCGATTACGGGGCGACAGCACCAGTTGCGCGCGCATATGGACATTATTGGCCACCCGATCTGTGGCGATCCGAAATATGAAGGTGGAATGGCGCTGCCGGCCGAAAATATGGAGCCGAAACTGCACCTACACGCCCGCCGCTTGCGCATTCCGCACCCATCGGGTCGCGGGCACATCGATGTGGTGGCCCCGCTACCAGTTCATATGAAAACGACATGGGATTTGCTTGGCCTCAGCATTGATCATGCATGACGGCCATATTGCTTCTAATACCTTAGTTTACGCCAACCCCGCGATTTGAAGCCGTTTCTGAATTTGGACGTTGAGAGGTGGCGGCGAACAGGCTGAGCATCGTCACGGCCGTCAAAGCCAAAGCGAATACAATCCCGCGAGCTGTGCTTCGTACGCGCCGCTCTGCCTCATCTGGAACCAATCTCATTTTCATCGTCATCGGTGAAAGCGTCCTTGGCCAATAGTATTCGCAAAGCCTAACAAAAACTCTTGTTTGAGCTAGTACCTCAGCCGTCGCGCGACAGTTGAACACACATCGTCCGCATCGTGTGATAACGCTGAATTGACTGTCCTGATTATTGCTGCAGCGCAATGCGTTTTTAGGTGTGCGAGTGTGCACTGCAAACAACAAACAACTCCGCTTAAAGCGGAAAACGCGCATTGAGTTGAGCTGGACCGGCGCGCAATCTGTAATCAAATTTCGCTGCGGTCCCGTGAAGCAGGGCCGCGCATTCCCTCACGCCGGATGCTTCGCATCAAACAGCGTTGTGCATTGCCAGTAGTTATGTGGAGTGGTGAGGCCCCGTATCGACAGTGGGCAATCCTAAATTGGTTCAGAGCCCGCGCATAATACAGCCGAACACTAGAACGATCTGAGCGATCAACAAGACCCAGAATTCTTTGCTGGTGATGAACGGGATTTCTGCTTCGGGGTAGAATTTGGTGACCAGGGCAAGCACCGTCAGAATGACCGACAGCATAAACGTGATAATGCCCGGTGATTTGATTGCCATGTCAGATATCTCCCCTACAACTCTAGATTTAGCCATTTTGCCCTCGCTCGCTTGCCCGGTCATGGCGGTACGACTCAGCCTTCGTGTTGCTTATAACAAGGCAGAATTGGTCCGATAGGGGCCGCCTGCGAAGCCTGTGGGCAACTTGGCCGTCTCAAGCTCAACATGAACAAAAACCCAGAAACCCGTTCAGCCACCGTTCAATCAAAATTTGACACTGACTGGCCCGAGCCGCGCAGCAGCGGTTGCGCAATCACTTGAGGACTGCAGGTTATGGCTTTCAAAAAAGGCAACGACTTCAACAATACCATTTTGGGTACGTCGTTCGGCGACAGCCTATACGGCCTCGGCGGCAACGATACGCTATATGGCCGCGGTGGAGACGATCTGTTGTCGGGTGGCTCTGGAAACGACAGGCTCGACGGCGGCTCGGGCTATGATGATATTTATGGAGGCACCGGCCGCGACACTCTGATCGGCGGCTCAGGCCAGGATTTCCTGAGCGGCGGCTCTGGCAATGATTTGATTTACGGCGGCACGGGCAGCGATGCGTTAGCCGGTGGCACAGGCATCGACGTGTTCAAGTTCAATTTCGCCAACGGCGACGACATTGTCTACGACTTCGATCCCGGTATTGATTACATTGATGTCAGAGGCACCGGTTCGTTCAGCGAATTCGATCTATTCTTCTCCGATGTGTTCGTCAACGGCCTGTTGTCGACAGAAATCGACTACGGTTCAGGCACTGTGACCCTCGTCGGCGTCGATCAGGACGCCTTCCACTTCACCAATTACGAAGACATTATTTTCGCGTAAGTGGCGTCGGATTTCTGCATGTCGATCAACAGCCGGTCCGCAATGACCAACTGTTTGCGTATCATTGGCAGCTGCTTCTCTCTAACAGCGCTTGATACGCCCATGCCTCTGCAAAATTTCGATCAATTTGGCAGTTGGCAGCGCGCGGACGAGCGCCCGGTCATGCACGGTGCCGCCCATATCTTCGGCAGCGCACATGGCGTTCAGCACGGCTTCTTCGACGCTTTCGACGGCTGCCAAATAAATGGGGTCGAGCAACTCGTCGTTGAGCATCTCAATCGACATAACAGGCGGTGCGCGGTGCGGCATTGGCCTCGTGTTGGCGGTTGAGAACGCCAGGAAGATGTCACCCGAGCTGTTGCCACCCGGCGTGCCGTTGCGGCCGATGCCAATGGATGCGCGCCGCGCCAGGCGCTTCAATTGATGCGGCGCCAGTGGCGCGTCGGTGGCGATGACGACGATGATCGAGCCGCGTTCCGTTTTCGCGGGCGGCGATTCCGCTCCGCTGCTCGCGCCATGCAGCTCACGTCCAACCGGTATCCCGCACACCGTCAACCAATCGCCAATGCCGTGATTGGCCTGCACCAGTGTTCCAACGGTATAAGTTTGGTCTCCGGCACCGCTCACGCGTGACGACGTCCCCGTGCCGCCTTTGAAGCCATAGGTGATCATGCCGGTGCCGCCACCGGTATTGCCCTCCGCAACAGGGCCGGGGCCTGCTGACTGAAGCGCGTGTTTGACATCATCGGCGGTAATGTGCTGGCCGTTGATGTCGTTCAAGACACCGTCATACGTTTCGGCGACGACGGGCATAATCCATAAATCATCGCCGCCGCCGTAAACGTCAGCGTAACGCTCCAGCATCCATTTTATCGCCCCGTGATGGACCATGCCGACGCTGTGGGTGTTGGTGATCAATACCGGGCCGAGAAAATAGCCGCCGTCCTCAATCCAATGACTGCCGGTCATTTCGCCGTTGCCATTAAACCGGTGCATGCCCGCGAACACGGGAACCGGTGCGCTGGCTGCGGCATGCGGAATGATCGCTGTTACGCCTGTCCGGACAGGCATTTCGCGGCCTGGCCGCGGCTCATTTTCGATGAGTGTGCAATGTCCGGTATGAAGCCCCGCCACGTCGGTGATGGCGTTCAACGGGCCAGGTGTGCCCGGCAAATCGAGGCCGATTTCCCGCGCACGCGGCTTAATGCGAGTTGGTGTCATCGGACGTCTCGTGCCTCTACGCTCGTCCGGCGCCAAACAACCGCTTGAACCACAACAACAGGATTAGGGCTGCCAGACATAGGCCAATAATCGTTAGTGGATGTTTGTCCCACAGCAAAACTGGCGCGATGCGGCCATTCCAGGCCGCGCTGAAGTCGTTGGCCAGTGCGCCGGTGGACGTGCCACCGGGGCGTAGCAGCATTTCAACGGCTGCCGCCTGGTCGGCACTTGCCAGCACGGCTTGCCGGAGCCGTTCACTGGCGAACATCTGGAATTTGGCTGGCGTCTCCGCCACCGCTTCAAGGATACGGTCGCGCGGTCCGGATTGAAGACCGGTTAAATAGCCAGACAGAGTTGTCAGTTCGGATTCAGTCAGGCCGCGCGTCAGGCTTTTGAGCTTGACCGGGTCGAGATCAAGAAGGGCGGTGCGGGCTTCACGGCCAAGTGCACCAAGTTTGGCAATCGCGAGACTGTCGCCGAGCTCGAGGACTTTGCGCAGATTGCCCTGCGAAAATTCGCTGGCGTCGGCGCGGCGATAGAGTCCGTTCTGCACGACGCTGCCAAGGTCCTTGCCTGCGAGTGCTGCCCAGGCCATGGCTTTGTCGATGGAGCGGGTCTCTCGCGCGATGGTAAGTCCGGGTTCATCGAGTGTCGTAATAGCCGTAGACAGGGTGCCGTCGCTTACCCGCTTCAACACGCCTGGTTCGCCTTCGGATGCCAACACCAGACCAGTCAGTTCATCAAGCCGCGGCAGGTGTTCGGGCCGGACCGTATCGAGCAGCGTTTTGAACGGCAGATTGCGTTCGGCGAGGTCAAGCGCTTTGGCGTGGGCGGCGCGGAAATTCTGCCAGATCTCGATCACGTGCTCAGCGGTCTTGCCGCCAATTTCCTTGATATGAACGCCGATCTCTTGATCGAGGCTGGAGGCAAGTTCAATCTTGACCTTGTCTTTGGTGTCCTTCGCTTTCATTTCCTCGGCGACAATCGGGAGTACGCCGTTGCGCAACTCCCAAATGTCTTTGGCGAGCAGCACCAGTCCAACGCCACCAGCGGCAACCGAGACTAAGCGCGCGGCGACACTGCCGGCGATACGCTGGCCGATACGGCGCGTCATGTTGGCGAGCTGGCGCCGCATAATGATCAGTGCCGCGCCCGTGATGCCTTCGCTCGATTGCTTGAGGACGGCGGTCGTCGACACGTCAGCCCGGCCGGTGTTTGAATTTGCGTCGAGATCATCGGCTGCCGATCCGGTAACTGAGGCGGCAACTGCCGATCCATAGCGGGGGCCGAGGTAGGTTTTGAGACAAGCGAGTGCTGGGCCGGTTGCATCTTCTGTCGCCAGTTCGATGCGCTTGCCGATTTCCGTGGCAACGCCCGACGCAAGCGTTTCAATGGCTGTTGTCATTGCTGCCGATTTGTAGACCCGTTCGGCAACGGCCGTGGCAAGCTCTTGCGCCTTTTGCTGATCAGCGAGTGATTTAATGAGGCTGCCAAAACTGGTTTCGTTGCGCACCTCTTCGACCGCCAAATCGACCTGTCTGTCGATGATTTCGTCAAATCCAAGCCGGCGCCATTCGGCATCAACGGCGGCTTTGTAGTCGACGTCCTTCAACCCTTTGGTCAGCGCGTCGATGGTGGTTGTCTCAATGGCCGCCTTGAACGCTTGGTCGTCTGCGGCTTGGCACTGCTCATAGCCAATTGTGGCCACGGCTTCGGCGGCGGCCCAGGCTGCACCAGGGCTGGCGAGGACGATCGCCAACACGACCAGCATTCCAGCTGGCAAAATTTGCGCTGATCGCTGCACGAAATGCTGAGAAAATTGGTACAGCAGGTGCAACACGGACTGAAAAATGAACGTCAACATAGTCTCCAACACTGCATAAGCTCAGAATTTTGCGGCCAGTTCTAATCGTACACCAGTCCAAAGGCGCGGGGATAACTTCATTTTGGACCGCCATACAGTTGAAATACCGCCGTTTTGAGCGCTGTCGCTCTCGCTTCAAAGCAAAACTATCTTCAGGAAATCGTGGTTTATGGGATCGGCGGTAGGAAAACCGGCCTGTTGTGCCGCGCAGCCGGACACATTTCAGCCGCAAGCTGGAGGCTAGTCAAGCCGCTGATTTGCTGCATTGCAGCAGAACCGAGTTTGAGATTGTTGCGTTGCGGCAGCCTGCCGTATGGGCAGGCTTATCGAATAGGGTGATGATGCAATTCGAACTTTCCTGGCGGCGCTTCCGCACCGCCTTTAACGTGTCGATGGACACCGGTCATAAATGGACCGCTTCGCGACACTCTGGCGTTCCAAGAAATCAAAGCTTGGCTTCGGCCGGTTTCTCAGCCTAAAACAGTGACATCAAAGTGCGAGCGAGTTTAAATAATCTGATGAAAATTAACGAGAAAATCACTCCGAAGCGGGGCGGAACTGTGCTCCATGGCGGCCGGGTTGGGGTGCTATTGGTCCACAGCCTGGGCGGTAGCCCGATTGAACTTCGGTTTGTTGCACAAAGCTTGGCACGTTCAGGGTATACAGTATATTGCCCATTGATTTCAGGTTTGGCAGGCGGCACCGACGTGTCCGGTCTGTCGTCCTGGTCTGACTGGTATAAAGAAATCGAACAAGCGCACGACCAGATGAAGGCGTGCTGCGATGTGATTTTGATTGGTGGTTTATCAGCTGGTTGCATGCTGGCGCTGCGTTTGGCGCGCGAACGCGCGAAAGACGTGCATGGCTTGATGCTGTTCGCGCCGACGATTTTCCCGAACGGTTGGGCCATTCCCCGTTCGTTGCAGTTGTTCAAAATCGTCCACCAGAAGTGGTTCGCGAAACTGTTCTACTTCCGTCAGCCGGCACCATACGGCATCAAAGACGAACGCATCCGCAACTTCATTGTTGAAAGCTTCAAGAGCGACGACCGCCCGATCGAAGATCTATTCGGCCGCGGCGGTGGCGTCGTGTGGGAGTTCATGCAACTCGCCCGCGAAGTTAAAAAGCGCTTGGGCGAGATTAAGCACCCGACCGCGATTTTCCATCCCCGCCAAGATGATCAGAGCGATTTGTCGAACGCAGTGACGTTGCAGACCAAGCTCGGTGGCCTGGTCGAGGTGACAGTGCTCGATGATTGCTATCACATGGTGACGCTGGACAAGCAGCGCTCGATCGTCGTCGACCGCGCTGTCGATTTTGCACAACGCCTGACGCAGCGCCTCGAAGAGCGTGAAGCCGTTGCTCGTCTCGTCAAAGGCGCTGCCGAGTAAGTTCTTCGGAGCGCAGTGCTGAAACGGCTGAACTCACAATCATAGTTTGAATATGAAAACGGGGGCCTTCCGGCCCCCGTTTTTGATTCATGTCTGGAAGGAAGCACACAGCTAGACGTTACTGAACTGCGCCGGCTGCCACTGGTGCAGCACCTTCCGTTGACGTCACGGCTTCGACTGTAGGTTTAGCGCCAGCTGCTGCGTTGGGTGCGATTTGCTGCGCTCCGCTTGTCGCGGCAGGTCCAGTCTGAGCAGTCGCGGACTTTGTTTCGGGCTTTGTGCCTGCAGCAGTCTTGGAGGTTGTCTTAACACTTGCAGGCGTCGTTTTAGCAGTCGCTGCTGACTTCGTCGTTCCAATTGCTTTCGCCGTCGTTGGTTTCGCCGGTGCAGTTGCAGTTTTTGACGCCGGACCAGTAGCCGCTGACTTTACCGGAGCGGTCTTGGATGCCGTTTTGGCTGGTGTTGCCATCTTTCCCGTTGCGGCGGGCTTGGCCGTCGCCGCTGCTGCGGGTTTCTGTGTCGTATCGATCGACGTTGCTTTTGCGGCAACAGGCGCCTCTGCTGCAGCTGGTGCCGCACTCTGAGGTTTGTTGACAGCTGTCGACGGCGCCGGTTTTTGGGTAGGCTGGGCAGGAGCCGTTGCTGCGGCCGGTTTTGCCACTGGATTTGTCGTGGTGGCTGGCGCAACAGGCTTTGCCGAGGGACCCGGGTTTGCAGAGGCTTCTAGCGGCTTCGGCTTCGCTGCGACTGTACCGCCGGCTGCCGCCCCTGCCGGAGGAGCGGCTGGGTTCGCCGCAGGCTGCCCGTCGCAGCGCTCAAGGTCAGCAGGTGCTTTAGTCCAGACGAAACTCTTTGAGATGCCGAATAGACCATAGCCGGTCAGCTGCAACTCATTCGGGCTTAGCCGTTTCAGAGACGCTTCATTCTCCTGGCCCTTTTTGGGATCATAGACTATGCCGCGGCCCACGGTGCCGTCGGTCAAGGGCTGCAATTCGCGTAGGACCATCAGGCCGCAAATTGGGCGCTTGCGCTCGGACTCGACGGGATTGTTGATATCCATCAATGGACCACCGCCAGCCCGCGAACTCTCCCTCTGCTTGGTCCACACGATCCGGCCGCAGAATTTCTTGCCGCATGGGGCGACTTCGATCGCGCCTTCTTTGACGCTGTCATACCAAACGCCGGTGACATCGGCTGCTGCGGCAGCGCCAGCGAGACCGAGCGTCAACGCGGTTACGGCGACAGCCAACTGCCGCACATTCAAATTCTTTCGGGCTACGAATACTTTGGTCATGCCCCATCCCTTTCTGTTCAGGGTGTCTCTGGTCCCGGGCTAGGCGAGGAAAGCGGCAAAAGCAGGGTGTTGACGCGACTGCGCCATGATCGATGCGGCATTTGTCGCGCTAAAGTCGTTAAAAGTTCCTTATTTCAGCCGTGAGCATCTGCTTTATCGCCGTTAAGTCTCTGAATACAATCCGGATATAAGTATTGTTCATCTGTTGGTGCGATGATCGATTTCGGGGCATTTCCTCAGAGTTTGTTAAGCCGCCGCGTTGCGTTCGATTGCGATCAGTTTGTCGCGTCCAAAGACTAGGCTTCGCAGTGCCGCACACGGTCCGTGCCAAAGACGTCGTATACCGTTGGCGCCGGCACTGTGCGTTACCCGGTTAGGTTCCAGGATTTCTCGATGATTTTGACACTCGCCTTCCGCAATTTGTTCCACGACCGCATCCGCTTGGCTGTGACGCTGATCGGTATTCTTTTTTCAATTGTGTTGGTGGCGGTTCAGCTGGGTCTCTATCTCGGCTCAAGCCGGATGATCACCGGCATGATCGAGCACTCGAATGGCGATCTTTGGATCACGGCGTATGGCGCCAAGTCGTTCGAAGAAGGTGGCACGCTTCTGACCTCGCGCGAGCGCCACCAGGCTCTGGCCGTTCCTGGCGTCAATGCGGTCATACCGCTGATTGTGGCGTTTAACGAATGGCGCAAACCCGGCGGCGGCTCGACGCGCGTTCTCGTTGTCGGCACCGACGCCGAAGATGGCGGGCTCGTGCCCTATAATCTCATCGAAGGCGATTGGGACGACATCAAAGCTCCTGAAGCAATTGCCGCCGACGATACGTATTTCGATGAACTTGGCATCACCGGCCTTGGCGACACCGCTCAGATTGGTCAGGGCCGCGTTAGGGTGCGCGCGCTGACGCATGGCATTCGCTCATTCACCAAGTCACCCTCCGTTTTCACGCCCATCGACCGGGCGCGTAATTTGCTCAACATCGACGGTGACCGGGCAACGTTCCTGTTGGTCCAACTGGAGCCAGGCGCCAACGTCGAAGCGGTGCGTTCGGAACTTCGCAACCGTCTCGAGGGCACCGAGGTTTTGACCAAGACTGAGTTCCGCGACCGGAGCCTCGTCAACTGGTTGTTCAAGACCGGCGCTGGCGTCGCGTTGATTGGCGGCGCGTTTCTCGGTACGCTGGTTGGCACCGTCATCGTCGCACAGACGCTTTATTCAAGCACCAAAGACCACATCAACGAGTTCGCGACTTTGCGTGCGCTTGGCTCATCGTCCGGCTACATCAACAAGGTCATCCTGGCTCAGGCCGCGCTCAGCGCCGTGATCGGATACCTGCTCGGTATGGCGATTGCGCTGGGTATTCTGTATCTCAGTCGCGGCTCACCGCTTCCGATGGTGATGACGCCGTGGCTCGCCTTGCTGTTGTTTGTGGTGACGATTGCGATGTGCGCGATATCGGCAATCTCAGCCATCTTCAAAGTCACGAAAATTGATCCAGCCGTGGTGTTCAGCCGATGAGCGATGATGTAGCCACACTGACTAAGCCGTCCGAGCCCGTTCTTGTGGCCGATAACGTGGTCAAAGAGCTTGGAAAAGGCGCTTCAGCTGTCATGGCTCTGAAAGGCGTCAGCATTGAACTCGTGCCTGGTGAATTGACCCTGCTGATGGGTCCGTCCGGCAGTGGCAAGACCACGCTGTTGTCGATCCTCGGATGCATTCTCGCGCCGACATCGGGCACGGTACGCGTTGCGGGAGAGTCGATTGCTGGCCTTGGCGCCGAGGCTTTGGCCAAGATCCGCCGCCGCCACATCGGCTTCATTTTCCAGTCTTATAATTTGTTCCCAACGTTGAACGCGCTTGAGAACGTCCGCATCGCACTCGATGTCGTCGGCCAAAAAGGTTATCCGGCGGCCGCGCGCGCGGAAGAGTGCTTGCGTGACGTTGGGCTAGGCGGCCGCTTGCAAAACTATCCGTCGAACCTTTCGGGCGGAGAACAGCAACGTGTCGCGGTTGCGCGCGCGATTGCAACGTCGCCCTCGATTGTCCTCGCGGACGAGCCGACAGCGGCGCTTGATAGTGTCAACGGTCATGCCGTGATGGCGCTGTTGGCGAAGATTGCACGCGAGCAGAAGCGCTCAGTGCTGGCGGTGACCCACGATCCCAGAACCCTCAGCTACGCGGACCGCGTTATTAAAATTGAAGACGGGCGCATTGTCGGCGAGGACCGGCGGCCGATCGGCCTGGATGCCCCCGAAATTACCGACCTCACGAAGCAAAGGCGAAAAAAGAATGCTTAAGTTCGATCCCGTCGTTTCGACATTGTCGCTCGCTGGAGTGGCCGCGATTTTGATCAGCCTGACATTGAATACGATTGCGCCCAGTCTCGCTCAGCAAGTGACGACAATTACAAATGCCGCCGCTCAAGGCACAGAGGCTGCACTGCCGAAACCGGCTTGGGCCGCATCCTCAACTGGCCGCATAGAGCCGAAGGACGGCGAAGTCCGCATCGATACCCAAGTCGCTGGAAAAGTCGTCGAGGTCGCTGTCAAGACCAACACTCAGGTGCAAGCCGGAGATCTATTGGTCCGCGTCGACGACGAAGATTTGTTTGCGAAGTATAGTTCTGCTGAAGCCGAAGTTTTGGTGCGAGAACGCGAGCGCGAAGACGAGCCCGCCAAGGGCGCTGGCCTCGAAAAGCGCAAGGCAGAAGACGCTGTAGCTTCCGCCGAACGCGCATTATTTCACGCGCGTCAATCTTTTGACGATGCGGGCCGGACGTTCCGCGCCGGTAAAGGATCAGCCGACGACCTCGCAAAAGCCCGCACGCAGCTGACAGCCGCTAAGGATCGTGTCGCCACTGAACGGGCGGCACTTGCCACTGTTGCCGCCAAAGCCGACATGCCGTTGCCGACGCGGCTAGAATCCGCTGTGACGCAAGCACGGTCCGATCTTTTACAGGTTGAGCAAGCGGTCGAGCGCACCCGCATTCGTGCGCCATCGGATGGCACAGTGCTAAATGTTTGGGCCAAAGTTGGCGAAACTGCCGAGTTGATGCCAGATACGGCGCTGGTTTTGTTTGGCGATATCTCGTCGCTGCGTGTTCGCGCCGAAGTCGAAGAGCGCGACGTAGTCAAAATCCATGCCGGTCAGCGCGTTGTCATTCGCGCCGATGCCTATCCGGGCCGCGATTTTGACGGCGTTGTAACGACGCTGGCGCCAGCGCTCGGCCCGCCACGCATTCTGTCTCGCGGTCCGCGCCGTCCGAATGATGTCGAAGTTCTTGAGGTTTTGGCGACGCTCGATGGTCAACCGGCGTTGCTGACCGGCATGCGCGTCGACGTTTTTTTCAAGCTCGACAACGCCGCTGACAACACGGGATCGGTGAAGCCAAACTGAGCGCCTGATCAACTAGCCCACTCATTCGGCACTCATCACGATGTCCCAGCAGAAAATTGTTGTTCATGAGCGCGACCGTGGCCGCGCTCATCAAATTGCCGCCGCACTCGAAGACCTGTTCGAACCGCTGCCATCGGCACTGACGCTGTTCGAACACAAGGCTGATGCAACATCAGAAATGGTGTGGCGCATCGAAGCCTATTATGATGAGATGCCAGACATTGGTGATCTGCAGTCACATCTCGAAAACGCCGTTGGCCTTCCGATGCCGAAGCTCATCCTCGACGATGTGCCCGATCTCAACTGGGTTGCGATCTCTCAAGCCGCGCTGCCGCCCGTCGTTGCGGGACGGTTCACGGTTCATGGAAGTCATGACCAGGGCCGCATCGCGCATGGACCGAATGCCATTCTGATCGACGCTGGCGAAGCCTTTGGGACAGCCCATCACGCGACCACCTTTGGCTGTCTGTCAGCGCTTGATAGCCTAATGCGCCGCCAGCATTACAAGCGCGTCTTGGATTTGGGCTGCGGCTCGGGCGTACTCGCGATTGCAGTGGCGCGCGCCAATCCACGCGCCTCCATCATTGCAACAGACATGGACCGCCAATCGGTGGTGGTCGCGATGTCCAATATGCGCGTCAACGGCATGGCTGGCCGCATCCAGGTTATTCAGGCCGCAGGACTAGATACGCCGAGACTGCGCCGTGCGCCACCATTTGATTTGATTGTTGCCAATATCCTGGCCGGGCCGCTGATCGATTTGGCGGGTGATGTTTCCCGCGCCCTCCAAATTGCAGGCACGCTGGTGTTGTCCGGAATTCTTATTCCGCAATCAGCCAGTGTAATCGCCGCCTACCAGGCGCAGGGCTGCCACGCCGTCTCCCATCGCCGCATTGCGGGCTGGTCGACGCTGGTCTTGCGAAAGCGTTGAATTCTTGCAATTTCTCCCTTTCGCCGCCGCGCAACATCGCCAATAAACGGCATTGAACGCCAAGCATCGCCAAACTGCGGCTGGCAGGCTGCCAACAGGATCAGACATGTATCAATCGTTTGATGCCATGACCAACCCGGATGCCGCTGTCGAGCGCGTGCACCGCTTGCGGCAATTGATTGCCAAACGCCGCGTCGACGCATACCTCGTGCCGCGTGCCGATGAGCATCAGGGCGAATATGTTCCAGCCTCCGCCGAGCGGCTTAAATGGCTGACCGGATTTTCAGGAAGCGCTGGCATGGCGGCAATTTCTGCGAAACGCGCCGCCCTATTTGTCGATGGCCGCTACACCGTGCAAGCCGCAAGTGAATGCGAGGAAAAGCTCTTCGATTTTCCCGGGATTGCGCGAGCTAAGCTCAAAGACTGGCTGAGAGCCAACGTCCGCAAAGGTGGCGTCGTCGGATTTGATCCGTGGCTGCATACAGCTGCGGAAGTTGCTCGTCTGAAAGCAGCACTCGAAGAGCATGGGCTCCGGCTCAAGCCGATGCCCGGAAATCTTGTCGACAAGATCTGGGGCAAGGACCGGCCGGCGCCGCCCAAAGGTCTCGTCATCCCGCATCCGATGAAGTTTGCCGGCAAGAGTGCGGATGAGAAAATTACTGAAATTCAGAAGCAGTTGAAGGCCGCGCACCAAGATGCATTGGTTTTGACGTTGCCTGACAGCATTTGCTGGCTGCTCAATATCCGCGGCTCGGATGTCGCTCATACTCCAGTTGTGCTGGCTTTTGCGATTGTACCGCTCGCCGGTAAAGCCGAACTCTATATTGACCCACTCAAGCTCAATCGTGAATCCCGTTTGCAATTAGAGTCTGTCGCTAAGCTGTTACCACCCGAAAAGCTGGCAGACAGACTGACGGCACTTAAGCACGCCGATAAGCGCGTGCGGGTTGACGGCGATACGGCGGCGTTTGCTATTTCCAATTGCTTGGTGCGGAGTTTCGTCAAGGGAATCGACCCGTGCATCGCTTTAAAAGCCATCAAGAACCCGGCGGAGATCAAAGGTTCGCGCGCCGCCCATGCCCGCGATGGCTTGGCCGTATCCCGCTTTCTGGCTTGGCTTGAGGATGCAGCACGTTCGGAACCAATCGACGAGATTTTGGCTGTCACAAAGCTTGAAGAGATGCGCCGTGACACCGGCGAACTCAAAGACATCTCGTTCGATACAATATCCGGCAGCGGAGCCAACGGCGCTATTGTGCATTACCGTGTCTCAGCCGAAACCAACCGCCACTTAAAAGCTGGCGAGTTGTTCCTGATCGACAGCGGTGCACAATACGCTGATGGCACGACAGATATCACCCGCACCGTCGCCATTGGCAAACCAACCGAGGAAATGCGCGTACGCTTCACGGCTGTTCTCAAGGGCCATATTGCAATTGCAACGGCGCGTTTTCCGGCTGGAACCCGGGGGATCGATCTCGACCCGTTTGCGCGCCGTGCACTTTGGGAGCTCGGCCTCGACTATGACCATGGTACAGGCCACGGAGTTGGCAGCTATCTGTCGGTACATGAGGGACCGCAGTCGATCAGCCGTGGTGGCTTGGCGGTGCTTGAGCCTGGTATGATCATTTCGAACGAACCGGGCTACTATAAGCAAGGTCATTACGGCATTCGCATCGAGAATTTGGTGCTGGTGACGCCAGCAGAGATGCCCGCCGGTGGTGATCGCAAGACCATGGGTTTTGAGACCTTGACGCAAGTGCCGTTTGACCGCGTACTCATTGATGCGTCGCGTCTCTCGCCATCCGAACTCCAATGGGTCAACGCCTATCATGCTCGCGTCCGCGACGTTTTGATTGGCGAGGCCGATGCCGTGACCAGAAAGTGGCTCGAGCGCGAGACGGCACCGATCAAAAATTAAAGCGCAACCACCAGCGTGCGATAGACTTCCAAGTCAGTGGCTGGAGTTTCAAACCGCTCCAGGATTTTGAGATTGAACGGCGGCAGTTCGAGATAGACGCCGGACTCAAGCGCATCGCGTGTCCGGTAGCCGCTGTCAATATCTAAGTTGGGTGCGCTGGGATTCAAGTACACGGCCTCAGTGACAATTGCGACTTTGAAGCGGCGGCGCAAATTCGCCAGCGCTGTGAGAATGTTTTCATTAGAAAGGTGCTGGAACACTTCGCGCACGGTCACGATGCCGCCAGGCGGCAGCGGGTCTGTCGCAACATTCAGGTTGGCGAACTCGATCCGGCCAGGCTGGCCAAAATTGGTTTCATTGTGCTTGATGACATTGGCCGCGATATCGCAGCCGATATAGGAGAGGGGACGCGCAACCCGTTCCAAAATACGCTTTGAGACTTGGAAATCACCGCAACCAATGTCGACGATCGTCTCGATTTCTGGATGGCGTTCGAGGTAGCCGGTGACGAAAGTTTCGTAGTCAGCAGTCACGTCCGGCAGCGAGCCACTGCCCGACTGATAACGCGGGCCGCCGGTCGAGGCCCACAGTCCGCGCTCATAGATTTCTGTAAATACGTCCTGCAGTGGCTTGCCACGCACCGCCGCCTGTTCGCGACGGAACCGCATCAGCTGCCAGCGTTTGTGCAGTCCGTCCGGCAGTAATGCCCGTAACGCGTCTTTAATCGGCGGAGACATTCAAGTAACCCTTTGTGGAGTGATCAGCCCGATGATACCGGCCTCAGTTGCAATACATGGAACGCCAATCTCTAAGAAGGATCGATCAAATTGTCAGAAAATTCTGTATTAAAGTGAACCCGAGCGCTGTTTAGGCGTGTCAATTGCCACGAGTAACGCCCGGCAGCTTCGGTCTTTACGCTTTAATGCTTGCAAGCGCTTCTGTGGCGATGGCGCGGGTGATACGGCGCTGACGCGCCAGCGCTAAACGATCGGCCGCCGCGACGACGCGATTGGCCATAGCCATTGAGCGCTCCATATGGAGGGCGATGTGCGCGATGACGTGTGGTTCAACCGGCAATTGGCGGTCGGCGAACAGTTTCACCAATACAGCGTTAATCAGTGCCTCATCGGGCGGCGCAATCAGCGCCAATGGTAACGCACGCAGCCTGGAACGCAGATCCGGTAAAACGATATCAAGATCGCCTGGAGCGATTGCCGCGGTTATCAATACGAATTTCTTTTTCTCGCGGGCCAAGTTCAAAATATGAAACAAGACGCGGTCATCTCCGATCCCGTGATCGATGTCTTCGACAAGGAGAGCAGGGCTTAAGTCAAACGCTGCAATCGCGGCCTCGCTGACTGCAGGGCCTTGAACCGCGGTTGCATGCGCGCGCGCGCGCCATGCCTCAGCGAGGTGTGATTTTCCAGAGCCGTCAGGGCCGCAAATGACGGCCGCTGACACAGGCCAATTGGGCCAGCTTTCCACCAACGCCACCGCGCTCGCGTTGGAGGCGCTGATATAAAAGTTTTCCAGCCCCGCCTCGGTCAAGTGCGGAAGTTCTAACGTCAACTGCGATGGCGACGGATCGGTCATGGGGCTCATAGTGTTTCGACGGCCGGGTAGGTGTCTAGCGCTTTAGGACCTAGCCGCAGCCAGCGCGGGCGGCAAGGCCTCGGCCAACACAGCCATGTCCTCATCGCGCCCGGTGGACACGCGAATGCAGCGGTCCAGCGGAGAGACGGCCGGCTTGCGAACAAATACGCCCCCTGCCAGTAACTCAGCCAAGACCCGTGTCGCGAATGCCGCATTCAACATACAATCGATTGTGACGAAATTGGCGGCCGATGCGATTGGCGCCAAGCCGTTGACGCGTGCGATCTGCGAAATGCGCTCGCGGCTGGCACTGATGCGTTCCACCGTGGCTGCCAAGTAGTCCTGATCCGCGAGTGCAGCCAACGCGCCAATCTGGCCAATGCGATTGATGCCATAATGATTGCGGACTTTTTCAAAGACCCGAATGACACTCACGTCCCCGATCGCATAGCCAACCCGTGCGCCTGCCAAACCATACGCCTTCGAAAACGTCCTCAAGTGCAAGACCTGCGGATTGCTAACGTCGATTGCGGGAATCGCATCGGCTGGTGCCGTATCGCAATAGGCTTCGTCAAGGATCAGCAGCAACCCATCTGGCAGACTTTCGATCAAGCGGTTGATCTCAGACGCCGCAGACCATGTCCCCATCGGATTGTTGGGATTCGATACATAGAGCACGCGGGCGTTGGCCACGATGGCTGCATCCAGCAACGCACCAAGGTCTTCGCGGTCGCTCTTAAATGGCACCTTGACCAAACGTGCGCCTTGCGTGGCGACATGAAAATTGAAGGTTGGATAGGCGCCGTCTGACGTTACAATTGACGTGCCGGGCTCAGCGCACATGCGAACTGTCAACCCGAGTAAACCATCGATGCCTTCGCCGATGACAACGTTGCAGGGGCCAACGCCGTGAAATGCTGCAATCGCATGGCGAAGGTCGTGGTTCTCAGGATCGGAATATTTCCAATTCTCAGCGACTGCCGCAGTCATGGCCGCAATACTTTTGGGGCTCGGTCCGAACACGCATTCATTGGCGCCAAGCCGCGCTCTAAACGTGATGCCAGTCGTTCGCTCTTGCGCTTCAGGCCCGACAAACGGCGCGACGTCTGGCACAGCTTGAACGATATCTGTGATCACCGGCCGGCCGCGCGCCATCACAATTTGCTCACAACAACCCCAGAGTGGCGAGGTCTTTGCGGAGTTGCGGCGGCAGGGCCTCCAAGTCGCGGGCTTCGCCGGCGCCGATATCTGCTGGCGCATCATCAGCGCTGAAATAACGCCAGCCCTGAAATGCTTTTCGCCGCTGCGGCCGGACCGGCACAACGACAGGACCTAACAGCAGCAAACAACAGGCCGAGCCGTCTTCCTTCGTCCCAGTATCGAAACCAATCAGTTTCTGCCGGGCTTGGATCATGCCCTTAACAACCCAATACAGCGAGCCTCCATCCAGCAACTCGCTTTGGCGCTTCGGCGTTTGAAACGTGGTGTGGAAAATGCGCCGTTTGCCGCCATTGGCTTTGGCCTGGAATGGCGGATAAGTTTCTTGCCAAGTTCGCAGATCCTCAATCGAGGTGGCGCCGACGCAGAGTTTGACCAAGTGCAGCATGATGCGTCCTCAATCGTGGTCAGGGGTGACGTCGCCAACTTGCGGGTCCAACGCAAAGCCACTCACGACTCAGGGTGCTGCTTTGCACAGGCCGGTATATTGCGCCACCACTGGCTGCCCGAGCAATCCGAAATGCCGCGAATGCACGGCTGGATAGACTTTGTTCGCAGCGT
>JANNFX010000262.1:0-20847 GCA_031380225.1 Hyphomicrobium sp.
CGATGGCGGCGATGTCGTCGAGGAGGGCGAAGAAGCCAGATGACATGGGTGGGTCCGGTTCAAATCAGAATGGAGGCCGAGACCGCATTAGAGCGGGATAGCCACCAAACTCAAGACCTCGGGTCCTTAACAGCAGCCGCCACCGTCGTAGAAGTAGGTCGATTGCGACACATAGATGTCGTCGCGGCCGAGTGCGAGCAGCGCGCCGGCAGTTTTATCGCACACGGCGAGTGGCTGGTTTTGCGCCAGCGTGTGGCCCTTCTTGTCGTCAAAAAGATCGTCTTCGCCATAGTAGATCGCTGTGCGGCCTGTAAACACACACGGGCCATCTGCCGGCATCGGGTCCTTAATGGCAGCGATTTCGACGCTTTCGATTGGGATCAGGCGATCAACCTCAAAGTGCCCCGGCGACAGCACGCGATAGGGACGCCGCGCACGGACTTCGATGGTGCCGAAGCCAAGATCAGTTAGCCGATTGATGTAGGATGTCAGCGGAATGGCGCCTGTCAGGCACATGGCGCGCAGCCGTTCGTCGGATTTCAAGTTGGCCGGCATGTCAGAATCGCAGACCGGGTCTGACAACACGAGCTTGCCGCGCGGCTTCAGCACGCGATACATTTCCGACAACGCGCGCTTTAAGTCATCGTCGTGAAAAATGTTGAACAGGCAGTTCTGGGCGGCGATATCGACGGTGCCGCTTTCAACTGGCAAGTTCAGCGCGTCGCCTTTCTTGAGATCGACGAAGTCGCGGTGGAACCAATCGTTTTGCTTTTCAGCGGCCTTGAGATTGTCACCGCAGGCCGTGATCATTTCATCGACAACGTCGAGGCCAATGACGCCGCCTTTGCGGCGCGAGAAGTAGGCGAACTGCAGGACTTCCATGCCGCCGCCGACACCGACGTAGAGAACGGTTGGTGATTGAACAAGGTCGCGCGGATTGACGGTCGAGCCGCATCCGTAATTCATTTCGAGCATGCGGGCCGGGATCGCCAGCCCCGGCAGCTGCCAAACCGGTGTCGTCGTGCAGCACAGCCCCTGCTGCGGGTTCAAGGCCGCTTCCTTGTAAACGTCGCGCGTGACGATGTGGTTTTGCTGCATGACTTGTTGGCCGCCCTTATTTCAATAATCCGAAGGATACGTAACCGATCACGGCCGCGATTGGCAATGTCATCAGCCATGACAGCAGGATATTGCGCAAGACGCCGAGCCGGGCTGTGCCGTTGATCAGGCCGACGCCGGTAATAGCGCCGACCGTGACATGAGTGGTTGAAACCGGCATGCCGAGGCGGCTGGCGCAGATCACCAAGAGTGACGCGACCAGATTGGCGGTTAGTGCCTGACCGGTATTGAGGGTGGTGATATCGTGACTCATGGTTTCGGCAACGCGGCGGGCGTGGATCAGTCCACCGATGGCCATCGCCGCCGCAATCAGTCCAAGCGCGACCTCAACCTTCATCAGGCTGGCGGCGAATAGCAGCGCGAATATTTTTGGCGTATCGTTGAGACCGCGCGCGAAGCATAGTGCGAATGCGCTCAAGTAGTGCAAACCGTCGGCCAGTGATTGGGCACTAACGCCGAGCAAGCGGCCATTGTAGTCCTGTTGACGGCACTCAGCCGTGGTGCCGATGGTGATCGCCGGCAGCACGGTTGCCATCACCAGTGAGCCCTCAGTTTGCAACTGTACCGCGGGGGCGACGCAGGCGCAGCTGTCTGGTTTCAACTGGTTTGTGTCAACAAACCGATGACCGAGTTTGTATAGCGGCGCGGCCAGGACTGCGGCCAGCAGCGGGCTGATGAGGAGTGGCAATACAAACGATTGGCCGAGCACGCTAATATCAACTGCGCCTGAATTTGCGAGATACGCAACACCGACCAGCGCGCCGACCAGGGCGTGCGTGGTTGAGATCGGGAAGCCGAGCACTGTCGCTAGCATGACGGTCAAGCCAGAACCGGCGCCAACCGAAGTCAGAAACGGTATTGACGTTGAAATTTCAGGTGGAACCAGGCCTTTGCCCGAAAACGCCTTTACCAGAGTGTCGGCCAAAAACAAGGAAGCCACAGAACCTGCGATCTGCGCGGCGGTGGCAAATGTCACCGCCTGCCGGTATCCAAGGGTGCCGCTGCCATAGAGCGTCGCCACGCCTTTGAAGTTATCGTTGCCGCCGTTTGCATAGGCCAAAAACAATGTTACCGCGACGAGCAGGGCGGCAAGTTCCATGTTTGGAAGGCTCCTTGAGGTAAACTAGGCCGGATTTGGTCAGTCTTTGGGTACGAATACTGCGAATATAAGTTTCGGCAAGGCCTGTCGCGGCGGCCTATTCTGCCCCGGCTACGTCTGCATCTGTCCGCCGCGCAAAAACGAGCAGGAGCGGGAACGCGATCGCCCACATAATTGCGAGCGTTCCGAGGCTGATCCAGACTGGGTCGGTCATGATCATGGCGCCCATTTTCATGCCGCCATAATACGACACCGGCGCGCCGATGCCGGCGAATAGCACCGCCAACCACAACTTCGATTTCATCCAATTGAGACTGACGTTGATCAATGTCGCGAACGCCATCCACATTGCCACCAGCCATGCTGGTGCTAGGCCATCTATCGGTCCATCAGCGGCATAAATTGCCAGTCCAGAACGAACCATGATGGTCTCAACAATGATGCCAGCGATTGCGGCCATTGCGATAACCGCCAATTCGCGGCGGCGGTTGCTTTCAAGCATCAGGTGCAAGGCGACCACAGCCAGTGAGGCACCCGTTGAAACGAGCCCCCATCCTTTCGCTGCGGCCAGCACGGCAGCGAACCAGGCAGCGTAAAACGCTGCTACGTTGATGGCGATGCGCATGGAGGGGATCCGGGTGAATGAAATTGAGAGGAGGGAATTGCGACGTCGAAAGGCAATCAACAATAGCGGCAGTTTCCACTGTCGTCAGCCGCCAATTGCCCGCTAGAGCGGCTTTATTGCCTGAACGGCGTGGCGCGCCTTTGTCCCCCATTGACGCCCCCTGAAACGGATGCTGTATCAATCCGTTATGGAACAAGCCGTGCCCCGGAGTTTTGCCACCAGTCTGCCTAACGTGCTGACGTATGCACGAATCGTTGCAGTGCCATTGCTGGTCGCTTGCCTCTATTTCTTGAAAGGCGATGTGGCCCGCTGGGCTGCATTCGTTTTGTTCGTGGCCGCGGCCTTGACCGACTGGCTCGACGGCTATTTGGCGCGGGTCTGGGAGCAGCAATCGACACTCGGCCGGATGTTGGACCCAATTGCCGACAAGTTGATTGTCGGCGCTACGCTTTTAATGCTGGTTTACGACGGTACTATTCGGGGTCCGTCAGTTTGGGCAGCTGTGATCATCTTGTGCCGCGAGATATTAGTTTCCGGATTGCGCGAATTCTTGGCCGAATTGAATGTGAAGGTTCGCGTTTCGCAGCTCGCAAAATGGAAAACGGCTGTGCAAATGGTGGCGCTCGCCGTTTTGCTGGCCGGGCCTGCCGCTGATAAGATCGTACCGGATATTTCGAATACTGGACTGGCGTTCCTTTGGATTGCAGCGCTTTTGACGCTGTGGACCGGTTTCGACTATCTTAAAGCCGGCATTCGTCACGCCATGGAGCATTAATGCCATGGGCGTCGACAAAGCTGCCACCGTCAAACTGGTTTATTTCGCTTGGGTTCGCGAGAAGGCCGGCCGTTCGGACGAAACTGTTGAACTGCCGCCCGGCGCGGCCACCATCGCCGATGTGATCGCTTGGCTGCAGACCCGCGGTCCAGAATTTGCTGCCGCATTTGCCAAGCCGCAAGTGATCCGCGCCGCGATCGATCATACCCATGTGAAATCTGACGCCAAAATTTCTGGCGCGCGCGAAATTGCGTTCTTCCCGCCGGTCACGGGAGGCTGACGATGTCAGTCCGCGTTCAGTCAGCCGACTTTGATGTGGCGTCAGAAATCACGGCTTTGACGGCTGGGCGCACGGACATTGGAGCGGTTGTGAGCTTCACCGGCATCGTCCGGGGGGGCAACGGCGGCAATGCGCTGACTTCAATGACGCTTGAACACTACCCGGGTATGACAGAAGCCGAACTGGAGCGGGTTGAGGCCGAGGCAGGCGCCCGCTGGCCGATCGGCGCCAGTCTGATCGTCCACCGGGTTGGTAAGCTGGTCCCAGGCGACAACATCGTTCTGGTGGTGACGGCCTCACCACACCGCCGGGCCGCTTTCGAGGCCGCCGAATTTCTGATGGACTATCTGAAAACCCGGGCGCCGTTCTGGAAGCAGGAAACGACCGCAGACGGCGCCTCGGCCTGGGTTGATGTCCGTGAAACCGATCATGGCGCCGCCGAGCGCTGGTCCGAGGCGGCCAAAAAAGCCGGTGATCAGTAGGCTTAACTCGAGCTTAACCCTTACAACATCATAACATTGCCTAGCCAGGCCCTGGAAAATGACACTTTCTAAAGGCCTGTAGTACCCACGGTTGTTATGCGTTGACGGGGGTCAAGCCATATGAAGTTTGCTACGAGGCGGCTCAGTCTGCCGCTTGCGCTGGTATTTTCAGCGTTATTGCCAATATGCAGCGCTATTGCGGCTGAGCCAACTGAGCAAGCGACAGTTTCCGAAATGCTAGTAGCCAGTACCGGCGCCGCCAAACCGGTTCTTGCCGCGACACCAACGCCTGCCAAACGCCCGAAATCTCAAGCAGAGGGCCCGGCCCACACGCGCTTCGTCATCGGACTTGAAAAGACCTCCGAATTCCAGGTTTTCACGCTGACAAACCCGAACCGGGTTATTGTCGACTTGCCCGATATTAAACTCAGTCTGCCTGCGGAACCTCAAGAAAAAGCCGGCGGATTGGTCAGCAGTTTTCGTGCAGGAGCTTCGGCACCTGGGCGCACGCGCATTGTCATCGAAATGAACAGCGCCGTTGTGGTGCAGAGTTCGAAAATTGAAAAAACAAAGGACGGCAAGTCGCAGCAACTCGCGCTCGACATCCTACCAGCATCGGCCGTTACTAAGTCTGCCCGCAAAACGATGAAAGTTCCGCCCTCTGGCTTAGGCGCCAGCGGTATTCAGCCGCCGCTTCCGCAAAGGGCGATGAGGCCCGACGTGAAAGCTGCCAAGACATTCAAGCCGACCATCATCATTGATCCAGGTCACGGAGGTCACGATACAGGTGCTGTCAAAAACGGCGCTGTCGAAAAAGAGGTGGTGCTGGCGTTCAGCAAGGCGCTCAAGCAAAAGCTCGAAGGCACTGGCCGCTATCACGTCGTTCTAACGCGCGAAACGGATTTGTTTATTCCACTTGACGAGCGCTTGAAGATTGCTGAAGCCAACAAAGGCAGCCTGTTTATCGCTGTTCACGCCGACTACGCCACAACGCATGCGCGCGGTGCCACCATCTATTCGCTGCGCGACGGCATGGCGAATTCATTGAAGCGCTCAGCCAAGGGCGAAGTCTCAAGCAACGTGCTGTCGAGTGCGGAATTGACTGCAGTCAAAAGTGCAAGCGACTCGGACCGTGACGTATCGGCGGTGCGCAACATCTTGTCTGATTTGGCGGAACGCGAAGTCGATGCCACGCAAGAACGCACCAGTCTTTTCACGCGTGCCGTGATTGAGAATATGGGCGAAACGACCAATATGCGCGATGATCCTGATCAACAGGCGGGTTTCCGGGTTTTGAAAACGGCGAAGTTTCCGTCGGTGCTGATCGAGTTGGCCTACGTCACCAACAAGGAAGACGCCGAGCAATTGAAGTCGACCTCGTGGCGCGACAAGGTGTCGGATTCGATCCGGACGGCAATTGACAACTACTTTTCAAACCAGATTTCGCGATTGCCGATGTGAAAACCAGATCATTGTCCCGCGATGGGACTGCTGTTGCGGGTTCAATAACTTCTAAATTTTAGCAGGAATTAAGATCAGCAAGCTACGGTACCGGCTCACTGACGGTTTTCTGTGAGGCTGTTATGCGTTCTCAATTCGGGCTGCGCGCATTCGCGCGCCGCAACGACGGCAGCGTCGCGATGATGTTCGGCCTGTCGATGATGGGCCTCATGCTGGCCGCCGGATTGTCGCTCGACTACGCCCGTGCATTTAGTGTGCAGACTGGACTGCAGGCGGATCTCGATTCAGCCCTGTTGGGCGCGGCTTCAGAAATGGCGCAGCCTGCTCAAATTCAATCTAAGGCCCAGAAATACTTCAACGCAAATTGGTCCTCAAAACACAACGTTGGCTCCGTCACTCTCACAGTCACAAAGGTCGACAACACTCATCTCAGAGGCGTGGCGCGCGCGAAAGTGCCGACGACCCTGATGAAGATGGCCGGGTTCAATGAAGTGGATGTTGAGGCCGTTGCAGAAGTGGAAGTTGCTGGAAACGACATCGAAATGGCATTGGTGCTCGACACTACAGCCTCGATGGCGGGCGCAAAAATGGATGCTCTGAAGACCAATGCCACGATGTTAATCGACGAGGCTTTCGCAGCACCGAATGCGAGCCAGCACGTGAAGATTTCGGTTGTTCCGTTTGGACAGTACGTCAACATTGGGATGTCAAATCGCAATGCGACGTGGATGAATGTTCCGCTCGATGCGCAAGTCCCGCGCCAGAGCTGCTATGATCATGAAAACATTACCAGCACCTCGAATTGCCGCATGGAAACGACTTCTGGCACAAACGACGGCGTTCCGGTTACCTCGCAAGCAGAAGTCTGCGACCATACCTATGGACCGCCAGTTTATAGCTGTGATAACTGGACTGAGGACCAGGCCTGGTACGGCTGCACGGGCTCGCGAAACAATCCGCTCGATGTGTCTGATACCAATTGGAGCACCAAGGCACCCGGCATAATGGGCATCGGCTGCGGATCGGAGTTGCTGCCGCTCACCAACGATGCATCGGCCCTCACGTCAAAAATAAATTCTTTGACGACCAGTGGCGACACCTACATCCCGGGCGGCCTATTCTGGGGTTGGACAACGCTTTCTAAAACGGCACCCTTCACTCAGGCGCGCGACTACGGCGAAATCGTTGATGGTAAGGCGGTGCGTAAGATCATGGTTCTGATGACCGACGGCTTCAATACGTTGTCACCGGTCTATCCACATCACACCGGATACGACGCGACACTTTCGAACAATCTGACGAGTGACCTTTGCAACAACATCAAAGGTAAGGATGTCGAGCTGTTCACTGTTGCCTTCCAGGTCAAAGACGTTTCCGTCAAAGATATTCTTGAGACCTGCGCCACGTCGCAGAGTCATTACTTCGACGCCGATTCGCCGGATGCCTTGAAGCAATCCTTCAAAGCGATTGCTGGCTCCTTTACGCCATTGCGATTAGCGAATTAAAGGCAATCGTGCCCAACAAAAAAGGCCAGTCGAAAGACTGGCCTTTCGCAGTTTTGAGCGCCATTTATTGGCGCATTTCTAGCGGCGTCTGTTACTCACGACTTGGAGGATGAGAATGTTGCAGGCGCCAGAGCAGTAAAAATCTCCAATTCGGATCCTGAATCAGAGGCTGATTGCTCAAGGGGCGATGCTTCGTCATAGGAGCACTCCTTCGTCAGAGCTTCACTGCATCGGAGGCGGTTGACAACAGCCACCGGTCTAAGCGCCATCGCGACACGCACGCGCCTGCCCCTAGGAAAGGCAAGCGCGAGTTCGCCATGTGTCTGGGATCGATATGATGCAGCTGATTTGAACAGACGGAACTCGAGCGCGGTGAGCGCGGATGGATGCTCCCTCAAGCGGCGCTGTTCATCGCCGCTTAGCATCCGTCTGGCGAAACCTGCCAGCCCGTCAACCTGAGTTAGGTCAATCAGATGATACAAGGGCTATTGCCCCTCTCTCGTCCGTCGCATGCACTCCGGGGTTGCCAGTTCTAAATGCCGTTTTCCACCGGCGATCCACAACATGCAACTCGTCCCGTTGGCGGGAGCTTATGTGATTCGTAGCGATTGATGATGACACAGACGTTAATTTTTTGCGGCTCCGGTTCGTATCAAATCGCAGATAACCTCGGCCGCGCTGTGGGTGGTTTCACGGCTAAGGCTTTGGTACGGGCTGCGTCTTGAACAACCTTTTGCACTTTCTCAAATGCCCTGACTTCGATTTGGCGCACGCGCTCGCGGCTGATGTCAAACTCTGTTGACAAGGCTTCAAGCGTCACCGGCTCTTCGAGCATGCGGCGAGCTTCAAAAATGCGGCGCTCGCGGTCGTTGAGGGTCTCAATGGCTTCGGCGAGATAACCGTGGCGGAGCGATTTCTCTTCCGCCTCGACCATGCGTTCTTCTTGACCCGGCGTTTCGTCGGCGAGCCAGTCCTGCCACTCGCCACCTTCCTGATCGGCGCGCACGGGCGCATTCAAAGATGCATCACCGCCAAGGCGGCGGTTCATTTGAATGACATCTTGTTCGCTGACACCAAGCTTGGTGGCGATAGTTTTGACGTGCTCGGGTTTGAGGTCGCCTTCTTCCAGGGCCTGGAGTTGGCTCTTGGTGCGGCGTAGGTTGAAGAACAACTTCTTCTGGGCTGCTGTGGTGCCCATTTTTACAAGGCTCCACGATCTCAGAACGTATTCCTGGATCGACGCTCTGACCCACCACATAGCGTAGGTCGCCAGGCGGAAGCCGCGATCGGGTTCAAAGCGCTTTACGGCCTGCATGAGACCAATGTTGCCTTCGGAGATGACTTCGCCAACTGGCAATCCGTAGCCGCGATAACCCATAGCGATTTTGGCCACCAAGCGCAGATGCGACGTGATCAGTTTGTGCGCGGCTTCGGAATCGGCATGCTCCGCCCAACGCTTGGCGAGCATGTATTCCTCGTTTGGCTCCAGCATCGGGAACTTGCGGATATCGTCAAGATAGCGCGACAATCCCAGCGACCCCCCCGCAACCGCCGGAAGGCTTTTGCTTACTGCTGCCATCACACTTTTTGCCAAGCCTTATCGGTCTTGACACCCTCTTGAAACAACGCCCGCGGCCACTTTTGGCCTCGTCTACCTAGGATAAGGCAATCGCCCCCCACGGGGATTAAATCTCCGAAAGCTCAAATAGTTCAAAAAATTTGAATTTCCAGAGGCTGGGCCAGCGATCACGAGGACTTGAGCGTAGTAATCAGAGCCTGCAGATCGGCAGGCACGGAGCTCTCAAACTGGCAGTGTTTGCCGCTTATAGGGTGCGTGAAGCCAAGTACGGCGGCGTGCAGCGCCTGCCGGCCAAGGGTTGCAAGAGCGGCTTGAGCGTCAGGCGTTAACGATTGTCCACTCGACTTAAACCCGGCGCCGTAGGTGGCGTCGCCCAAAATCGGATGGCCGGTATGTGCCATGTGCACGCGAATTTGATGTGTGCGGCCGGTTTCCAGTTCTAGCCGCAGCAGCGATACGGCCGGTTTGCGGTTTTGGGCGTTGAAAAGGTCGAGCAATTGGTAGTGAGTTACGGCGTGGCGGCCGAAGGCGGCCGAGGTCACGGCGATTTTGGTACGGTTCGAATTTGAGCGTGCGAGCGGGGCGTTGATGGTGCCAGTCGGGCGCAGCATCTCGCCCCACGCCAGCGCAAGATAGGCACGCTTTAGCTGTCCGTCGGCGCCGTGCGCCGCAAATTGATCCGCGAGCCCCTGATGCGCCGCGTCAGTTTTTGCGACCACCAGCAACCCTGAAGTGTCCTTATCGAGACGATGGACAATGCCGGGCCGCATGACGCCGCCAATGCCGGAAAGCGATGCCTGGCAATGAGCCATCAACGCATTGACCAGCGTGCCGTCGCGGTGGCCTGCTGACGGATGCACGACTTGCCCTGCCGGTTTGTCAACGACAATCAGATGCTTGTCTTCGAAAACGATGGTGAGCGGCAAGGACTGCGCTATTGGCCCATCGGCAGTCGGGGGCGGTACGTGCACTGCAAATTGCTCACCCGCTTTGACGCGCTGACCAGTATCAACGGCTAAGCCATTTGGACCGGTCACGTGTCCAGTGCGCATCAAAGCTTGTAAGCGCGAGCGGCTGAGTTCGGGCAGCCGAACGCTCAGCACTTTATCGAGCCGTTGTCCGGTCTCGTCTTCGGCGACCAGAACCGTTTGAACTTCGGACGTGGTGGTCATTCGACGGGCAAAGCTGGTTTAGCTTTGGCGCCTGCCAGCCGTTCGATTAAGCCGCCACGATGGAGCCGCAGTGGGTTGGGGCCATTTGTGTCGGCGGACGACGTGGCTGGCTTTTCAAGACCAGTTGTTTCATCGCTCGACTGGGCGGGTTCTTCTGCTGCTGTTTTAGCCGCGTTTGCTGCAGGGAAACCAGCGCCGCCGACCAATGCCCTGATAAATCCGCTTTGAGGAGCACTTTCGGATTTGGTTGCGGTCTCGACTAGTGCATCAACTCTCGGAGCGGCAATGCGCTCTATCAGCGGCACTTTCTTTGGGACCTCAACTTGGATGACCGAAGCCGCTGCATCGGCAGCTGCAGCAGCACTCGATAGTTCTTCGCTATGTTTCGCCGCTTGTTGCGAAAGACGGTCATGGGCCGCCGCAAGTTCTGCTTTCATGCGCGCGATTTCAGTTTCATGGCTTTCGATCAAAGCGGCTTGGACTTCGAGCCGCTTTTCAAGCGCTGGAGAGAGAAGTCCTGGTTCGCCGGCCACAGCCTTCATCGCTTTCTCAGCTTCACTCAAACTGCTCGTCAATCGGCTGATGTCTTTATCGTGGCGGGCCGCGTCGCCTAAGCTATCATCATTCGCAATTTGACCAAGGTGGGCAAAAATTGCCGCCGGGGCCGCTTGAGCAGCGCTCTGCAATCGTTCAATTAAGGCTGATTGTTCGCGCGACTTTGCTCGTAGCGCTTCTATTTCGGCGCGCAAGGCAACATCCCTGTCGGCCGCGTGGTCTCCACCGGCATCGCGGTTGCGATACGAGCGCGTGGTGACCGACGAACTCATGCGCGACAGTTCTTCCCGCTGTTGGCGGTTGATCTGGTGAGCCTCATTGAGGGCCGACGCGTACTTGTGCGCCGAGGCGGTCAGTGTCGTAATTTCATGATCGCGTTCGTCGAGTTGGGTTTTGGCCTGCATCAGGCGCGCTTCAACGCGGGGTAGGCGGTCCGTGATCGTTTGCTCAAGGACACGGCGCGCGTTTTCGTGTTCGTCAAGGGACGTCCGCATGTCCGCCACTTGTCCTTCAAGCGCGCTGATCACAGCGTCACGGCGGTTGATTTCGACCATTTGGCGCGCCGCGGACAAGGCCGACTGTTCACCTTTGGCCTCAAGCTGGTGAATGGTGATGGCATGTTCGGCGCGCAGCCGGTCCTTATCGGCCCGGATTTCGGCTTCGGTCAGGGGCATCGATGACCTGAGAGCGTTGGTCGCCAGCCGCTCAGCCCGGCGCCGGTAAACAGGGGCGAAAATGAACATGAAAAAGCCGGCCAGAAACAAGCCTAGCACGATCAACATGGCCGATTGCAATGTGATCAACGGCTCATCCCCTCGACCGGCTTGCCTACAACTATCCCCCGGTGAACCATACGTCCCGGCAATGGCTCCATCAACACTGACTAGGCCGGAAAATCAATCCGCGAGACTATCATGCCTTTGGAAACGGTTCGTAGTGCCTCACAACGGGTTCCAAGTTGGCTCACGGGTGTATTTCAGGTAACCAATGCTGGCGCCAAGCCGCAATCCCAAGCCGCTACGAATCACTGCGAGTGTAACATCGTTGTATTTCTGGAATTGAATGCTGACGCCGCCGATCAGATACGCCGAACCTTGAACACCGCCAAATCTCTCATATATTTCTGATGGTTCGCGCATGTTGTAGACCAAGACCAAGGTCTTCGAGCCTTCTGCACCGGCATCATAGCCAAGCGATGGGCCCTGCCAGAACACTTTGTGAGTGCCCGCATCCTTGGTGTAGAGCGTGCCTTCTCCATAGCGAAGCCCGACGATCAGCGCGCCGCCGGCATCTTCGCCTAGGATGTAGCCATTCGGGCGGCCCTGGCTTTTGAAAGCATATTCGACTGCATTGGCCAGTCCGCTGGTAATACCGCCGAAAAAGTGGTGGCCGGCGCCGATAATCTCGCCTTGCTCATAACCCTGATCATGGCGTGGGTCCGATGCGCCTGGCCGGCCTCTCTGCGCCTCGTTATAGTCCATGGGTGGTGGTGAATAGGGCTCGCCTGGTCCATCGCCACGTGCGGCGTCTCGAGTGCCGTTTTCAGGCACATATTCCGACTCATACGGTGGCTCAGAGCCGTCGTTGGCGCTGCTGCCATCAGGTTGATACGCGTCGCTGCCATTGCCGTCTCCGGGCGCGCGATAGGCGTCGTCTGCGCCAACGTTCATCCGGCTCGCGCCGCCACCAGATTTCCAGGGCAAGTCTTCGGCGCCGGCGGCGAACGGGAGTGCAAGGAGCGTCACTGTGACGGCCACAGCGAGCCACTTTGAAAATTTTGGGGACATTGGGTCTCAAGTCCTAAACGAGGAAAGGCGCCGACGGTACGCTGTCAGGCGCCGCTGATGTCGCAAAAGCATCAAGCGAAAGTGTTACCAAAGTATGGCTAAACACCTCAAAAAGTGCCAAAAAATCTGGCCGAAACAGGGCAACTAGACCGGTTTGCCCCAGGCGACGAAGTGCGGATTTAAGAATTTTGAGCCGGACTTGCCGTAGACAAACGGGCTGCCGTCGACCTGCACGACTTTGCCGCCGGCCGCATTGAGGATGGCGTGCCCGGCGGCGGTATCCCACTCGCACGTCGCGCCAATGCGCGGGTAAAGGTCAGCTTCACCCCGGGCAATCAGGCAGAATTTCAAAGATGAGCCGGCCGGCTGGACGGCAGAAATCGGTAATGTCGCCAGAAACTCCGTCGTTTCAGGGCTTCTATGCGACCGGCTTTCGAGCGCGACCAATCCATTGGCCGGTGGTTTTCGGGCGTTGAGCGGCCTTAAGTCCAGTTCATCGAGGCTCAACGCCGAACTCGCGGGCGGCAAATGCGCTTCGACAGCCTCGTTCGGGCCCACGGTGACAAACAGCTGGTTCAGAGCCGGAGCATAAATGATCCCGAACACCGGCACGCAGGTCTGGACGAGGCCGATATTGATTGTAAAATCGCCGTTCTTTTTGATGAATTCTCGTGTTCCATCAAGGGGATCGACCAGGAAAAACAGGTCGGCAGTCTCAGGCGTATGCCCGGCCGCAGCGCTTTCTTCGGCAACGACCGGCACACCGGGCATCGCTGCCTGAATGGCTGCCACCAAAATGACTTCGGCCTCCTGATCGGCAGCTGTGACGGGAGAAGCGTCCGCCTTGTTTTCAACGACGACTCCATTTTGGTAATACGCCATCTGAATGCGACCGGCTGCGATCACAGCGGGCAGTAGCGATGAGGCCAGGCGGCGGAAATCGGGCAAGGACATGTGTCGGGCACTCTTTGGCAGTTGTCTGATTGACAGCGATTGCGGGGATTCGATTCGGCTGCGTAAACACTGGATTAACGAACTCGGGCGTAAGCTTCGCGTGGCGGCGAAGTCTCAATGGCAGACGAAACGGCGCCAAGTTGCTGCGCCGGGAGATCGAAGCCCTGGCAAGCGCGTCGCGGCGCATGTATCAGGGTCTTTACGATTTCTGCAAGCGTTCGCAACTCCACGCGTCCCAGACGGGCCTCGAAAGAGACTTGGCTGTGCCCGCGCCATCTCGCGTTCCGTCATTTGGCGGCGCTCACTTTGGGGATTATTTGACGATGACCATGGCAGCCGTTGCACCGCGCATTGAGCCGAGCGACCTTGAAATTGCGGCATTGATCTCCAGCAAAATTGTCCATGACGTCATCGGTCCGGTTGGCGCCATCTATAATGGCCTCGAGATTCTCGATGAGGATGACGACGCCGAAGCCAAGTCATATGCGATGAAAGTCATCCGCGACGTCACCGAGCAGGCTTCGGCCCGGCTCCAGTTCGCACGCTTTGCTTTTGGAGCTGCCGGTTCAGCTGGCGCCCAAATAGACCTCCGTACCGCCGAGCAGATCTCGCGGGGCTTTGTTGGCAATGGCAAACACAAGCTCGATTGGCGGATTGAGGCCGGATATATGGGCAAGGATCGGGTCAAGTTATTGTTGAACCTAGTTGCCAGCTCGATCACGGCCTTGCCGCGTGGTGGCGACATCGAAGTTTCGATGACTGGTACAAATGAAGCGCCGTCATTTGTTATCCGCTGCCGCGGTACCAACGCCCGCGCGCCGCAGCACCTCGTCGAATTCATCACTGGCAATCAAATGCCGCCACTCGATGCCATGACCATTCAGGCCTATTACACCTGCCGGTTGGCTAAGACGGCGCACATGCGTATCGACGTCCGCAAGGATGGCCTCGACATGATGATCACGGCCGTACAGGCCCAGTAACACTTTCGATTTCTGCAAATCAAATTAGAGGCGCGCGATGTGCGAATCATCGCCGCCCTTTTTTTTGCTCCGTGGGTTGGGTCAATCCCAATCTCTGCGAACCAACCCAGCAAGCTCTTTGCCGCTGGCGTCTTTGAGTATCAGTGTCATGTGTGTGGCGCTGGCCATGCGCACGGCGTTTAGCATTTTCAAGAACTGCTGCTCCTGCCGCATGACGTTTTCATCGAGACACGCCATTTGCGTTGCAATGAGCTGGCCGATTTTTAATTGCTCACCGTCTTGCTCGTAAGATCCTGCGAAGCGGTTGCAGCCCCCGGAGCCCGAAAGGCGTCCATCACCGAACTGAACGGAGATTTCGCCACCCGCGGCGAATCCCCATTCTGATCCCGCAAGTAGCATCGCTGCCATGATGATCCCTGTCGCTGCCATCGCGTTACCCACCGCAAGTAAGTGCCGTTCCGCAATTGTCGCGGTACGTCATGGCTGGCTTGTGGCAAAACGCGTATTAAATCTACGCAGTATTTCAACATGATAGGCGTCGCGAAAAAGCTTTGCTCACCGTTGCACATCTTCAAACACACCCGCTGCCACCGCTGACGTTTGAAGTGGCTGCTGGCGCATGTTTGGCAATTGAAGGACCGTCAGGCTCCGGCAAGACGCGGCTCTTGCGTGCGATTGCTGACTTGGACGAAGCCAGCGGTCAGGTGTTTCTCGATGGTGCCGAGCGCCGCGAAATGCCAGCGCCGCAATGGCGGCAGTTGGTCCGTTATGTGGCGGCTGAACCGTCCTGGTGGACCGATACACCGAGACCGGCGTTTGCCGCGGTGGCACAAGACAGCCAGCGCCTCGATCATCTGTTGCAGCGGCTTGGCCTCGAACAAGCGCATCTCGACCGTCTGATGTCACAGTTGTCGACAGGCGAGCGACAGCGGCTTGGATTGATCAGAGCGTTGGTTGGCAGCCCGAGTGTCGTGCTGCTTGATGAGCCAACTTCGGCTCTCGATTCAGGTAATACGGCGCTGGTCGAGGAGCTGATCCGATATCTCATGTTATCGGGCACCATCGTCCTGATCTCCAGTCATGACATGGCGATGACCGGACGCTTGGCAGACAGCCGCTTGCAGCTGGCACGCCCAACGCCAGCTAACGCATCTCAAAAGGTGATGGCATGACCTATGTGCCGTTGAGTTTGACCGATCTCGTCATTGCCTCGGTACTGCTTGTCATATCTGGTGCATTGTCACTTGCGTTCCGGCTCGGTCTTGAAAAAACAATTGCGATTTCGGCGATACGCATGGTTATCCAGTTGTCGCTGGTGGCTTTAGTTCTGAAATTTGTTTTTGAGATCGGCAGCCCACTTTGGACAGCGTTGATTGCGCTATTGATGCTTGCCGCGGCTGCGTTCGAGATCATTTCGAGGCAGGACCGCCGTTTCCGCGGCTGGCAATCGATTGCGTTGAGCGCTGGGCCGCCGTTTGTTGCCGGATTGATCGGCACCATGATCGCTGCTGTGGCCGTTATCGGCGGCGATCCCTGGTACGCGCCACGTTATATCCTGCCGATCCTCGGCATGGTGCTTGGCAATGCAATGTCGGGCGTCAGTCTCGTGCTGGACACCATGACTGACAACGTGACCCGCGATCGGGGCGCAATCGAAGCCCGCTTGGCGCTTGGGGCCTCCGCCTTTGAAGCCCTCAATGATGCTCTGCGCCGCGGGCTAAAAACCGGCTTGATGCCAATATTGTCGTCGATGGCATCGACGGGAATCGTCGCATTGCCAGGCATGATGACTGGGCAGATCCTAGCCGGCATTAATCCCGTCGATGCTGCCAAGTATCAGGTCATGATTTTGCTGCTGATTGCCGGCGCAACGGGGCTCGCCGTATTCGGTGCTGGTCTTGGTGCCGTATGGCTCCTGACCGACGATCGCCATCGCTTGCGGCTTGACAGATTGGAAGTGAAGACGAGCGAGTGAGCAGCGGCGCTAATCAACTTCGCGGGCGTAGCTGATGACAGACAAAAACCGGATCGGCAGGTTGACAAGTTCTTCCGGGCCGTGCGGGGCATCGGCGTCAAAGAACAGGCTATCGCCGGGTTTCATCGTATAAAGCTTGTCAGCGTGACGATAGATGACTTCGCCTTCCAGGATGAATAGGAATTCAAGTCCCGCGTGTTGAAATAGCGGGAAGACATCTGACTCATGTGTCAGCGTGATGAGGTATGGCTCGACAATTACGCTGCCGGATGTACCGCCAGTATGGCCGAGCAGTTGATACTGGTGGCCAGCGCGCGTGCCGCGGCGCTCAATCACTAAGCCTTGACCGGCATGCACGAAGACCGCGTCGCGGCGCTCTTCAAAGCGCCGGAAAAGTGCGGTGACCGGCACGCCGAGTGCCTTCGACAGCCGCTGCAACGTCGTCAGCGACGCAGATGTGACGCCATTCTCAATCTTCGATAACATGCCGAGCGACAACCCCGTCGCGCGCGCCAGATCAGACACGGTGATGCCGAGCTTCTTGCGGAACGAGCGCACTTCTCGTCCGATCGCGACCTCAAGCATGTTATCGCGCGCGCCC
This sequence comes from Hyphomicrobium sp., assembly GCA_031380225.1. Lineage (GTDB taxonomy): Bacteria > Pseudomonadota > Alphaproteobacteria > Rhizobiales > Hyphomicrobiaceae > JANNFX01. The sequence goes on from JANNFX010000262.1 coordinate 16,953, forward strand.
GATAGCGCATGCGGATCCTGCTCTTGGTTCGCATGAATATAGGTGTCGCTTTCGTCATCCGCGGACGGCACGATAATGACCGGCAATGTCTGGACTGGATGCTTGTTTGGCGGCACGATAGGCGCACGGCCTTGTGCAGCAACGGATTTCGCTAGGCTGCTTCGCTTTTGTCCAAGTGCTGTTTCGGCGCGTTTCGTCATTGAGCTTAATAGTCCGATGTCGACTAGACCGGCCTGATGGTGTTGAGCCCGGCGATTTGGCCGCCAAACTCGTGTGCAGCATCCAACAGGCAGGTCAAAAAGTATAGGGCCGCCGCGCTATCTGCAAGAAGATGGTAAGCGATTTGGCCTTGAATATCCGCTCTAACGACGATCGCGGACATTTTTGCGACCGATGTCTGAGCGATTGAAAGGTTTGGGAACTTGTTTGGGCGCAAGTCAACTGCGCAAATCTTAGCCAGCAAGTTCGGGGTCTGGGCCCCGGACAGCACGAACCAGGCATGGCTGTCACGCCGGAGCAAAGGGTAGGTGCGTTCCTCATCCTCCAGCCGCCAATTCGACATCATGGCGTCAAAGGCGGCCCCGTCGCCATTCAGGTTCGACAAAAGGATGATTTCGCCAGGTGCCAAGACCAGACATAGGCCGCCGTCGGATTGCTCATAGGCCCGGTTGGGCGTCGCTTCGACAGTGACGCCGCGCTTTTTCATGGCATCGATCGTGCCGCGGCCCTTGAAGCCGATCCGGGACAGAGGCGTCAGGTCGACGATTGCCAGCTTCGGCGCAGTGCCGGTCGTGCCAACTGAAACAGCAACGGCACTATCGCCCATTGGTTGCCACTTGGCGCCTGCGGTGTCGAAGACGCGGCGGAGCGGCGTGCGGCGGGGTGCTGCGAGTGCGTCGGACATGCTCACAACTCCTCTCTCAAAGTTCTTGGCGTTTATTGCCGGGATCGTAAAACGGTGTCGCCACAACTTGGGCGTCAACCATCGTGCCGCCGTCAACCCGGATCTGGAATGATTTGCCGGGCTCTGCGAGATCGGGTGGCAAGAACGCTAGCCCGATGACTTTGCCAAGTGTCGGCGATTTGACGACCGATGTGATGCGTCCGGCGATGGCGCCATCGCGGATAATCAAGTGGCAATCTTTCGGCATCGTGGCGTCAGTCGCGGTGGCTTCGAAACCAACAAGTTTACGAGTGAGACCCTTCGCCATTTGCATGTCGATTGACCGCTTGCCGACATAGAAGGTTTTCTTTTTAGCCAGCACCCACTCCATCCCGGCTTCTGCCGGATGGGTCAGGCCATCTGTGTCTTGACCGACAATGATATGTCCCTTTTCAAGCCGTAAGATGCGCTGCGCTTCAACGCCGAATGGTTGCAAGCCGAAGGGTTGTCCGGCTTCCATCAATTTATCCCACAGTGCTTCGCCGAGCCCTGACGGACAGTGGATTTCGTAACCCGCCTCGCCAACAAATCCGACGCGCAAAATGCGAACCGGTATACCGGCGATTTGTCCGGTACGCACCCCCATGTAAGGAAACGCGTCTTTCGAGAAATCGATATCGGAAGCAAGTTTTTGGATGATGTCGCGCGCCTTTGGTCCGGCAAGGTTCACGCCCGCGTAAGCCGCGGTGACATTGGCGACATCGACGTCCATTTTCCATTGCGTGTTAAACCACGTCATGGCGCGATAGACTTGATCGACGGCGCTTGTGGTCGCGGTGACGTAGTAATGCCGGTCATGCAAACGGCAGGCGACGCCGTCGTCGATGATGACGCCCGAGATATCGGTCATGACCGTATAGCGCGCGCGGCCGACGGGCTGCTTTTCATAGGCCCAGGTGTACATGCGGTCGATAAAGGCTGCTGCATCGGGGCCGCGAATGTCGAGGCCACCGAGGGTTGAGACATCGATGATCCCCGCATTTTCACGGACAGCTTTGACTTCACTTGTGATAGCGGCCGCGGCGTTGGCTTTGGTTCCATAGTAGGCTGGACGCATCCATAGCCCGGCAGTCATCATTTCTGCACCAAGCTCAACATGGCGATGATGCATCGCGGTCAGCCGCACAGGCTCGAACGCGCGCCCGGCCATATGGGCAAATTTTTCCGGCACCAGCGGCGGGCGATAGGTCGTTGTGCCAACCTGATCCAGCGTCTTGCCAGTCTCTTTGGCGACGATGCGAATGGTGTTGAGATTGGTGTGACGGCCCTGGCTCGGACCAAGTCCGGCGGTCGAGTAGCGCTTGACGAGTTGGATATCGTCGTAGCCGTCTTTGATAGAGTTAACGATGTCCTTGACCTGCAAGTCCTCGTCGAAGTCGATGAAGTTCTTGCCGCCTTTAACGGGAAAGATTGGATAGGAGTGCGTTATGGCAGCTGCGTCCGGATCGATCGCGGCGCTTGCGGCAAAGGTCGATGGTTTGCCGAGAGATCGAGCGGCTGCCTCCGTGCCGGCTTGGCGAGCTGACGTTTTAACAACAGTCGTGTTCCACTGTCCGCCAGCTGATCCAATCACTGAGATACCGGAGGGCACATCCGTAACACCGTGCATATTGATGGCTGGATCATAGACAACCTTGGCGCCGGCATGGCTGGCGAGGTTTAAGGCTGGCGTGTAGCCAACGCTCATGACGATGCTATCGCAAGCGATCCATTCTCGGGCGCTGGCCACTTGGCCGTCACTGATGATGCGTGAGATCGCAGCGCCATCGACACGGTGGACGCCACGCGCTTGCGCGACGGTCGATCCAGTGATGATGCGAACGCCGCGGGCTTTGACCTGCTGCGCTGCCGCGCTAGATTGCTCAGCCGTTCGAAGGTCAACAACAGCTGCGATTTCCATTCCCGCATCGAGCATGTCGAGCGCGGTTTCATAGCCAAAGTCATTGGACGTTACGACGAGCCCTCGGCAACCTGGGGCAACACCGTAGAGCCGCATCAGGCGTTGGGCGGCGTCGGCAAATATGATGCCTGGACGATCGTTATTGGCGAACACCAGCGGTTGATCATAGGCGCCGGCTGCAAGGATGGTTTCTTTGGCGCGTATTTTATAAAGCCGCTGACAGCAAATGGCCGACGCCCAGTTGTCCGGGAACAGGCCCGAAACCGTAGTATCAGTCATGATGGTCAAGTTTTTGGTCGAGCGTGCCTTCGCCACAAGCGCTCGCCGCGCTGCCTCAGTTTCAGATCGCGATCCGCTTGAGCGTCCAAACAACATCGAGCCGCCAAGCTCCGGCCATTCCTCGATCAGCAACGTATCAGCGCCGCCTTCAGCTGCCGCAATCGCCGCTTCGAGACCGGCGGGGCCGCCGCCGACGACAAGCACATCAGCAAATAGATAGGCCTTATCGTAGTATTTATGCTGAGCCGACGGTTCGAGTGTTCCAAGCCCGGCCATGATCCGGATCGGCTTTTCGAACCACTTCCACGCGCCATTCGGACGGAAGAACGTCTTGTAATAAAACCCAACCGGCAAAAATCGCGAGAAGAGGCCGATGCCAGCGTAAAGATCGCGATCAAGGCTGCCGAGATAGTTGATTGATTTGACGGCGATGCCGTTCGTGAGCGCATAACGGTCGGCGCGCACATTCGGCTCTTCGGCGACTTGCACCAGCGTGTTGCCCTCGTGCCCGGCCATGGTCAACACGCCGCGCGGACGGTGATATTTGAATGAGCGCGACAGCAACAATCGGCCTTCGGCGTATAGCGCCGAGGCAATGCTGTCGCCCGAATAGCCGTTGTGCAACTTGTCATCAAACGTGAACGTCAACGGCTTGGTGCGGTCGATCAGGAGACCCCATTCAGCGCCTTGCAGCCGGTTTGCGCTGCCGCTCATGCGGGCCTCCCGGCAGCGGCGGCGCGCGTGAAGTACGTGTCGACGGTTATGGTTTCAAG
>JANNFX010000263.1:0-3114 GCA_031380225.1 Hyphomicrobium sp.
ACTTCAATCGTCGGTGTCTTGCGTTGACCGACGTCAGCTCAGCATCACTTGAACGCCTTGATCAGCGCCTCGAACTGCACGCGGAGCGATTTGTCATGCGGCGTGATCGGAGGGATCGCGCGGCCGATACCAAGTAATTCATAGACGGCGATCTGGGCCGCGCGCACCGAATACTCAACCGTGAAGACGACATCATCCGGAATTTCGACGAATTGGCTGACGAAAGCCAAATTTCTCGATTCGCGGGGCACCGGCGCAGGCCTATCGTCGCGCGCGCGCGGCATGAACATGCTTGTGATGTACGGCATTCTGCAGGGAATGCAGTTGGCCGATACAACGGTCTCTAAATCGAAACGGAGGTGACCGCAAACTTCCTCCAGAACTTCTGCGCCATTGCAATCAGCCATTGGCTTTGAAACAAAATTGCCGATCCGGTCGGGAAAGAGCGCGTATCCCCAAAATACTTGCACGTCGGCGGGCTGGTCCGGGAAGTGGGGCTGGTGAGCCAACACAACGGACATCAACCAATTCGAATCCTTGAACGTGACCAAACCGCCCGTGCCCGGCCGATTGCCGCTAAATTGATTCATCTTGTCGAAGAATGCGGGATTCTTGAGCGTGACGGTAAAGGACTCCCAACAAGACTGCGCTATGCAGCTGTTGAAGGCCTTGGGATTGCCGAACTCTGGTCGGCCCTCTGCCAATTTTTCCCAGAGCGTCCAACCACTGCTATCGGCTTTGGTCAGCTTTCTAGGTGCATTCGTCATCGAACCAAGGCTCGACGCATCCGTCATCGAGCCGTTCTGCACGAAGACAAGGTCTCCATCATTCACGGCTATAAGTTCTGTTTTGCCCCGCCGGCGACAATGGATGCCCGTCACGGCGAACTTACCATCTTCGGTCTTGTGATCGAGGTCTGTCACTATGCAATCTGTGACGAACCGGACGCCTTGGGCTTCGAGCCAAGTCTGCAGGGGTCGAACCATAGAGTCATACTGATTGTAGATAGTTCGCTTGACGCCAGCGAGAGTCTCAATGCGGGAAAACTCCAGCATGAATCGATGCAAGTAACGCTTGAATTCAACGGCGCTGTGCCATGGCTGGAAAGCGAATGTGGTGACCCACATGTACCAGAACTCGGTCTCGAAGAAATCAGGTGATAGCCAGTCTGTGATGCAGCTTGTGCCCAACTCATCTTCGTCGGCATTGCTCAGTTTCAGCAGTTCGACGCGATCCTGCATCGAAAATCCCATCGATGTCACCGGCACCTTGGCCCGACGCCTGTCGACAAGTCTCGCAAGCGAATGCGACTTGTGCCTTTCGTTGAACTCCACGGTTTCGTCGAACACCGACTTACCCGCGTTTTTCAGCGATGGAATTGATCGGTAGAGATCCCAGGTGCATTCGTAATTGTCGGTGGTCAACATGCGTCCGCCGCGCAATGAATACCCTTGCGCGGGGTTTCCAGCACCATCGAGGCTTCCGCCCAAAACAGAAGCTGCCTCGAAGATCGAAATGTTTCCGCCGGCTACCCCGCCGTCGCGGATCATGAAGGCGGCGGCGGCCAGAGATCCGATACCTCCACCCACGAGATAAGCCTTTGCCGTTTTCGGATTAATTCGTTCGCGCTCCATGCCGGAAAGATGAAGGGCGCTGTCTGCATTCGCCATGCTGGGAATCCTTGGCTGTTCTACGGCTGACGCGGCGACGCGCGGCGACCACCACCGTCAAAGCCGACTTCGCTAAGTTTTTCTGTCGCGAGAATCTTCGGAAGGCCGAGGCTCAGCAGCACACCGAACACGGTGAGCGCGGCCATGAGTACAAACGAGGCGCTGGGTAGCCACGCCACATCGAATAAAACGCCACCAGCTGCTGAACCCACGGCCGCGCCAAGGCTTGCTGCAGCGGTTTGTCTTCCGAGTTCCGCTCCCTGCGCATTGCCGGCCTTGCGCGATATCCAATACGTCAAGATCGGCGAGAGAATGCCGGCGCTTGCCGCCACGGCGCCGATCACCACGAGCATCAGCGAGAAATCGGAAGCGAGAGGGACAAGGAACAATCCGGCGGCGAGAACAGCGAGCGCCGGTGCGATAAACCAGCGCGTTGTCTCGGGCTTGACCCACGGCGAGAAAACGACGGCCTGCACGATAAACATAACCAGACTGCACTCGGTAAACATCAGAGCAATTTGGTATTGCGTAAGACCCAGCTCCTGTTTTCCGCGAAGCGCCAATCCAACCTCGAACACGCCTATTCCCGCAGATACGACGAAAGCCAGCGACAGCAGTTTGGGGACAAGCCAAGGCACAGTCTTCAAGGAGGACCGGTCGCGCGCTGCCCGGGCATCGCTTCGGTTCGTCCCGGGCACGGTCATTGCGGCGGCGACCGCAACGAACAGCGCCAGCAACGCCGTTCCCGCCAGCGGGACGGCCATTGAGCCCGACGCGCTGGCGAAAGAAAGCGTGGTGGCGCTGCCGCGCGCTAAAAGGACACCCAACATGGGCCCAAGCAGAAAGCCGCCGATGCCCGCCAAACTTACAAATGTGAGGCGGCGCGCCCGCGCTTGTTCGGTCGTCGCCAGATCCCCGATTACGGCCAGCGCAACCGGGGTGACGGCCGCAGCGAACATGCCGCTCAAAAAGCGCTCCGCGTATATGGCGGTCACGCTTTCGATGAACGCAAACGTCAGCATAGTTGCGCTGAACCCGATCAGTCCAATCAGGAGAATGATCCGGCGCCCATACCTATCGGACAAACGTCCCCAAACCGGCGCGAACAGAAAAAGCGAGAGCATGTAGAGACCAGTCAACAGGCCAGTTGACCGGGAGACTTGCACTGCATCCCCGCTCGGGCCGAGCAGTCGCTCGATCAGAAACGGAAGCAACGGTACGACGACGCCAAAACCAATCGACACTGTGAAAACCGACAGCATCAGCGCGGCCATCGTGCCAGGCGGCACGCCAGTGCCCGCCGCGTGTGCGCTCACGATGTCGCCACTGCTGGCGTGAGCACAGGAGTGGGAGGCGTGCTCGCATCCTGGCGATGGGCGCCCGTCAGCTTGGTCCGCTTCAACATCAGCGCATTGATCGCCACCACAAGGGTGCTGCCCGACAT
>JANNFX010000082.1:0-11513 GCA_031380225.1 Hyphomicrobium sp.
AAATCTTGGGCATGGCACCTGCCGTCCACATTCGCAGTTAGCCAGGAACCAACGGCCAGCACCTTGACCCAGGCGCCCGAGCTTTTTGTGATCCAGCGTGTCCGCTAGTTTTCGTTTACAGGCGTTCAACGCCGCCAAGGATTGTCATCCCGGCGCAAGCATAAACATGATTTCGGCTTGCGCGGATCCCGCCCTTCGGCGGGATGACGGTACGGGGAGAGCTGAATCGGGGACCAAGCGTCACTACCACAACACGAGAGCAATATCCGATCGGCAGGATCGGCATGGCGATCCGCGGCTGAATGGACAGCCTCCTGAATATTCACATCTAGGGCCGCCTCACCACCGTCCGACGACGGGGATCAGTTCGCAGCCAAGGATCGGCTCTAACTCTTTCGCGACGCGCACCGAGGCAGCTTGGCTGGCGGTGTCAAAATCCGGATCAGTAATACGCAGCGCAAATTTGCCGAACGCTACCGGCCAATCGAATTTTAATTCGCGCGGCGTGACCAACGCCCTGCAACATGGCACCGGATGGGCCAGCAAATAGAACCCCTTTGTTTCAGCGTGATCCGCAACCAGAATCGCCTGCCATGCCTCATCGGCAAGGGCGGCCCCGCATTCGGGACAATGACACGCGGTCATGTTTAAGCCGGGGAAGAACACATCGACACCTTCGCGCGATATGGCTTCAACAGAATGCGACTTCGGATAGTGTTCTTTGATGTAAGCGCCCGCTGCTGAAATAGCGGGCGTGCCGGGGATGTAGTGTGGATTGACCGGGACGAATTCAGTCGTAGTCACGGTCATTTCTTCTTGCCTTCGCTCGTCTCGCCGCGGCGCGCGCGGTAGGCGTTGATCATCAACTTCATCGGCCCGCCAATGCGTTCAGCGTTGTTGATATAGTGCACCACCGGCCAGGCAAGGTATGAATTGACACCCTCGATATTGGCAAGTCCCGGCGTCGCCGAGATCGCTTGGCCGTCTTTGAACACTACCTTCGGCGCGAATGTGCCTTTAATGGTCATTGGCCCGCTGCTGGTCGCCAATTCACACGTCATCGGCTGGGCTGGACTTTCGAACGTCAAATCGCTGGCTGCGATCGCATCATCGACTTTGTCGCGCTCTATTTTAATTGCGATCGCGCAGCGGGCATCGAGCAGATAGCCCCGTGTCAGCTTGCTGACGTCAGCCTTCTCTTCAGCCGTCATCCAGGCCTTGTGTTCGCAATCGATCATTGCGCCATCGCCTTCGAGCAATTGATGGAAGCAATTCTTCTCTGGTGGAGGTTCGGATGGTGCCGGCGGCTCCGCGAGGACGTGTGTCGACAGACTGGCAAGCGACATCGATACCGCAATCGTCCAGCAAACATGGTGCTTGGCCAACAGCATCAGGGTGCCGGCGCCGGTTTAGAGGGGGATGGCTCAGCTGCGGCGGCCGGCGGAACTGGTGGCACTGCAGTCTCGGAGGCCTTCACTGCCGGAGCAGGCGTCGCACCACCGGTTGAACGGCCCACGGCCATGGCCGCGCGCGCCTTAGCCCGAGCCTCGCGTTTGGCCTTGTTGGCTTCGCGCCGCTTCTTGGCTTCGGCGCGGCGCGTTTCGGCCTCAAGTTTCTGTTGCGCCTTGGCTTCGGCTGCTGGTCCATATTTCTCGTCGCACTTCACATACATCCACTTGTTGATCGATCTGATCATGGCGCCGTGGAAAATGCCGAGCGTGTCTTCGAGTTTGGCTGCTGTTTGGATGGTACCCTTGACGTCGGACGGGCCATCCATTTCGGTCAGATTGATCCAAACCTTGTGAGCCTTGCCATCCTTGAAATCGATCCGCGGCGCGAGCGTTGCCGTCACTGGTTTCAGTTCGCCGTAGCGATCAACCAGACATTTCACAGTTTGCGACGGCACGTTGATGGTGTGCTTCGGTTGTGTCAGCGCCGCCTGAATGTCAGAGCGCGGCAGTGTCAGATGCGCCTTGCATTGCGCGTTGCCAAAACCCCACGTTGCCGGTTTGGCCTCGTCGCCTTTGAGGGCCTTATCAGTCGGTACACCGTCTTTGACTTCACTGTCTTTGATGGTCTTCTTTTCCCAGGTCTTGGTCACCTTGCAGTCGACGTCTTCGACAGCCTTTTTATCAAGAATCATTTTGCAAACCCGGCGCTCGCAGGCTTGCAACTTATCCCACTCGTCAGGAGCGGCTTCGAGCGTTGCGGCGCGGGCGGAATTGCTGGCGCCAACTACGGCGCCGCCACTCATGCCGATAATAATGGCCACCGATAAGACCAAGCCCCAATTGACCAAAGCGCGACTGCGTCGAAACGCGCCCACTGGTGGCCGGCTTGGCTGACGGGATGAAGCCTGAAGACTTGAAGTCATGGATGCCTATTCTACCCTTATGCTTGGCCACGGCCCGGCTTTGTATCCCACGGAGGAGTTTCGCGTTTTTTCGCTTGGACCACCCGCTCAGACCGGCTGGGTGCCATGGGTTTTAGCCCGCAATGAGGCTTTACCCTTCCCTTGCGGCGCGATGGTTACCCCTAAAGAGCTGCCCGCCGGGTGCTTGAAGCGTTGCGCTTGATGAGCTACCAACTTCAAATCATTGGGTTTGTCGACAAAAGGGGAGAACCATGGGTCACGACAATTTGGGCGGCCATCCGTCCATGGACTACAACGAGCACAACCGCACGTATGATGGCTTTCTGAAGCTGACTAAGATCGGGATTGTGCTGTTGGTCGTCCTGCTCGCAGCTATGCGCTATTTCTTGGTTCCCTAACCTAAGACAAGCCGTGGCTGCTGGGAACACCGGCAGCCACGGTCTCGCACACGCGGCCAGCCTTTTTGGCTTGGACACCGGCAATTTCGCCGGCTAGCCCACTCCCATTCCTCGAACTCCGAAGTGATCCCTGATGATCAACGTTGCTGTTACCTCGGAAGGCGCGGACGAGCCGCGCTTTGCGGTCTCACCCGATACGGTCAAAAAACTTATTGGTCTCGGCGCGGCTGTTAAAGTGCAGTCGGGCGCTGGGCTTCGTTCGCGGTTTACCGATGAGGCGTTGACGGCGGCCGGGGCGACCATTGCAGCTTCCGCCGCAGAAGCCCTGTCCGGCGCCGACATCTTGCTCAAGGTTCGCCGCCCCAGCGACGGAGAATTGAAGGCTCTGAAACCCGGCGCGCTGGTGGCTGCCATGATCGAGCCCTATGGCGACATGACCGGTTTGACGTCGGCCGCCGCTACCGGCGTGACCTTGTTCTCAATGGAATTCATGCCGCGCATCACGCGCGCGCAGTCGATGGACGTCTTGTCGAGCCAAGCCAACCTCGCTGGCTATAAGGCCGTCGTTGACGGTGCCTCGATGTTTGGACAAGCATTGCCGATGATGATGACGGCCGCTGGCACCGGGCCCGCAGCGCGTATCTTCATTATGGGCGTTGGCGTTGCCGGCCTGCAGGCGATTGCCACCGCACGCAGAATGGGCGCTATCGTGACCGCGACCGACGTTCGTCCGGCGACGAAAGAACAGGTGCAATCGCTCGGCGCCAAATTCATCGCCGTCGAGGATGACGAATTCAAACAGGCGCAAACGGCTGCCGGTTACGCCAAGCCAATGTCGGCCGAATATCAGGCTAAGCAGAATGAGCTGGTCGCAACGCATATCAAGAACCAGGACATCGTCATCACCACCGCGCTCATCCCCGGCCGTCCGGCGCCGCGTCTGATCACGCGGGCCATGGTTGACAGCATGAAACCAGGATCGATTATCGTCGACCTTGCAGCAGAACGCGGCGGCAATTGCGAAGCCACCGTACCAGGCCAAACGGCCGAGGTTAACGGCGTTAAAATCTCCGGACCGATTAACTTAGCTGGTTCGCTGGCGTTCAATGCTTCAAGCCTTTACGCCAAGAACTTACTGGCGTTCATCGAGACGCTGATCGACAAAAAAGAAAAGACGTTGGCGATTAACTGGGACGACGACATCGTCAAAGGCACACTGGTCGCCAAAGACGGCAAGATCGTTCACCCCAATCTCATCCCCAAGTCCGCGTGAGGATATCCGATGCTGAAACTCAAGACCCTCGCCTTATCAGCACTTGCCATCACGATGGCCGCGACAGGAGCCAATGCCTCAGAGGGCATGGGTGGCGCGGTTGATCCGGCCATCTATCGCTTGATGGTGTTCGCGATGGCGATTTTCGTCGGCTATTACGTTGTGTGGAGCGTGACGCCCGCGTTGCACACGCCATTGATGGCCGTCACCAACGCCATCTCATCGGTGATCGTGGTTGGCGCGCTGCTCGCCTGTGCCGTTGACGGCATGATGTCCGGCAGTTTCGCCGCTCGTGTGTTCGGCTTGCTGGCGTTGATGATGGCTTCGGTCAACATCTTCGGCGGCTTCCTCGTCACCCAGCGCATGTTGGCGATGTACAGAAAGAAAGAGACGCCCGTGAAAAAAGCTGAGGCGAAGTGATGACTGAGGCGCACGAACCGCACCCAGAATTTATGGCCGTTAATTCTACTCCCGGCTCGACAGAGGTTTTACCGAAATGACCGCGAATTTCGCCGCCCTGCTTTATCTCGTGGCCGGGATCCTGTTCATCCTCGCGTTGCGCGGGCTGTCACATCCCGAGACCTCGCGTCAGGGCAACACCTTCGGCATGGTCGGGATGGGTATTGCCATTCTGACAACGCTGGCAGCGGGAGCGCCGGGCATCGTCGGTTGGATTTTGATCCTCGCCGGTCTCGGAGTTGGCGGCTTCTTTGGCGCAAAACTGGCGCGCGAAATTCCAATGACGTCGATGCCGGAGCTGGTGGCGGGCTTCCATTCGCTCGTTGGCTTAGCGGCCGTGTTCGTCGCCGCAGCTGCGTTGTATGCACCTGAAGCGTTCGGTATTGGCACCCACGGCGCCATCGCGCCTGCCAGTGCGTTTGAAATGGCGCTGGGTGCTGCCATCGGCGCAATCACGTTCACCGGCTCGGTGATCGCGTTCGCGAAACTGTCAGGCAAAATGTCGGGCAAACCGATTATGTTGCCGCTGCGCCATGTCATCAACGGCGCGCTATTTCTCTCGATCATCTGGCTGATCTATCAATTCTGCATGTCGGGCGGCTCACCGGGTTATTTCTGGCTCATTGCCGGGGCCGCACTATTGTTCGGCGTTTTGATTATCATCCCGATTGGCGGCGCCGACATGCCCGTCGTCGTCTCGATGCTGAATTCGTATTCGGGCTGGGCTGCGGCCGGTATCGGCTTCACGCTCGGCAATATCGCTCTGATCATCACTGGCGCGCTGGTCGGCTCGTCAGGCGCGATCCTGTCGTACATTATGTGCAAAGGCATGAACCGCTCATTTGTCTCTGTGATCGCTGGCGGCTTTGGTGGCGAAACCGCTGCAGTTGCCGCAGGTGGCGGTGAACAGAAGCCAGTCAAGCTCGGCGCGGCTGACGACGCGGCTTACCTTTTGAAGAACGCGCAAAAGGTCATCATCGTGCCGGGTTACGGGATGGCCGTCGCGCAGGCGCAGCACGCTCTTCGCGAAATGGCCGACACGCTTAAGAAAGCCGGCGTCGAAGTGAAGTACGCCATCCATCCAGTTGCTGGGCGTATGCCGGGTCATATGAACGTGCTGCTCGCCGAAGCCAACGTGCCTTACGACGAAGTGTTTGAGTTGGAAGATATCAACTCGGAATTCTCACAAACTGACGCGGTGTACGTCATCGGCGCTAACGACGTTGTCAACCCGGCCGCTGAAACCGATAAGTCATCGCCGATATTCGGCATGCCGGTGTTGCAGGTGTGGAAAGCCGGGACAGTGCTGTTCAACAAGCGCTCGCTGGCGTCAGGTTATGCTGGCGTCGACAATCCTCTGTTTTACAATACCAACACCGTCATGGTCCTCGGCGACGCCAAGAAAATGACTGAAGAGATTGCGAAGGCGCTGGCGCATTAAAAATTCGTAGGATGAATTGGGAGCACCCAGCTGCAAAAGTAGGGCGTTAAGTAATCCAACGCGGTGATTCAGGATGCGAGTCAACTGGCGGATGACGCTGCGCTAATCCGCCCTACGTTCTTCGCGCCGTAATTGTCCGCCCATCACGTCTCATGCATCATGCCGAAATAGAGCGGCACAGCGACGAAGGCGGCGAGGGCGACGGCGAGCGCTGCTCTGACCCACCGGCTTTCAAAGCGGCGCCACAACACGACGATCATCCCCATTGCAATCGCCAACTCGATCAGGGATACGATCGATCCATAGTAGCGCCGGTCCCAGTACGAAAATGGCGAGATGAATTTCCAGCGCGACAGCGGCCAGAAGTGCATGTGGGCATCGTCGTGATGCACCGGCATGTCGCATGCAATGTGCAGCAACACCGAGATTGAAAAAATTCTGACGATCTCTGACCGGTAGATTTGCGCAATCACCATCGCGGCAACGGCCAACGGAATCGAATGCGAAATGGCGACAGGGATTTGCCAGGCATCGGTCCAATAGCGTTGGCCCCAAATCACGTCCTCGGGCAGACCGTTGACAACACGGTCGATGGCATAAAGCACCAGCATCGGCGCGTCGGGATGCACGGAACCGAGACCCGCCGCCCAATTGCGAGCACGGTTATTCGGCCGCGCGAGGAGACCGCAACTAATCAGCGCGTGGGTCGTGGTCATCATGGGCAGAGATTAGCGGCTGACGGCAGAATTAATCCAGCGCGCATCGGCAGTCGGGAGAAATCAATGGAATGAATGTGTACCTAGATCTTACGGCGAGAGCGATGGCGCTTTTGGAACTACAGTAGCTGCCGAATTTTCGGCCTCGACGGGCGCGGGCGCTGCTTGCGGCGCGTCGCCTGGAATTTCGCCAAGGCGCGGCGGCGGCACATATGCGTCGGAGACTTTCGGTTTTTTGACAGCTGGCGGTGGCGGTGCTTCGACGGACTTCCCACCGGGTGTGACCATGATCACTGTGCTGTTTTTGGATTTGGGCGGCGGGGATTGAATTTGCTTTTCAGAATTCTGCGACGCTTTCTTGGCGGTATCCAGGGGTTTTACTTTTGAACTACCCGGCGTCGTGCCGTTTGGACCACCGGCTCCTTGACCGCCGTTTTTGCTTTTGGACGTCTTTCTTGCATCTGGCTTCTTGCCGTCTGGATTAGCGTTCGAACTGGACGGCTCTTCGTCTGGTTCACTGTTTGGCGCCTGGACTGCCGCCGCGGCCCCGGGTGCGGACGGCGTTGGCCTCGGCAATGGGCAGCGGAAGGCAATGTTTTCTTGCAGTCCGATCAACAGCTCAATCTCTCCGAGCCGGTCTTTCGACAGATTGCCCTTGGCCCATTCCGGACCCTTGGCCATGTCGCTCTTGATGGCCTCGGTCTCAATCCGCGAGCGCTCAAGCTTGAGAGCGTCGCAGGTGATATTGTCGAGTTTGGTCGCCTGGGCCGCACCAGCACTGAGGCTGAGCACTGCTGCTGCGATCACGCAAGCTAGATATCGAGTATCGACCAAACGCCTCTGATCCTTATGTTGATCAGTTAAACAATGCTCATAAAAGCCGGCCCAGGGGGGAGCCAGCATGGTTATGCCGTCCCTTGCCCGCGCTGGCAACACCGGGCCGCGACATGTCACTAAATGCCTATTCTCATTGCCACGATATCAAGCCGTCGTCTCGGCCGCAGGCGGCCACCCGCGACAAACCAGCGTCCGTTGGGCTATAGCAGGCAAATCGCGCAACATAGAGACCGCTGCCATGGCCGGAAAATTCGTTCCCCACCTCGCCAATGACCAGGGCGCCGAAAAGATTTTTGTCGGCGTCAAAGAATTCAATTGCATGGGCGCACGGGACCCGTTTGATCATCCGCACGTGTTCCTTGACATGGGATCAGATAGTCAAGTGCTGTGCCCGTATTGTTCGACGTTGTACATCCATGACAGCCGGCTTTCAGAAACCGAAAGCGACCCCAAAGGTGCGATCGTCAATTTGGCTCGTGAACCCCACTAACAAGATCACCCCTAACCAAGAGCACCAGGGACGTTGAGCAGCCAACCCAATAGCGATCTGCCATTTTTGATCGCAGGTGGTGGTATCGGTGGATTGGCCACGGCCATCGCATTGGCAATGACCGGCCGCAAATGCTTGGTTTTGGAAAAGCGCGCGCAGTCAGCCGAAGATGGCGCCGGAATTCAAATCGGTCCCAATGGTGTGCACGTTTTGCGGGCCCTCGGCGTGGCGGGAAGACTCGCTTCCGTCGCGTCCCGGCCAGATTGCTTGCAGGTGATGGATGGGGGAAGCGGCCAGCCAATCGTCCAGATCCCGCTGGGTGGTACGATCGCTCAGAGACACGGCGCGCCCTACTGGACGCTTCATCGCCAAGATTTGCACGCAGCACTGGACAGCAAGGCACAGGCGGAGCCGCTGATCACAGTCAAGCGCTCTGCCACTGTAAAACGCGTGGATAACGGGCCTCATTCTGTAACGATCACATTAGAGGATGGCTCATCGGTTAAGGGAGCCGCGCTCATCGCCGCCGACGGCCTATGGTCGAGTATCCGCAGCACCGCTTTCGGGGCCGAACGCGCTAGGTACTCGGGCAAGCGCGCATTTCGTGCAATTGTTCCCATCAACGCCGTTCCAAATGCTGTGCGGGAAGCGACTTTAGCACTCGGTAACACCCACATTTGGCTCAGGCCCGGCCTGCATGCAGTTCACTATCCGGTGCGAAACGGCCGCGAACTGGCTGTCGTGCTGATCGTCAGCGACACCGATCAGTGCCAAGGCTGGAGCCAGGATATTTCAGCATCCGCACTCGCCTCGATGGTTGAAGGTCTACCCACAGCGCTGCAGACACTATTTTCTGCAGTATCAAGGTGGCGAAGTTGGCCGCTGATGAAAGCACCACACTTAAAGTCCTGGACTGATCATCGGATCGCACTGCTCGGCGACGCCGCTCATCCCGTGCTGCCATTCTTGGCGCAAGGCGCCGTGTTGGCTTTGGAAGATGCTGTCGTGCTGGCCGATTGCATCAGCGCTGAGCCGGATGTGCAAATGGCACTGAAAAAATACGAGTTCCTGCGCCGGCCTCGCACCGAACGGGTCGCGCGCGCGTCGATGCGCAATGGAACGATTTATCAGCTCCGCCAACCGATGGCGGCACTCCGCAACGCGGCACTCAAACGAGCACCACCTGCTAAACTCTTATCGCAATATGATTGGATCTACGGTTGGAAGCGCGCGCTCAGTTCGGACGGCTGAACGCAAGTTCCAATTTCTTGAACTGCACACCGACTGGGTTGGCGATCGGCGCGTCTTCTGTTTCGCTGGGTTTCGGGTTCATGGCCCGGTCCAACTGCACAATCCGGTCATGTAGTGCGAAGCTTGACGTGATCAGTTCGCGCAGACCCGAGGGCAGATCGTCGAAACCGCGAATATGCGATGGGCGGCCGATGGCCTGTAGCTTGACGCGAGCGCGTTTGCGCTCCGCTTCTTGTTCAGTGATTTCGCCGTCTTTCAAACCACGGCGGATCAAAAGCCATGAGGCAAGATCCAACAACCGGGTGGTAAGGCGCATACTCTCGGTTGCGTACAACACTGTAGCTTGGCCCGTAAGACCTTTGCTCTCCTTGCGGCCTTCGCCGTCAAGATAAGAGGCTGTGCGTTCAACGAGGGCCATGCCTTCCTTGAACACTTGATCGAACTGGCTACTGGCCTGGAACCGCTCACCGAACGAAATCGTTGCGGCCTGCTGTTCACTGACTTCGAGACTGACTTTGCTCATGACACGCTTTGACACAGACACTCATGCTCCACTCATACTAGCACCAGGAAAGACTACACCGCCATAGTTAAAGAGTTGGACCAATACGAGGCACTGTAGACCTCTGCTGCACCGCGTTGTGGGTAACTTGCAAAAAAAGAGCCGCCTCAAGAGGCGGCTCAAAGTCAACAGGGAGGCGTAAACGAGGCAGCTAGGCACTGCCCCGGGTCCAGGAAAAACTGGATATTTATAAACTAAACGTACATGGCTAAAAATTAGTAAAGACCACAGCTGCCGCCGCGGCCCCGGCATTCATTATTGTGGCGCGGCGCCGATCAAAGGCGAGACCAAATTGCAACAGATGTTCGCAAACTCATGAGTTGTCCGGCAATATTCCGTTTATCGTTTGAACAATTGCGATGCGGCCGCCTCGTGCGCCTTCTTTCGCGCGAGTTCAGCTTCGACCCGCGCAATCTCCTCTCGAAGTTCAGCAATCCGTGCTTCAAGTTCAGAAATTCCCAGGCTATCGAGGGGCTCACCGAGGGACGGCCCTAATTTTGGCTTCGGTCTGACATCATCCCAATCCATGGCGCACCTCCAAGCTCTGCGCCGTCAACCTGTCATGGTCCACGCCTTGTCTCAAGCGGGGCAATCAGGCATTTGGACTGACGGATGTAGTCATTAAAATTTGGACCCAAACCATGCTGCAAATTCCTGCCTCGATGACAGGTATCACGATTTCTGGCAGCGGTGGACCCGAGGTGTTGACCGCGGCGACGCTGCCGGTCCCAGTACCGGCGGGCAGCCAAATCTTGATCCGCGTTCATGCGGCTGGCGTTAACCGGCCCGATATCATGCAACGCAAAGGCCTTTACCCTGCGCCTAAGGGCCATTCCCAATTGCCAGGCCTTGAAGTCGCTGGTGACGTCGTATTCGTCGGCAGCGACACAACACGCTTTAAAGTCGCCGACCAAGTCATGGCTTTGGTCAATGGTGGCGGCTACGCCGAATATTGCGTCGCTGAAGAAGGATCGTGCATCCCAGTTCCGACGCGCATGTCGATGCGGGAAGCCGCGGCGCTCCCTGAGACCTGCTTTACCGTTTGGCACAACGTCTTCGAACGCGGCGAACTCGGGGCTGGCGAATGGTTTCTGGTGCATGGCGGCTCGAGCGGTATCGGCGTCACTGCAATTCAGCTCGCCAAAGCTGCCGGTGCAAATGTCATTGCCACTGCAGGTTCCGCCGACAAGTGCGCCGCCTGCAAGGCGCTGGGTGCTGACATCGTGGTTGATTACAAGACACAGGATTTCAGTGAGGCGGTCAAAGCAGCGACGGGCGGACGGGGTGTCGATGTCATTCTCGATATGGTCGGCGGCGACTACATCGAAAAAAACATTCGAGCCCTCGCGGACGACGGCCGTCTAGTCAATATCGGATTTCAATCTGGATCGACGGCAACCATCGATTTCATGCGCGTGATGTTGAAACGGCTGACTTTAACAGGCTCAACGCTGCGCGTTCGTTCACAACAGGTCAAAACCGGTATTGCGCGTGCAATTGAAACCAACGTGCTGCCGTTTTTCGCTGATGGCACCATCAAAGCCGTGATCGACAGCACTTACCCCTTGCAGGAGGCCGCAAAAGCCCATGAGCGTATGGAGAGCAGCCAGCACATCGGCAAGATCGTGTTGGTGGTCCGGGAAGGGTGAACACCTGAATCGCTTGAGATCAGCTACTCGCTCTTCTTCATGACGGCCCTGACCGCGAGATAG
>JANNFX010000140.1:0-3045 GCA_031380225.1 Hyphomicrobium sp.
CGATCAGCTCCTTGTACTTGCGCGGGATCGCGCCTGGCGCCATCGCCGCCCGGTCGAATGTCTCGAACGCATGCATCGTCGCCGGCGCCAGCGACTTCAGATACGGCAGCTGGCCGAGATTGGCGGTGTCGTACATCGGCGGTTCTCCCTGGTGGTTTACTGCCAACACAAGCGGACTTCGTGCCGCTTGTCACCAGGGTGTCATCGTGGCCGAGCCTGTTTTCAGCTGCAAAACACTTGCAAGCGGCAGCAATCGACAGCTAGCGTCTGAACGAAAACTCCAGTGAAAGGCGATAACGAATGGCCGCTTCCGAGACCTTAGCGGCGCGCCCGCCGCTGCCGCCGTTCACGCGCGACACTGCCCTTATCAAAGTTCGCGCAGCTGAAGATGGCTGGAACCGGCGCGATCCAGCAGCCGTGGCACTCGCCTACACCGAGGATAGCCGCTGGCGCAATCGCGCAGAGTTCCCTGTGGGCCGCGCCGAGATCGTCGATTTTCTGACGCGCAAATGGCAGCGCGAACGCGACTACCGCTTGATCAAGGAACTGTGGGCCTTCACGGACAATCGCATCGCCGTGCGTTTTGCCTACGAATGGCACGACGCCGGCGGCCAGTGGTTCCGCAGCTACGGCAACGAGAACTGGGAATTTGATGCGCACGGCCTGATGGCGTGGCGCTTCGCCTCGATCAACGATTTGGCAATCAGCGAGGCCGACCGCAAATTCCACTGGCCGCAAGGCGCAAGGCCAGCCGACCATGCGGGGCTGAGTGATCTTGATCTGTAAGAAGAGCGCATCAGAAGCGAAAAGAGGATTTCGTGACGCACACCGTCGTAAGATGCATCTGCGCCATCGGCCAGTCAGGGCAGCTTGGGCTCAATGGTCATTTGCCGTGGGAGGGAAACAAGGGCCGCGCATTCGTCGAGGACGTCGCTCGCTTTTTCGAGATTACCAAAGGGCACGTGCTGCTCGCCGGGCCGAAGACGATTTCGTCCGTGCCAAAGTGGGCGTTCGAGGATCGCACGATCGATGTCATTCGATCTTCGGAGCGGCCTGACGACGTGCTCGCGCGCTACACAGCGCGCGTCGTCTTCATCGGCGGCGGCCCGCCGGTCTGGGACGTCTACGCGCCACTGATCCAGCATTGGGACGTGACGAAACTGCCCTATGACGGCCCCGCCGACCGCTGGTTCAAGCCGGAGTGGATGGTTGCGAGTGGAACCTAGACGCGTGAGACAGCGTTGCTTCTACTCTTAAAACGCCGGCAACTTGAGTGTGCAGCACGCCTTGGGAGTCTTTGCCGATGACTGAAAATATCGAACAGGGCTTCATGGCCTTTATCGCCGAGGGTCGCGAAGGCTTCGGCGCGGTCCGCAAGGTCTCGGATCATACAATCGTGGTCTATGTCGAGAACGCCGGCGAATTCGACGTGCCGATGGCGGCGGTGAAATCGGTTCACGACCAGAAGGTCATTCTAAATCGGCAGCTGTTGAGCAAAGAGCTGCTGAACGCCGTGGGCCACACGCACGACAATGAAGACCCAAATCTGGTGGGCTGACGGCGGTAAAAATGGAGACTAGCCATGTGCCGCAGTATCAAAACTCTGCACAACTTCGAACCGTCTGCGACGGAGACAGAAATTCGAGCATCCGCACTCCAGTGCGTGCGCAAGGTGTCCTGATTCACGAACCCAGATAAGGTCAATGATGCGGCATTCAATCGCGCGGTTGTTCAGGTCACAGCGGCGGCAGACGACCACCTTCGCGCGCTTGTCACGAGCGCTCCGCCGCGCAACCGCGAAATCGAAGCTGCGAAATTGCGCGCGCGTTCGGCCGAGCCGTTTGGCAGAGGCTGAGTCTCCCGCCCGTCGCGTACCAGCTTGGCAGCCGCGCCAAGCCTCACAATTGAGTTTGGCGAGTTACAAGCGCAATGAGCATTGACGCTAGCGCGGTTGTTGCGACTCGGTCGAGACGGTTGCAAATCGCTCGACGGCTGCCGCCAACAGGGTTAGCAGTGCGTAGAAAATGAGCGCTGTGCTTGCAAAGGCTTCCGGGGAAGACGGAGTTGGACCAAAGTTGGAATAGACTTGGAGCACAGCGAGAAAAATGATGAAGCCCCAAAACAAGTATCGACCCTGGGCACCGGCGAATTCCGTCTCTCGCGCATAAAGCCAAGCACCAAGCCCAAGAATGACGAATTCTAATGGAAGACTTAGCGCAACGTGCCGCCACAGCCCCAAACCGACCTTGGCCGTATCGCCAAAGAGCGGCAAGTCTGGCGTGTGCACGATGAAGTCGAGAACCCAATGGGAAAAGGCCGTGGCAGACCCGAGCAACAGCGTCGCTCCACGATTGCCAGACGTGAACAACGCAACGATGCTGCCAAAGATAACCGAAAGCACAATCGAT
Source organism: Hyphomicrobium sp. (assembly GCA_031380225.1). Classification (GTDB taxonomy): domain Bacteria; phylum Pseudomonadota; class Alphaproteobacteria; order Rhizobiales; family Hyphomicrobiaceae; genus JANNFX01. The sequence continues at coordinate 2,409 of JANNFX010000140.1, forward strand.
CCAGGCAATCCATGGCTGTAGGGCATGTAGTAAAGGTCGATCGAATTGGCTTCTGTGAAGCCAGGAACGATGCGGAGCTTCTCAATGCCTAGCAACACGAGGGCCGCCCAAATCACATCCAACCATTGCACGGCGACGAACCAAACCCACAGAGGTACACGCCTTGCAAGCTGCTTGGCGGCAAAGGAGACGCTATAGTGGCCAACGAACATTCTTCCATTTCCCTCGCGGGGTTTGTCTGTCTGAGCAAGACCCACTACTTCAAAACTTAGCATGAGGCACTGATGGCTCAAACGCGGGTCGCCGGCGAGTGTGCGCCGAAATGGTCAGAAGCCTTTGATCTCAGAGTTGTTTTGACCCTGCCCAAATTCAACGCCGCCACAAACGCAAAAACGCGCCGCTGGCACGAGGCACAGCGGCGCGTTTGGAATTGCACATAGAGAGGGATGATTGACTTCACAAATTGCAGCAGCGCGTGCACCGCGCTGGCAATGTCAGAAATTCACATGACGGCTCTGCAGACCTGGCAACGACCTACTCTCCCGCGTCTTAAGACGAAGTACCATCGGCGCAGGGGCGTTTCACGGCCGAGTTCGGAATGGGATCGGGTGCAGCCACCCCGCCATAATCACCAGGT
>JANNFX010000143.1:0-3132 GCA_031380225.1 Hyphomicrobium sp.
CGGCAGTCCGGCGCCATTTGACCGGTGTAATGCCTGCTGGCGGAGACATAGCCGCTCGAAACAGGTCAAATTATAATTGCAGCGCCAGCCAATACCGCGGCGTTTGACCGAGTGCAGCAGCTAACCGTTGCGCCAGATCAACGTCGACCGGCTCCCGTTCAGCCAGCACATCATTTAATGCAGCTTCTTTGATGCGGAGGTGGCGGGCCAGATCACTGGCGCTGAGATCTAGTCCTGGCAAAAAGTCTTCTCGGAGAATTTCGCCGGGGTGTGGAGGCTGTTCGACGCCGTCGAGTTGGGTCTTGAACATCTTGGGGAGCGGCGCGGCCGCAGTTGGAGCTAACGGCCGGGATTTGCGAGGGAACTCAACGCGCCTCGCATCTCCCGGCTAATCGGAAGGTGACGGATCATTCGGCCGGGAATGCGGCAGCAGACTGAATAGCCGTTCAGGTACGCAAGAATCCCCATCTTCTGCAGTGGGCGGGTAGAGGGGATCCGTGTGCAGTGCCAAAAAGCTCAATTGCTCCTGAGAGTTCCGGGCGTTAAACAGCGATCAAATCATTTTTGGGGGACATGATGGCCGTAAACTCAAAGGCCGGTAGCAAACCCGCCCGGCCGCTTTCACCGCATCTGCAAGTTTATAAGCCGATCGTGAATATGGTGATGTCGATAATCCATCGAATAACCGGCGCGGCGCTGTATTTCGGCACTCTGCTGCTCGCTTGGTGGCTGATCGCGGCGGCCACGAGCCCGGCCTATTTCGAGTACGTCAACGGGCTGTTCGGGACGCTTTTGGGCAAGGCTGTACTGTTTGGCTACACCTGGGCGCTGATCCATCATGCCATCGGCGGCATCCGGCATTTCATTTGGGATTTCGGCCGCGGCCATGATCTTCCGACCATCGACAAGATGTCGTGGTGGTCGATCTACGCTTCGGTGGTGTTGACCTTAGCAGTTTGGGCGTTTGCGCTGATGCATTTCAAAGGGGCAACGCCATGAGCTTGCGAACGCCACTCAAGACAGCCCGCAATCTTGGCTCTGCCAAAGAAGGCACTGATCATTTCTGGAAGCAACGGCTAACAGGCGTTGCCAATTTAGTGTTGTCGATCTTCTTGATCGGATTGCTCGTAAAGTTGGCAGGAGCGGATCATGCGACGGTTAAGGTCGCGCTGGCCAATCCGTTCGTAGCTTTGCCGCTGCTGCTGTTAATCCTATCGGGCATGATCCACATGCGGCTCGGCATGGTGACGATTATAGAGGATTACATTCACGGCGAAGCGGCGAAGGTGACGTGCCTGATGTTGAATACGTTTTTCACAGTGGCCGTCGGCGCAATGTCGGTTTACGCCGTCATGAAAATTGGGTTTGGAGTCTGATCTCGGATGGCAGGTAACGGCAAAACAAACGGTAAGGCACCGGCGCAGACCGGCAAAGCCTATGTCACCACCGATCACACCTATGACGTTGTCGTTGTCGGTGCCGGTGGATCAGGCCTGCGCGCAACAGTCGGCTGTGCCGAAGCTGGCCTCAAGACCGCCTGCATCACCAAGGTTTTTCCGACCCGCTCGCATACCGTTGCTGCCCAAGGTGGCATCGCAGCGTCGCTCGGCAACATGGGACCCGACAATTGGCGCTGGCATATGTACGACACCGTCAAAGGTGCCGACTGGCTCGGTGATCAAGACGCCATCGAATATCTGTGCCGCAACGCTCCCGAAGCGGTCTATGAGCTTGAGCACTACGGAGTGCCATTTTCCAGGACAGAGGACGGCCGCATTTATCAGCGCCCGTTCGGTGGGCATTATACCGAATACGGCGAAGGTCCTCCAGTGCAACGCACATGCGCAGCCGCAGACCGGACCGGCCACGCCATGCTGCACACGCTATATGGACAGTCACTCCGCCATCAGGCTGAGTTTTTCGTCGAATACTTCGCCCTTGATTTGATGATGGATGACGACGGCGTCTGCCGCGGTGTCATCGCAATGAACATGGAAGACGGCTCGATCCACCGCTTCCGCTCAAAGCGCACAATTTTGGCGACCGGCGGCTATGGCCGCGCGTATTTCTCGGCAACCTCTGCACATACGTGCACCGGTGACGGCAACGCCATGGTGCTGCGTGCCGGCCTGCCGCTGCAAGATATGGAGTTCGTGCAATTTCATCCAACCGGCATTTACGGCGCTGGCGTACTCATCACTGAAGGCGCGCGCGGTGAAGGCGGTTATCTCACGAATTCAAAAGGCGAACGCTTCATGGAGCGTTACGCCCCGCACGCGAAAGACCTCGCATCGCGCGATGTCGTCTCGCGGTCGATGACCATTGAAATTCGTGAAGGCCGTGGCGTCGGCAAAGACGGCGACCACATTTTCCTGAATCTCGACCATTTGGACCCCGCGATCCTGGCCGAGCGGCTGCCCGGCATTTCAGAAAGCGCTAAAATCTTTGCCGGCGTCGACGTGCGCCGTCAGCCGATCCCGGTCATTCCGACGGTCCACTACAATATGGGTGGCATCCCGACTAACTATTTCGGCGAAGTGCTGACGGTGAAGGGCGGCGACAGCAGCACCATCGTGCCAGGCCTGATGGCAATTGGCGAAGCCGCGTCGGTCTCAGTCCATGGCGCCAATCGCTTGGGCTCCAACTCGCTGATCGATCTGGTTGTGTTCGGCCGCGCGGCGGCTCTCAAATGCGGCGAGACGGTTGAAAAACGTTCGAGCCAACCGGACTTTTCCAAACAAGCGACCGACAAAGCACTCGACCGGCTTGAGCGTTTCCGCTCTGCCAACGGCGCGACGCCCACCGCTGAACTTCGTGCCAGCATGCAGAAGGTAATGCAAACCAATTGCGCCGTATTCCGCGATGGGCCGGTACTGAAAGAAGGTGTGTCCAAGATCCTGGATATCTGGAAGCAGTCGGCGGATATCAAAGTCACGGACCGCTCGCTAGTTTGGAATTCGGATCTCATCGAAACACTGGAATTCGATAACTTGATTGCTCAAGCCGCGGTCACCGTCGTTGGCGCCGAAGCCCGTAAAGAAAGCCGCGGCGCCCATGCCCGCGAAGACTTCCCGAAACGCGACGACAAAGTTTGGATGAAGCACACGTTGGCTTGGGCCGATGGAGATAAGC
>JANNFX010000157.1:0-7597 GCA_031380225.1 Hyphomicrobium sp.
CGATGGAGATGTGGACTCGGGTCAGTGCGGCCGGGCGCTTCATCTGGGCCTGGATCAGCGCGCGTGAGCCCGGCTCCGCAGCAGCGCCGGTTGTCAAAACTCAGATCAAGGAAGTGATCCGCACGGTGCGTGTCAAAGAGCCTGGTGACGTCAATCTTTCGACGTTACTGTCGTTGATCACGATCGCTGGGCTGTGTGTGCTGTGGACATCAGGTTAGTTTTTTTGCGCATTATAATGCGCAAAAACTTGTGATCTGACAAAAATGTGTATATAAGTGCGCATCGACGGGGGTCCGGTGCCAAGTTTTGAGACCAAAACCCGAAAAATCATCGCTCGATTAGAGCGCGAGGGTTGGCTTCTCAAGGAAGGCGGGGACCATTCGCTTTTCAAACACCCGGCCAAGCCCGGGAGAATTGTTGTCCCACGCCATCGCGAAGTGTCCATCGGAGTGGCGCGCGTGATCGCCAAAATAGCTGGTTGGAATTAGGAGCACACCAATGCCGCGTTACCTCGGACTGGTGGATGGGAAGAAGGATGTCTGGGGTGTTAGGATACCTGATTTTCCAGGGTGCCATGGCGGAGGATCAACTCCTGATGAGGCCGTCGCAGACGCGACCCGGGCGCTTCGTGAATTTGCTGCCGATATGGTGGCTGATGGGGAAGAAATTCCGCCGCCACGACATGACTGGGAAAAAATAAAATCTGATTCCAAACGCCAAGGTGAGCCTTGGGGTGGGACGGTGCTGATCCCGCTGCTGCTCGATAAGGCTCGCGTGGTCCGCGCAAACATTTCACTTAATGCTGGCTTGCTAGAAGCGATTGACGACGCTGCGGCAGAGCGCGGGCTCACACGCTCTGCTTTTCTTGCCAGCGCTGCGATCGACAAAATCGCGGAAGCCAAGTGATGGCGCGTTTAGATCACTCAAATACGACGCCAAGAGACTTTGCCCGTTGATGGAAAATGCGCGCTAGGCCTTTATCAGGCTCCACGCCAGGGCAACCGGTAATGTAAAGCGTCGAAAGATTATGAAAGGCCAGCCCTGAGATGTCGTTTTCAATGACATGCTGTTCGGCGGCCTTCAGATACCAGTGAGCTGCGCGCAACCCGTCCGGCTCGATGCCGAGGCCAGTATGGTAAAATCCCGCGACGATGAGTTGTGCTTGCGGATCACCTGCTTCGGCGAGCGGCAGCAAGCAGTTACGCGCATAGATAAAGTCGCCCCGCTCTACAGCGGCTAACCCTGTTTCAAATTCGGTCATCATTCCCCGTCGCCGGGGTCATGGCCCCAGGAATTATTCTGGCGTTAAAATTCAGCTGAGCTTAGGTGTTGGGCCGGTAGACGCCAGCCGTCTCATCCCAGACCAAGGCTCCGAGATCGCGGGCTTCTGCGCGGTTGGCCTTAGTACGTTGCGTGGCCGCGGCCTGGCGTAACGTCTTACGTTTCATAAAACGATAGCCGAACAGCAAAGCAGCACCGGCAAATACGGCAGTAAACAATTGGGGCATCAAAGCGTCTCCGCAGCTATCCCTCACGCTTGCGACGGTATTCTTCGGCAAGCCACCATAATCGACACCAATTTGATGCCGGACACAAGCGCGAAGTCACAAATCAAACGGTTCGAAATAGGGCAGTGCAACCGTTTTCCAAGGCATTGTTTTGAGCATTAATTGTTTGATGTAGGACGATAATATTTAAAAATTGCAGGGTCAAAAGTAGAACACCACCCAGGCTTGCGAACTAAGCGCCTCCAAAAATGCTAAGGATATTGGAGCGTTAAGTAGAAGTTCTCATAGTCCGTATCTCGACCAGGCGGCACGCTGTTCAATGGCTGAGATCGCGTCTTCGGCGCTGGGAATGGGTCCGAGTGAGCCGAGCGACATGCCGCCGCGCCTCAACTTTGCGAACAGTCCGCCTTTTTCAAGAGGCACGGGTTTCAGCTCAACTTTTTCGCCGAAAACCTCGCGCATCTTGGTGCGAACGTCGGAAATGCCGTCGATGAGGCCAAATTCGAGTGCGCGCGGTCCCGACCAGAAGGCGCCAGAGAACAGCTCTGCATCCGGCCCTGACAATTTCCCGGCGCGGCGTTCTTTGACGACGCCGATAAACACATCATGGACGTCGGCCTGCAGCGATTTCAATCGTGCCACATCATCTGGATTTTCGGGTAGGAAGGAATCGAGCGAGCCTTTATTGAGCCCGGACGTATAGACCCGGCGCTGAACGCCGAGTTTTTCAATGGCCTTGTCGAAACCGAAGCCTGACGAGATGACGCCAATCGAGCCAATGATCGATGACGGGTCGGCGTAAATTTCATCGCCTGCCAATGCCACGAAGTAGCCGCCGGAAGCCGCCACGTCTTCGCAGAACACATAGACTTTCTTTTTTTCTTCAGTGGCCAATTGCCGGATGCGTTTGAGGATCAAGTTCGATTGCACCGGCGAACCGCCTGGCGAATTCACTATCACCGCAACAGCCGGCGTCTTCGACATCTCGAAAGCTTTTTCCAACGGCCCGGCGAGCCCTGCAATCGACAGTCCGGACCGGAGCGGCGTCATCATGCCGATCACGCCAGATAGGCGAAGCACAGGAACGACAGGTTTTCTTTTAAATGGCCACATATTGAGATCCTAAGAATCGCACCGCTGGCTGCTAGCCCGGGCGGTCAAGCTGCCTTTTCAAGACTGAGCGCGGCGCCATTTTTCAGGATCGCCTGTGCTTCGGGTGTGAAGGCGTTACCTTCGGCGCCGTGTAAAACAAAACCGGATAGCAGGGTAAGTGGTGCCCGGCTGCCTTTAGTGCCTTGGACTATGACTCGGATCGCGGGTTGTCCGGCGCGCGCATGGATCGGAAGAATTTTCAGTCCGCCAAAGCGGCCACCAAGCGCCGATAGCACGGCGGTCAAGCTCTCGGCTCGATGGATCATCGTCGCCGTACCACCTGCAACGGCCATACGGGCCATCAGGCGTCCCCACAAATCGAGGTCGGATTCTGGCATCGAGTGGGCCGCCGATTTCCATTCATCGGGCGACGGCGTACCGCGGCCATCAACATGGAACGGCGGATTGGCGGCGACGTGGTCGAAGCTTTCAATTGCCAAACCAAGTCCGGCCATGTCCGACCATGACGCGGTCAGATCACCGCTGAACACGCGCACATGCGTGGCTAAGCCATTGCGGACCACGTTCTGTTCGGCAAGTTCTACGAGTCGTGGCGCGCGCTCAAGGATCACGGCGGTCGCTTCGGGGCAGCGGGCGACAGCGCAGAGCCCGACAGTGCCAACGCCACCGCCCGCGTCGAGGACGCTTTCAGCGCCGCCAGATGCGCACGGGATCGCGGCGGCCAACAGAACCGCATCGACGCCGGCGCGATAGCCCGATTTTGGTTGTAGAAGCTTAAGTTTGCCGTCCAGAAAAGCGTCGTCGGTCAGGGTTTCGGATGTTTTGCCGGTTTCTGTGGTCACGTCGATCCCCGTTCTTCAAGTTCGTCCGGCGCGGATAGGGCAGCCACATGACGATAGCGGCTGCGAATAGCGCAGCCACCGGGCGCCGTCCATCCGCTGTCTATTCGAAGCGATGCAAAGTGCGGCCCCGCCTCGCGTGCCGCCTGGTCCACAGTGCGGCAAAGTGCCGAGCGATCCCAATGCTGCGGCGCTCGTATATCATTGGAGCACTTATTTGCAGCCAAGGGGCCTGCCCGTGGGAGTTGTCGTACCGCTAGACGATGCACGTGATCCAGGCGAAAACCTGAAGCCACTGTTTGATCTTGTCCGTGACGATATGGAGGCGATCAACCGCATCATTCTCGACAAAGCCGTGTCTGACGTCGAGGTGATCCCGCAACTTGCACACCATTTGATTGACAGTGGCGGTAAGCGATTGCGGCCGATGCTGGCGCTGGCGTCTGCAAAACTGTGTGGCTACACTGGCCAAGGCCACATTCGAACTGCGTCGGCCATCGAATTTATGCACACGGCGACGCTGCTGCACGACGATGTCGTCGACGAAAGCGATGCGCGCCGTGGCCGCAAAACCGCGCGACTGATTTGGGGTAATCAGGCCAGCGTGCTGGTCGGCGATTTTCTGCTCGGCCAGGCGTTCCGGATGCTGGTTGACGTCGGCTCGCTGCCGGTTCTCAAAATTTTGTCGAATGCGGCCGCTGTCATCGCCGAAGGCGAGGTCATGCAACTCGCAGCCGCCAAGAATACAGCCACCACCGAAGATGACTATCTGGCCATCATCAATGCCAAGACGGCAGCGCTGTTTCTAGCCGCTGCTGAAGTTGGCGGCGCGCTGGCGAACCGGCCTCAGGATCAGCAGGCGGCATTGCGGTCATACGGTAAAAATCTCGGTCTGGCGTTTCAGCTTGTCGATGATGCGCTCGATTACTCGGGCGACGCAAAGCAGCTTGGCAAATCGGTTGGCGATGATTTCCGCGAAGGCAAGATTACGCTACCCATTATTCTGTCGTTCCGGCGCGGGAGTGATAATGAACGCACGTTTTGGAAGCGCACGATCGCAAACGGAAACATCGAAGACGGTGACCTTGAGCAGGCGCAAGCGTTGATGAAAAAACATCACGCTATCGAAGCGACGTTGGAACGAGCGCGCTCTTATGGCGCCATCGCCCGGGATGCGTTAGCGATTTTCCCAGACTGCCCGCAGCGCAGCGCTATGCAGAAAGTGATCGGCTTCTGTATCGCCCGGTCGCACTAATGTGCGGCGCGCGTTGCCGCGCTGACGATACAAATTTCCATGAAAATCACCGTTGAGACTGCGGCATAAACAAAGAAGAGGTCGAATATGCGAGCATTTCAGGTAACAAGGCCGGTATTCGTTCTTGCAAGTGTGATGGCTGGCGTTCTTGCCGCTACCGCGTTTGTCACCTTCACAACGGCCCCATCAGCGGCCGAGACCGCCGGAGATACCATGACCACCACAGCATCGGGCCTGCAATTCACCGACACCAAAGTCGGGACGGGCGATACGCCAGAAACCGGCCAGACCTGCGTGATGCACTACACGGGCTGGCTCTACAAAGATGGCGTCAAGGGCGCAAAGTTTGATAGCTCGCTCGATCGCGGAACACCCTTCGAATTTTCGATCGGCCGCAAGCAGGTGATCGGCGGTTGGGACGAAGGCGTTGCCTCGATGAAGGTTGGCGGCAAGCGCACACTGATTATCCCACCTGCGCTCGGCTACGGCGCTCGTGGCGCAGGCGGCGCCATCCCGCCAAATGCAACGCTCATGTTTGACGTCGAGCTGCTGGGCTTGAAGTAGGGCGGATAGAGCCGCCCCGATAAAAATTAATTGTTTGCGCATTCCAATTGAACGGACGCGTGCCGAAGGCATATAGTCCGGGCGCGCGTCCGGTCGTGAATACACATGTCTCAGATGTGTACGTTCACGGATTGAAACCCGTCATTCGGCATGCCTTGTCAGTCCCTTCGCGGCCGCTCGATGTTTGGCTTGCCGAATGCTAAGATGCGAAACAGAGGTCTTGGGTGTATTAAGTTTTTTAGGAGCCTTTTTTCAATGACGCTTCATAAAAGCTCAACCCTGCACATTGCTGGCTTGGTGGTGTTTTTGATTGCCTTGCCACAGCCGATGGCGCTCGCGGCGGCTGATATGCCGGGTGTGCAGGTCAACGGCGCGAAGGACGCTGGCCTCAAGTTTGCCGGTGCAGAGCAGACGGAGCTGCCAGGAGCAGCAGCGGCTTTTGACAGCGCAAAGGAATTGGGAACTGCCGATGCCTGGAACGCTTTTCTTGCCAACTACCCAACGGGCTTCCATGCCGATCTGGCCCGTGCCTACGTCAAGAAATTGACGGAACTGGCCCCGGCAGGCGCGGCTGCAGCGCTGGCGCCTACCGGCATTGCGCATGAACTGGCGTGTTCAGAGCGCGGCAAACTTTTCTCTAAGAACTCTGACGTTCCAACCAAGGTGACGTTCGTCAATAATTCCGGAATGCAACGCTCGATCCAATGGATCGATTTCAAGGGTGATCTCAAGGACTACGGCGGCTTAAATCCGGGCGCGCAGATCACATTGGATACCTTTGTCACGCATCCATGGATGGTTGCGACGGGCCCTGGCGACTGCCTGCAAATTTTCATGCCGGACCCCCAGCCCGCTATAATAGAATTGTTGCGACTTGCTGAAGATGATCAACGGTCGAAACCCGCGGCAAGGGGGGAGCTACCGGCGAAAAAGAAGGTGGTCCGCGAGGAGCGCGAGGATAAATATGAACAGAAGCCCAAGAAGAAGCCGTTGGTATGCGGCCAGAACTACAAGCTTCGCAACGGTGAGTGTGTGCTCATACAAAATTGCGGCGCCAATGCCTACCGCAGCCCGGAAGGCGATTGCTACTGCACCAAGAATTACAAAATGACGAATGGCAAATGCGTTTGGAAAACGGACAAGCAAGGCTTCGAAGTCGCGCCATGGAAGAAAACAGGATGCAAGACATGGCAATCTCAATGCAGTGCAGGCAATAACAAGGCCTGTGGGCAATACGAGGCCAACTGCCAAGTCAATTGACGGGTTTTGAGACGGTGCTTTGGGTTCGGGGTTTGCTGGATCAATGGCTGACCCTGAACCCGAAGCCTCCCGGCGGCGTACAAGGCATGGTAAAGCCGACGCCTGAGTCAAGGGCAACCCGTGCCATCAAGAGCCAAGACAGCTGTCGAAGTGGTGCCGCGCATTGCAGCGATTGATGCTGCCGAGTGGGACGCGTGCGCCAATTCCGATTCCTCTCAATTCAATCCTTTTATCGCTCACGCATTCCTGAAAGCGCTAGAGGATGCCGAGTCGGTCGGCGCGGGAACCGGGTGGTATCCGCAGCACCTTGTTGTCCGGGACAGTCAGGGCACTGTCGCCGCGTGCACGCCGCTCTATCTCAAGACCCACAGTCAGGGGGAGTATGTCTTTGATCACGCGTTTGCCAACGCGCTGCATCGTGCTGGTGGGCAGTATTATCCGAAGTTGCAAGGGGCGGTTCCGTTCACGCCCGTTCCTGGGCCGCGGTTTTTGATCCGGCCTGACTTGGCGCCTGGGGTCTACACCCCAATTCTCGCCGAAGCTGGTCTTGCGTTAGCAAAAAAGCTTCGGTGCTCATCACTGCACGTCACGTTCTTAGCCGAGCCAGAATGGCAAGCGCTCGGTCACCTCGGCTTTCTGCAGCGCACCGATCAGCAATTCCACTGGTTCAATCGCGGCTATGCCAGCTTCGATGATTTCCTGGCGACACTGGCCTCAAGGAAACGCAAGACGGTGCGCAAAGAGCGCGAGCAAGCGCTGTCGGGTGGCATCGAGATTGAGCACGTCTCAGGTGCGGCGATCACGGAAGCGCATTGGGATGTGTTCTTCGATTTCTACATCGATACCGGCAACCGCAAATGGGGTCATCCGTATTTGAACCGTGAGTTCTTCTCGTGCCTCGGCGGCGTGATGGCGGACCGGTGCTTACTGGTGTTCGCTAAGCGTCGCGGCGCTTTCATCGGTGGAGCATTGAATTTGATCGGTGGCGACTGTTTATACGGTCGCTATTGGGGCTCAACCGAACCGCAGGCGTGCCTGCATTTCGAAGTCTGCTATTA
>JANNFX010000159.1:0-11631 GCA_031380225.1 Hyphomicrobium sp.
GTCGACGTTTCGAGGCTGGTCCATGGCCCTGCTCCTGGCGATTCACGCCAGCGGTGAGATCCGCGTCGCCCCGCCCATGTAGGGCTGCAACACCGACGGCACGCCGACCGACCCGTCGGCGTTCTGGTAGTTCTCCAGCACCGCGACCAGCGCGCGGCCGACCGCCACGCCGGAGCCGTTCAGCGTGTGCAGCGGCTCGGGCTTGCCCGTATCGGGATTGCGCCAGCGGGCCTGCATGCGGCGGGCCTGGAAGGCCTCGCAGTTGCTGCAGGAGGAGATCTCGCGGTACTTCAGCTGCGAGGGCAGCCACACCTCGAGGTCGTAGGTCTTGGCGCTGGCGAAGCCGACGTCGCCGGCGCACAGCGCCATCACGCGATACGGCAATTCGAGCGCGCGCAGCACCGCTTCCGCATGCGACGTGAGCAGTTCCAGGTTGGCATACGAATCGGCCGGCTTCGAGAGGATCACCAGTTCGACCTTGTCGAACTGGTGCTGGCGAATCATGCCGCGCGTGTCGCGGCCATAGGCGCCGGCCTCGGAGCGGAAGCACGGCGTATGCGCGACGTAGCGGCGCGGCAGCTCTTCGGCCGCGAGGATCTGCTCGCGCGCCATGTTGGTGACCGGCACTTCGGCGGTGGGGATGAGGAAGAGCTCTTGCGCGCCGGCGGTCTTGAATGCGTCGTCCTCGAACTTCGGCAGCTGCCCGGTGCCCATCATCGCGGCGCGGTTGACGAGGTACGGCGGCAGAATCTCCTCGTAGCCGCGCGCGGTGTGCTGGTCGATCATGAAGGTCGCCAGCGCCCGTTCCATCCGCGCGAGGCCCCCTTTGAGGAACGCGAACCGGCTGCCCGACACCTTCGCCGCCCGCTCGAAGTCGAGCAGCCCCAGCTTCTCGCCGATTTCGAAGTGCTGCTTCGGCGCGAAACCCAACTTCGGCGGCGTGCCCACTTTGCGCACTTCTGTATTGCCAGTCTCATCGCGGCCATCGGGAACGTCATCGCGCGGCGTATTGGGGATGACCGACAGCACCTTCTCAATGTCGGCGTCGATCTGACGTTCTTGCTCCTCACCCTTGGCGATGATGTCTTTGGCTGCGGCAACGTCGGCCATAAGTTTGGCGGCGGTGGCTTCATCTTTTGCCGCTTTGGCCTTGCCAATGTCTTTCGACGCCGTATTGCGCAGACTCTGAGCGTCTTGCAGTTTGATCAGAATGGCGCGGCGCTGTTCGTCGAGCGCCAAAATTGCAGCCGATTGTGCAGGCAGCCCCCGGCGCTCCAAGCCCTTGTCGAAGGCCTCAGGATTTTCGCGGATCCATTTGATGTCGTACACAGTGTCTGCCTTCTGATTTGCATAATGAACCGCCCGTTTAATTCGAGCCCGGGCAATGGTCTAGTGATTTGTCGGCTGATCCGGGTTCATTCCTCGTTCAACGGCATTTTTTGGGTTTGCGGCTGCCTCGACATCGCAAATTCAATCTCTATTTCCATTCCGCCGAGTAACCCAACACTTTGCTTCAACGATTAAGATTTACGTGTTGCAGTGCGTAGTCGCGGGTCCAATACGGGGTCAGACCCCAACAATCACAATTGTCATCCCGGGGCTTGTCCCCGGGACCCATTCAACAACGAAGTCTGATGTGAAAATTTCCGCGCCGTTATCTCAGCGCATTCAACTTCGTTCCGCGCCTGCTGCACCATGGGTCCCGGCAATAAATGCCAGGATGACAATTGTGGGTGTTGGTGCGCCGAGCCTGGAGACTATGGATCCACCGCTAATCAGGGGACACGTCGCAGAATGCAAGTGACCGGCGCGCGCTCGGCACATGTCCCCGTTCGAAGCGGGCAACTTGATCGTACATGCACTAGCTTTCGTCCGCGCCATCCGCGGCCTCCAGGAATGCAATGGTTGAGGCGACATGAGCTAACAAAAAGTCTATGTCAGCATCGCCGGCGCCATCGTCCTCGAGCATCAGGCTCTTCGTATCCTGAACCGCATCTGCGGGTATTTGGCTGATCCAGCGATTGACCGATGAAACCGGCCACACATCGCGGTCACTTTCGGACGCCGCATCGTGGAGCTTTTCCAACGCCGCGATGACCTGTAGAATCTTGCTGCCCATCCACCCCTCCTGCCTCAACCTGCCGAGCTTGCCACTTTTCGATAGCGACCAGCAAGATGCCGCCGCGGCGCCGCAATGTTGCTTGAATGGCGCCGCGAGCCAAGCCAACTGGCGACAAGAACGCTCCCTACCACTTGAGGTGGATCACGGAGGGGCAACCGTCAGAATTTAGCGGCGTACTTGGTAAGATCGATCGAATGAGAGGCAGCGGGTTAGCGCCTCTCTCAGCCGGTTTGTGGTCCGGGTCGCCTTGTGTTGGCAGGGCATAACTATGTCGTATGGGTCAGACACCTATCGCACGCGCACCATGACGGGGCGCACGCGGACCGGATCTCAGTTGTTTGGGGCAGGCGGTGGCAATGGCGATACGAGCGGGCGCGATGTACCCTCCCGGCCACCACGCGATACTAAAAAACTGTTCTTAGTGATCGGCCTCGGCACGCTGTCGTGGGTCGCGACCTATGTCGGCATGCTGGAATTGATCCAGGCTAACATGGGCGATCTGCCCATACTGCATAAGATCATCGTCGGCTTTTCGGTCGCCATGCTGATGACCATGATTATCTGGTTGCTCGACCAGATGTTCGCGCCAATTGGAACGTGGACGCGTCTCAGTTACATCGCTGGCTACATGTTCCTGACGCTGATTTCGGTCGGCTTCAGTTTTGGTTTCTATTGGAAAGTGCTCGAAAGCCGCTCGGAAAGCGGCCGTTCGGCAGAATCGGCCGTCAGCCAAGTGCAGAACTCGTTGCACGGCGCCGCGACGCGGCTTGAGCAGCTCGATGCAACGTTAGTACAACTCGCAGCCCTGTCACATTCCAAGGCCGAACTTGAGCGCGCCAAGGGGACCTCTTGCCCTAATAGCAAACCGGGGGATGGTCCGCGCCGCCGAATGCGCGAAGACGATGCCTCGCGCTTTGGCTATGCATCAGAATTCGTCAAGGGCCGTGTTGGCTCGGTCAAAACGGAATTAGGCGCGCTTGACGGCGATCTAGCAAAAATCGTCGCGAAGGATGCGTCTTTGATCGATCCGGTGTCTGGCACCCGCAATGAATTCATGAAGGCGCTCGGCCGCAAGCTTGAAATGACGGTGACCGGCTTCAATGCCTTCCGCACCGATCCGCAATTGAAGACGCTGCGCACCGACCTTGCCGATCGCGGCGAGAAGGTGACGTTTGGTGATCCGAAGAGCGGCGGCTTCGTCTGCCCCGATCCGCAGTTGCAACAGGCGTTGCGCGGTGCTGTCAAAGCCATCGACCAGCTGCCGGAACTTGAAAAGCCGGCCATCGCCGCTGTCGAAGGTTCGGAAGCGACCATCGAAGCCTTCCGCCGTTTGACGACTACGCTTGCAGGCGCAATGGCGTTCAAGTTGCCGCCATCGGCCGACGAACTGCGGATGCTGCAACAGAAGGCTGTACAGTCAGTCGAGGGCGGTGCCGCGGCACAGCGCGCGCTGTCTCAAGAAGCGGCTGGATTGTCGAAACGCGATTACGTGCCGCTTGGCGTGGCGCTGTTCGTTGACTTGTGCTTGCTGCTGGTTTCCATCGGCCGCCCGGTCAACCGCTTGCATGGCTTGGTGCCAAAAATGCGCGACGCCGAACAGGGTCCCGTCATCGAAATCTTGTCGCGCTTCAACGATATCCATCGCGATAAAGAAGTGCGCGAGAGCTTCGAACTGTTCCGTCATGTCGTGTTTGACTTGAATGGTGAATACTATGTCGCTGTGCCGCTCGATGCGCCGCCGCGGCTCAATCCGCATGAGCGGGAAGAGCTGCGTGTTGAAGCGCAGATTCTCGGCAATTTGTTTGCGAGCTTCGAAAAGGAAGGCATCTTCTCACGCACGTGGTTGCCACTGACGCGCCGTGTGCAGGGTAAGTTGCGCCGTCAGGGCTCGAAGTTTGCCGAGGCGGAAGCGTTCCGCGTCTACCGGTTCCGTAAGGGCGCCTGGTCGGAAATCATCCTCGGCGCCGTTATGGGGGCCGCACGGCGCGCGGAAGATGAGATGCAGCGTCGCGAGGACAATGACATTGCAACGGGGCGTGTGACAGCGGCCCGGTCCGCGAGTGACGAGCCGGCGCTCACTATTCCGCGCGAACGCGAGCAGGCGCCACCTGTGACGCTATCGACTTACCGTCGCCCGGCGCCAACGCAGCGTGAGGCTGTCGCGAATCAAACCATGGCAGCGGCCAATCCAACGGCGGCTCCGACTTACCAAACAGCAGCGGCCAACTATCAGACAGCCGCTCAGGGCGACGACGTCTCGGCCGCATACGGCAAGTATGCGCGCTACAACCCACCTCATCCGCGCGGCGCTACTGAGTCAACGAAGCCCGGGTTTGCGTCGGCCAATAGCAATACTGCGCCGTCGGCCCGTCGCGAACGCGCCGTCGCTGATGATTCAGTACCAGCCGGCGCCAGCGAAGCGCTGGTTGCCTTTGGCAAGGAAGCCGCAGCATTGGCCATGCCACGTCCTGCCGAAACGGTTGTGGTTCTGCGCCGCGAAACGGCGTCCTTCACGTTGCCATTAAGTGACAGCGAAATACCGGCCCAAATCATGGACCGGGTCGGTCAGGCGATGTCAAAGCCGGCGGTTGCAACCAACCTTGACCTCGATGGACCGGCTCACGGAATGGCGCAGATCGAAGCCCAGGTCGGCCCGTATGTCGCTGAAAACGATTTCGAAATCGAGGTCGATGACGACAACGAACCGGTCATCGATCTCGATACGGATCCGGCGACAGCGGATGCCATCGCCATGGCAGGCCGCCTGCGTCCGGTCCGTGCCGGGTAAGTTTGGGGTCGCAACGCCGGGCCAGCGCTGGATCATTTTCAACCGCGGCTCAACCGTTGCTTAACTGTCTTGCTGTCTACTCAGCCTCAACAACAAGTCACGGCGCATTTGCCCATAAGACCGTGACGGCTAAGGACCCTACCAATGCGCTCAACTGCTCCTCGTATGCATGTTGTCAAGAAAGAGGACAAAGAAGCGAAGGTTCGAGAATTTATTCGCCAAGAAATGGCAGCCGCCATTGCCGACGGTGGGGCTTTAGGCCCGTATTTGTTGATGGCGCTGTCGGAAAACAGTCCGGTTGCGCGAGCATTAGCGGGTCTCGCGGGCGAACTCGAAAGCGCCGGCATCGCTGTCCGCGCCGTTTTCGCCGAGAGCAGCACGGCAACAGAGACCGTCACCGAAGTTGCCAAGGGCTTAGAGAGGGTCGCGATCGCACGTCAGGCTGCGGATCCGCGCCTGTTGGACGCCCATGAGCAGCTTATTCTAAGTGATACCAGTGTCTGGACCGGCGATTGCATGCGCCGCGATCCGTCAAAACGCGATGCTTACGAATCGCACGCGAACGGCACCCCCGAAACAGTCGTTTGGGCGAAGCGGTCATTCGATCAGTTCTGGTCAAAGGCAAAACCCATTCGCCTTGGAATGCCGCACACCACGGCTCCAGCCGGGGCCAGCGAAGTTGTACCTGGCGAGGGTGGCCTGGCTGTTAACGGTGGAGATTTCACACCCGCAGTCGGCGCGACGCGGCACTGATTGGCGCTGGTCGCAAATCAACGCAACGGGATGATGATATCGGTGAACGGACCGGTTTCATTGCCGACACCGTAGTCGGAAACGATGAGAGACGAGCCTGGCTTCATCACGTCAGAAATCTGTTCGCGCACATCGTCGGGAATTGTGATGCGATCAAGGGCGCCTGCAGCGGTCTGTTGGCTTGAATCCGCGACAGGCGCGACTTCGACCTGCTTTGTCCGGTCTTTCGATCTATCGTCTTTGGCTGCTTTGACTGTCGATGCTGGCGTGAGCACTGACACAACGCTCCAATTTACATTCTTTTGATTTTCTGCAATCGATAGGGCGGTGAATACGTGCGTGCCCATTGTCCGGTTCGGATCGGAAATCGTTACCGGGCTTTCTAAAATCGTCTCCTGTCCCTGGCGCACATAGAGCGTGCTAGTCTTGCGGCTGATCAGCATGTGGACGACCTTGGATCGCTTGGCTTCGCGGCGCTTCGCGGCATCGTCAGCGATCTTGGTTGTTTTAATTGCGGCATCAGCTTTGGCGAGCCGGTCTTTTGCTGCCTTCAGTGCGGTTTCCGCGCGCCCAGCCTCAGCCAGTGCCGTTTGAACGCCTTCGGTCGCTTCGATTGCATCGTCGTTGGCATCGGTCGCAGATGCCGATATCTTTGATATCGCAGCATCAAGCTCTTCTTCGCGCAGTGCTGCTTTAGCGGCCTCTTCGTCGGTGAGCCGGTCCTGCTTCATCACGCCTTGAGCGAATTGATCAAGGGATTTTTCGGCGGCAATGCGGTCCGCGTCAGACTTCTTAGCATTCGAGGACAAACGTTGCGCTTCTGAGCGCGCGGCTTTCAAAATGTCGCGCGCTGCAGTTGCCTGGATATTGGCATCGGCGAGATTAGCGGTTGCGGCTTTGCGCTCGGCGTCCGCGTCAATGACATCTTGAGTACGCTTCGCCATTTCCGCCAGCCAAGCTTCACGGTACTTGGAACGGCGCGGCTTTTCGATCGATCCGGTTTCCGGCGCCGCTGCGGCCGTTGTGATTAGTCCCGACGTCGAAGCACCTTTCGGCCGATAGATAACGTCCGAAGCATCGGCAACTTTTTGATTGGCCGCGACAATGGCCTGTTCGGCCGGGAAGGCTTCGAACAGTGCCGGATGCGAAAACAATTGCGGGACGGCGTCATCGCGCATGACGATGACCCGTTGTCCGGTCTTGGTCATTCCGTAAAGACGTTTCGCAAAACCCGCCGGCAAGCGGATACAGCCATGCGAGGCCGGATACCCAGGCAGGACGCCAGCGTGCATGGCGACACCAGACCACGTGATGCGTTGCATATTTGGCATCGGCGCTGAGTCATATAAATTCGAATAGTGAATGACCTGCTTTTCGAGGATTGAGTAGACCCCCATCGGTGTCGGCCGGCTGGAACTACCCGAAGAAATTGGGGTCACGGCAATTATTTTCCCGCCGTCATAGACAGTGGCGCGCTGCCTTTTGAGCGACACCACGATCACCAGCGGATGTTCAAGTGGCCCATCGTTGACGACAACATCGGTTTTTTCGCGGTTTTTGCCTTTAGAAGCTTCGGCTTCTCGCGTGGCGCTGACCGCGGCAGCCTGGGCTTCCGGGTCGGCCGAATTTGGAGAGATCCGCTTGGCCTGCTGCTTACGCCGGTTGATAGCTCCGGCTTTTGACTGCGATGAGTTCGAATTCCAGAAATCGAAAAAGCCCTGCGCGGGCGCAGGGCTCGGTACGGCGAAAGCCATTACGACAAAAGCAAAGACTGCTGCACTGCAAATGGCGATAACGGAAGATCCAGCACAAATGGCCCGGTGTGGAAATTGGACTCGAAGCACAGTTGACACTCACTTGGCTAAGTTAACAATGCTTTTGCAGTTCTACATTTCAGGCACCCGGCAATGCTAACGGCCACAGACAAGCTTTGCAACGTACTGGCCGCCATTTGCACGAAGCAGCATGCCAGGTGTTGCGAATTGTCAACGATGGTATGCGTTTGCCATTGATTGCCGCCGCTGAGACGTTTTATGCGTCATGGAATGAGTCTGGCTCCTATCCGATGTAGAAAATTGCCGTCAACTATCTGTTAAATCGTACAAAATGGAAATCCATGTCAGTTCAAACCCCTATGAAGCGGCTTATGGCGCCCAACATTTCGGCCATGAAGGGTGTCAGTCCGATCGTTGCCCTGACATCATATCATGCCCATACGGCCGCTATCGCAGACAACTATTGCGATATGCTTCTGGTTGGAGATAGCCTCGGCATGGTCATGCATGGCTTTGAAACCACGCTGCCTGTCCCGCTTGACCTTATGATCATGCATGGCCGGGCTGTGGTCCGCGGCTCTAAAAACGCGCTGATCGTCGTCGATATGCCATTTGGCAGTTACGAGGAAAGCCCGTCTGTGGCATTCCGGAATGCAGCCCGGGTGATGAAGGAAACCGACTGCGGCGCCATTAAGCTCGAAGGCGGCCGGCGCATGGCGGAAACCATCCGTTATCTCGTGGATCGGGGCATTCCGGTCATTTCCCATATCGGGCTAACGCCGCAATCGATTAATGTCATTGGAGGCTTTAAAGCTCAAGGCACAACCACGGCAGAGTGGGCAGCCATCGAGGATGACGCGCGCCAGGTCGCGGAGTCTGGGGCTTTTGCAGTGGTTCTTGAAGCGATCCCGGCGCCTTTGGCAGGCCGGATCACAGCCGCAATACCAATCCCGACGATTGGAATTGGTGCATCAGCCAATTGCGATGGCCAGATTCTGGTCATGGAAGATATGCTTGGGCTCTCCAAGCGCGTGCCGAAGTTCGTCAAGCAGTTTGGGCGCATTGGCGCGGCGATCGAAGAAGCCATTCGGAATTACGCCGGAGATGTCCGTGACCGGTCGTTTCCAGGTCCTGAACATACCTACGCCATGAAAGACGACGGCAAAGGCGGCGCCTCCGCTGGTGATCCTGCGGCAGCCGCTGCAACCCGTTCGGGGCGCAAGCAGAAGGGCCCTTAGCGCGGCATGGTTAATGGGTCCGCCTGTCGCAGGCAGCTGGATCGAGCGGGTTTGCCTAATTTGAGATGGCCCGATATGACTGCATGAAATCATGCCCGGTTCTCGGGCCGAATGGAAAGCGGATGCGGACTTATGGTCGATAAGAACGACGGTTTACTGAGGGAAGTCCAAGAGGAACTCCGCCGTGAGCGGATGGAGAAACTCTGGGAAAAATACGGCGTTTACGTGCTTAGTGCGGCAGTCGTTGTGTTGGCGCTTGTCGGCGGCTGGAAATATATGGAACAGAAGGCCCGGACTGAGGCTGAAGCGGGTGGGGCCAAATATGTGCAGGCCATGACGCTGGCGCGTGCGGGGAAAGAGGACGAGGCGTCCAAAATCTTCCAGGAGCTATCGCTGGGCAAACAGCCGGGTTACAGTGCCTTGGCCGACCTGAAACTGATCGGGTCGCACCTTCAGTCAGGCCGCCCAAAGGACGCTTTTGACGCCTTGGAGAAGTTGGCTGGCCGGTCTGGGGTCGACCCCATGGTTCGAGGTTTTGCACAGGTTCAGGCGGCCGGACTACGTCTTGGCGAAGCGGACTTTACCGAGATGCAGAATCGGCTCACCCCTTTAACGGTGCCGGGCGGCACGTGGCGGCTGATGGCCACTGAGTTATTGGGCACGGCAGCGTACAGAGCGCGTAAACTGCCGGAGGCTCGCGCCCTGTTATCGCCGTTGTTGTCCGATCCAATGCTGTCCAAGAGTGCCGTAGAACGCGTTTTGCAGTTAATGACGGCAATTAAGGCGGCCGAACAGCCTAGCGCCGCCGCGCCCAAGGCCGAGATGCCTGCCGCGGCTGCACCGGGTGCAGAAGCGGCACCTGCCGCAGTAACATCGCCTGCAGCACCAGCTGCTGTAACGGCTCCGGGTCCGGCACCGGAGGCGCCTAAGAAATAGGGCTCGGTAATCCGCCGGGCTTGGGGAGTGACGAAATGACGGTTGGGATGGCCCTGATCTCGAGACTGGCATTGACGGCGGTTATCGCGCTGCCGCTCGCTGGCTGCGCCTCTGACGGATTAAGTCTTCCAAGCCTGCCAAAAATGAGTTCACTCAATCCGTTCAAAGAAACGACGCCGCCACTCCCTGGCCGCCGCATCTCAATCATGCCCGAGAAGGAGAAGCTCGCTGGCGAATTGGCGGACGCGAGCCAGCCGATTGCGCTGCCAGCCGAGCGTGTCAACGAATCATGGAGCCAGCCCGGCGGTGACGCCAACAATGCGCCTGGCAATTTGGCATTGTCAGGTGGTGTGCATCAGTCGTGGTCGGCTGATGCCGGCGAAGGCACCAGCAAGACGGGCCGCGTCACAGCCAGCCCCATCGTCTCTGACGGACGCGTCTATACTCTTGATGCCAGTGGCGTAGTCAGTGCGTTTTCAATCGGCGGCGGCTCCGCAGTCTGGCGCGCATCGCTCGCGCCATCCAATGACGGTAAAACAGCCAAGCCGTTTAAGATCGATAATATCTTTGCGCTTGGCGGTGGCTCAGATGGTGGCGGCTACGGCGGCGGCCTTGCGGCCGACGGCGGGCGGATTTTTGCGGCCAGCGGTTTCGGCACGTTAATCGCTCTCGATCCGGCGTCAGGCAAGCGGTTGTGGGAAAAGAATTTGGGCGCACCGGTGCGGTCGTCACCGACGGCTTCTGGTGAGCGTGTGTTTGTCGTCACCACCGAGGGTCGCCTGGTTTGCGTCTCGGCTGCAGACGGCACTGAATTGTGGACTGGCCGCGGTCTGCCGCAAGTGGCAAGCTTATCGCTGAATTCGAGCCCCGCCGTTGATGGCGACATCGTCGTGGCGCCGTTCGCGTCTGGCGATATCATGGCATTCAAAGTTGCTGACGGCACGCCCGCTTGGGCAGAGAACTTGTCGCGCACGCGCACAACCTCTCAATTGGCGTCGATGAGCGACGCGGCGCGACCTGCCATTGATGGTGGCGTCGTATTTGCAGCTGGTCACGGCGGCCGCATGGTCGCGACACAGGTCAAAACCGGTGAGCGGCTATGGACCGCCAATGTCGCCAGCACGCAAGCTCCGTGGGTCGCAGGAGATACGGTTTTTGTTGTCGACACATCGGGTCAGGTGATGGCACTTGCACGGCAGGACGGCCGCGTGCGGTGGACGGCAAAACTTCCCGGCAGCAACACTTGGTCGGGCCCTACGCTTGCTAATAACAATCTTTGGCTGGTGTCGAGTAAGGGGCAGCTCATTGGCGTCGAAGCGGCAACTGGGCGCGTTGGCACTCAAGTTGAAATTGGCGGCCCGTCGTACATCGCGCCGGTCGTAGCGCAAGGCAAGATGTTCGTCCTGACTGACAATGCCAAGCTCGTGGCGATGAACTAATCGGAGATATGATCCCGGTTTTAATTTTGCAATGGGATGTAGAGATGTAGGTCGGGCTGAGCTTCTTAGCGAAGCCCGACGAAACAGGCGCACCATGATGTCGGGCTTCGCCGAGCGGCTCAGCCCGACCTACGCAACTTCGCAATTTTCTTAAGCCATTGAGCGCCAAGTGCCATCCGGATTACGGCAAGCGGTGCCGCGCACGCTTTCTGACCGTCCATCGACATAGACTTGGTGCGAGTACTGGCGGCAGTAGCCGGAGCCTTGCTTGTACGGCGCTTCGGGTACGATCTGGCCATGGCGTCCGTTGTCGGGATTGCGCCATGATACCGACTGGCCGCTGCGGCCGTTCTCAAGTGCATTGCGTTCGGCCTTGTCGGCGAGCAAGCGATCGCGTTCGTCAAGGCGTTGGCCTATGACGCTTCCGGCAAGACCTCCGGCAACGGCGCCGACCGCGGCACCAACCCATTTGCCCTTGCCTTTACCGACCTGACTGCCGAGCAGCGCGCCACCTGCCGCGCCCATCATAGTGCCGCCGGTGGCATTTGAAATACCGCCTGTGGTGCCGTTGGAGGCTGAT
>JANNFX010000206.1:0-4991 GCA_031380225.1 Hyphomicrobium sp.
ACCTGGGCTGTACGGCCGCTGCGATCAAACACTAGCAAATCAAACCAAACTCACCATCCTTGAAAGAAAAACCTACATGAAAATGACCACAACACTTCTCGCTGTCGCCGTCCTCTTCGCCCCCGTCTTTGCCATGGCAGAAGACATGAAGAACATGCCCGGAATGCACGACATGAAAAATATGAAAGCGACTGAGAAGCCGAAGAGCCCGGCTGCGGCTGCTTTCGAAGCGGTCAACATGAAGATGCACAAGGATATGAGCATTGAGTTGACCGGTGATGCCGACATCGACTTCGTCAAAGGCATGATCCCGCACCACCAGGGCGCGATCGAGATGGCCAACGTGCTGTTGAAGTACGGCAAAGATCCGGAGACCCGCAAGCTCGCAGAAGGAATCATCAAGGCGCAAGAGAGCGAGATCGCCTTCATGAATGACTGGCTCGCAAAGCTGAAGAAGTAAATAAGCCTGAGACGAAAGCGAGGATACGGCAATGATAAAAAAAACACTCAATCTGGCGCGCGGACGAGGTGCTTTCTGGGCACTGGCCGCCGCGCTGATAGTCATTGCCGTATCCCTGCCGCTTGCGAAGGCCTTTGCCCATGGCGGCGAGGACCACGGCGATGAAAAGCCACCCGCGATGTTGTCGTCTGGACCCCGCGTTGATGCGCATTCCGACGTATTCGAGATTGTCGGTATCCCGAGCGCGCGCGATGGCGGCAAACTGCTCGTCTATCTCAACGCCTTCTGGTCCAACGAGAGTGTGACAGGTGCAACCGTCGAGTTGACCAGGGGTGATGAAACCAAAGCCGCGACCGAAGTGAAGGGTGTCTATGTCATCGACGCGCCGTGGGTGCGAACGCCGGGCCACTATGATTTGACATTCGCCGTGACTGCGAGAGACAAGTCGGATCTGCTGATTGGGCGGCTCGATATTCCATCACCGCCGCCGGCTAAAGCTAGTCACAACACGATTTGGGATCACGTCCTTCCACAAGGAACAGTGCTACCGAACATCCCAATTTGGTTGATTGGCGGCGCTTTGGGTGCAGCTCTTATAATGGCGCTGGCTGCCGTCAAGGGACCGCGGCGTGCGCGCCAGGCCTTTCTGACTGGCGCCGCGATCACTGGGCTCAGTACAGTCGCGATGTCGGCAGTTGTCTTGAGTACCGATAACCGCAGAATACCTACTGTTGGCACTGCCGCCGATGCCATTCTCGACCTGCCCGAGACGTCACGGCGGATGGAGGATGGCGCTGTCTTCGTGCCGAAGGCGACACAACGGTTGCTGGGCATCGCAACGGTGCAGGCGGCGACCGCGCAATCGGTGCAAAAGACAGTGCGGTTGATTGGACAGGTGATCCCCGATCCAAATCGCAGCGGTCTCGTCCAGGCACTGCTCACGGGCCGGGTAGAGGCGCCGTCCGGTGGCTTTCCTGCAGTGGGTGCGCGCGTCAAAAAGGGCGATGTGCTGGGCTATCTAATCCCGCAAGTTGCCGTCGTCGATCAGAGCGACATACGGCAAACGCAAGGCGATCTCGATCAGCAGATCACACTGGCGGAAGCCAAGCTACGCCGCATCGAGCCATTGAAAGGATTGGCAGTCCCAGAAAGCCAAGTTATCGATGCCCGCATTACTTTGGATGCACTCCGCAAACGGCGCGCCACGATCAAGCCGGTCCTTGCTGAGCGCGAAGAGCTTCGTGCACCGGCTGATGGCCTGCTCTCGCAGGCCAATGTGACGGCGGGTCAGGTTGTCGAGGCACAGGCCATTCTGTTTCAGATCGTCGATCCGGGCAGTCTATGGGTCGAAGCGTTCGCGTTCGATTCCGCGTCTGCAGCCAACATCGAGCAGTCTGGAAAAGAAGCGCTCGCCCTCACCGCTGACGGGCGCAAAGTTACGCTGACATTTGCGGGCCGGTCACCTACGCTCCGGCAACAGGCCGTCCCGTTGCGGTTCAGGATCAAGGCTGAAGGCATTGCGCTCAATGTGGGCGAGCCGGTGACGGTGCACGCGCCGGTCGATGAACCCATCGCGGCGGTCCCACTACCGCGATCGAGTGTCGTTCGATCTCCAAATGGTCAATCGGTGGTTTGGGCTCATGCCGAGGCCGAGCGGTTTGAGGCGCGTGTTGTTAAAACCGAGCCAATCGATGCCGAACGTCTCGGGGTGACGGCAGGGCTCGACCCCGGAAGCCGCGTCGTGGTGCGGGGCGCCGAACTCATCAATCAGGTCCGGTGAAGGGGCGCAGATGTTCAATTTTCTAGTCAAGACCAGCCTCAACAACCGGCTCATCGTTCTGGCTGCCGCAGCTCTCCTCGTCGTCTGGGGATCGCTCGCGCTCAAAACTCTGCCCGTGGACGTGTTTCCTGATCTCAACAAGCCGATCGTCACAATCATGACCGAAGCTGAGGGTCTTGCACCCCAGGAGGTCGAGCAGCTCGTCGGCTATCCGATTGAAACGGCTCTCAACGGCATCCCGGGCGTAACACGCGTGCGCTCCGTTGCCGGCATTGGCTTGTCAATTGTCTACGCCGAGTTTGATTGGGGCACCGACATCTACCGCAATCGCCAGCAGGTCGCCGAAAGGCTGGCAAGCGTCACTTCACAGCTCCCGCCTGGCATCACACCGCAAATGGGACCGGTGTCCTCGATCATGGGCGAGATCATGCTGATCGCGGTGACAGGCAGCGACAAGGCCGATGCGATGGCCGTTCGCGAGATGGCGGATTTCGTGATCCGTCCACGGCTGTTGTCGATTTCCGGCGTCAGCCAGGTCATTCCGATTGGCGGTCAGGTCAGACAGTTTCGCGTGACGCCGAACATCGCGGCCCTCGCTTCGCTCAATGTCGGCGTTGAGGATATCGAGCGCGCCATCCGCAGCTTCGGCGGCAACACGGGCGGCGGGTTCGTCGATCAGCATGATCGCGAATATTTGATCCGTAACCTCGGACGCACCACAGACCTTGAAGACTTGCGCAACGTTGTGGTGGTCACGCGCGGTGATCAGCCAATATTTCTGCGCCAGGTCGCAGAAGTAGCCTATGCGGCGCGGGTCAAGCGCGGAGACGCCGGGTTCGATGGCACGCCTGCGGTTATTATCTCGATCCAGAAGCAGCCCGGAGCCGACACCGTCAAACTGACGGGTCAAGTTGAGGCCGCGCTGACAGACCTTGGCAAGACGCTGACCAACGGCGTCAAGGTTGATCAGATCCTGTTCCGGCAAGCCGATTTCATCTCGGCATCGATCGGAAACGTGAAAAGCGTGCTGATGGAAGCCGCCGTCGTCGTCGCCGTGATCTTATTTCTGTTCCTGTTGAATGCTCGGACCACACTAATCTCGCTGACTGCCATTCCATTGTCACTTCTGGTCACCGTGCTAGTGTTCAAAGCGTTCGGACTGTCGATCAACACGATGACGCTTGGAGGGCTGGCGATCGCCATTGGCGAGTTGGTCGACGATGCCGTGGTCGACGTTGAGAACATTTTCCGGCGTCTTAGAGAAAATCGAGACAAACCCCAACCAGGACCCCTCCTCCAGGTGGTTGCTGATGCCAGCATCGAAGTGCGCTCGGGCATCGTTTATGCGACTTTCATCATCGTACTCGTCTTTATTCCGCTGTTTGCCCTATCGGGCATTGAGGGCCGGCTGTTTGCGCCGCTTGGCGTCGCCTACATCGTATCAATTTTGGCGAGCCTCGCTGTCTCGATTACGGTTACGCCCGTGTTGGCGTCGTATTTGCTGGGTGGTGCTAAGCAACTCGATCATCACGATAGCGCGATTGTCCGCATCTTGAAGCGAGGCAACGAGCATCTGCTTCACTGGGCGTTTCGTCATTCAAAGCTGATTATCGGCACGATCGCCGCCGCAGTCCTTGTCGCCGCTGTTGCCGCATCCGCTTTGCCGCGCGCGTTCCTGCCGTCCTTCAACGAAGGCACGCTGACCATCAGCATGACCTTCAATCCAGGCATCTCGCTCGAAGAAAGCAACCGGATCGGGCTCATCGCAGAGCGGTTGCTGAAAGAAGTGCCGGAAGTGAAAACTGCGGGGCGGCGTACGGGCCGCGCCGAACTCGACGAGCATGCCGAGGGCGTCCATTCGAGCGAAATCGACGTTGACTTGGAAAAGTCGGATCG
Source organism: Hyphomicrobium sp. (assembly GCA_031380225.1). Taxonomy (GTDB): domain Bacteria; phylum Pseudomonadota; class Alphaproteobacteria; order Rhizobiales; family Hyphomicrobiaceae; genus JANNFX01. The sequence goes on from JANNFX010000206.1 coordinate 4,137, forward strand.
CGCCCGCGAGGCCATCCTGGCGGACGTCCGCTCCAAGCTTGCGGTTCTACCTGCAACGATCAATGCCGGGCAGCCAATCTCGCACCGGCTTGACCATCTGCTGTCCGGGGTCCGCGCGGAGGTCGCGCTCAAAATTTACGGCGATGATCTCGACACCTTACGCAGCCTTGCCGAAACGCTGCGATCCAAGCTGACGCAGGTTGGCGGTCTGGTCGATCTGCAGACCGAAAAACAGGTTCTGATTCCGCAACTCGAAATCCGTGTCGATGCCGACCGGGCGGCCCTGTTCGGTGTCACGCCTGCAGCCGTGACCGAGGCGCTCGAAAGCCTGTCGAACGGGCGCACCGTGTCGACCATCATCGACGGCGCCAAGCGCTTTGATGTTGTAATGCGGCTTTCAGAGGCGGATCGCACCACAGCGGGCTTGAGTGACCTGCTGATCGAGACGCCGAAGGGCCGCGTCCCGCTCAATCGCATCGCCACGGTCGAAGAAACCGAGGGGCCTAATCAGATCGCGCGCGAAAATGGCCGCCGCCGGATCGTGGTTCTTGCCAACACCGATGGTTCGGACATGGCGGCCATCATTGGACGGATTCGCGGCGTGATCGCTGAAACACCGCTGCCGGGCGGGTATTCAACGAGCCTAGAAGGCACCTTCCAAGCACAGGAAGAAGCCGCGCGGCTGATCCTTGGCTTGTCGCTCATCTCGTTGGCGTCGATCTTCGTCGTCCTCTACAGCCGTTACAGATCGGCCGTGTTGGCGCTCATCATCATGGGCAACGTGCCCCTCGCCTTCATTGGCAGCGTCATCGCGCTGTGGCTGGCGGGACAGCCGCTATCGGTAGCCTCAATGAT
>JANNFX010000258.1:0-8263 GCA_031380225.1 Hyphomicrobium sp.
GTCTTGATCTGCCGAATTCGACAGCGGGAACAGTGCCAAGTGTTGCCAGCCCGCTGGTGTTTGACGCTGTGCGTGTTTCCGCCGCTAGCGGCCCTCCTGCACTTGGAGAACATACCGTTGACGTGTTGACGACCGTTCTGAACCTCACCCCGTCCGAAGTTGCGGCCCTTCGCAAGGCCGGAGCGCTTTAGAACTCAGCCAGCTTAGCCTTCAGCCGGTTTCACTGCCGAAGGCGAGACAGTTTCGGCTGGCTTTCGGCTCGCGAGGGCAACGCCTGCCAAGATCATCGCAAAGCCTGCGGCGTGATACGGTTGAGGGTGTTCGCCGAGGAAAATAATTGCGAGCAGGGTCGCGAACAGCGGGATCAGATGGATGAACGCACCAGCCCTTGTGGAGCCGATAATCTCAATGCTGCGGGCGTAGAACGTATACCCAATCACGCTGGCTAAAACTCCAGCGTACGCGACCGCCGCGACTGTGGCCCAAGACCAGACGACGTACTGTTCTGTCGCATATTCATAGGCGGCGAGCGGTGCGTTTGCGATCCCAGCAACAATGTAAGTCAGCCCGGCAAAGCTGACTGTCGAGATCGGCGGCCGCTTGCGGAGCAGTGTTGTGTAACAGGCCCAAACGCCAGTTGCGAACATCATCACCAAGTCGCCGCGATTGACGCTAAGCGACGCAATACGGCCCGGCTCACCATGCAGAATGATCACCACCACGCCAGCAAACGAGAACAGCATCCCGGCGAGTTGAATAGCGCTCAACCGGTCTTTAAAAAACAGCGCACCGAAGACCGCAATTAGCACCGGCGCCCAGGAGTTTAAGATCGCTGCATTGGCGACAGATGTGTCGACCAATGCAACATATTGAAGAGTATTGTAGTAGCCGCTGCCGATCAAACTCAGCACCAGCAAAATTGGCCAGTTGGCACGGATGGTGGGCCAATCCTCACGCAGGCTTTGATAGGCCAACGGCAGCATAATGACAGCGGCAACACTCCAGCGCAGAAACGCAAACGTCATTGGTGGAATGATACCGACGGCCCATTTACCAAGCACATTATTTCCCGACCAGAAAAACATGGTTAGGATGAGGAGCACGATGGCATTGATGGTCGTGGGGCGGGATAGTCGTTCGAACATGAAGGGGGCCGGGCAGTTGGGGAGTTCAGGGTACGAACCGGGTAGATACCTGACAAAATAGACCGGGAACACCCCTGACAGTTCAGTCTGGTCTCTACAATGGGGGAGCTTCGGACGATGCCGTTCAGGATGAGGTGTCCGTCGAGCTTCGACAACTGCTTTTCGACCCCAAGGGCACCGGGTGGCGATAACAGTTCGCCGACTTGTAGATTGATCGTCTACATCGCTCTCTACCTTCCTGGAGTCAGGAGCTTGTTATCCTGCGTCACCAGCATGCACTTTTTCAGACCAACTATCTGATTGGACGTCCGGTTTCGGTGGAAATCTTCCGGCGAATGGTTACCATACGGCGCTTAGCACTTGGGGAGTGGCGAGCGAGAATCCTCTTCAAATTGGCCCTCGCGATCTTGTTTTTTTGCGACCAGTGAAGGGACGCCTAGCGTGCTAACAAAGGTTCAAAGCGCAGCAGCCGCAGAGCATTCAATGTCACGAGAACCGTTGCGCCCGTGTCAGCTAGGATGGCTGGCCAGAGGCCGGTGAGGCCCATCACAGTCGTGACCAGAAACACCGCCTTCAAGCCGAGTGCGATGGTGATGTTCTGGTGAATGTTGGCCATTGTGCGCTTTGAGAGCTCGATCATGGCGGCCACGTCGCCGACGCGACCGTGCAGCACGGCGGCATCGGCGGTTTCAAGCGCCACATCGGTACCGCCACCCATGGCAATGCCGACAGTTGCTGCCGCTAGAGCCGGCGCGTCGTTGATCCCATCGCCGACTTTAGCGACCACCAAGCCTTGTGATTGCAGCTCGGTCACAATGCGCTGTTTGTCTTCCGGCAATAGGTCTGCCCGCACCTCAATGCCGAGTTGCTTGCCGATGGCCGACGCCGTGCGATGGTTGTCGCCAGTCAGCATCACGGCCTTGATACCGGCGTCTGTCAACGCACGGAGACCCGCGAGTGCGTCGGGCCGCAGTTCATCCCGCACGGCGATCGCGCCCGCGACGGCCTTGCCGGCAATTACCACCGAGACCGACTTGCCTTCATCATAGAGCGCCGCGATCTGCGCGGTCTGAGCGGCTGACAGCGGCAAGCGCTCACTTGCGGCTTTTGCTGAACCGAAGAACACCTCAATGCCGTCGACGATGCCTGTGACGCCTTTGCCACCAAGAGCCTTGGCGTCGTTGATTTGCGGGACGATAATCTTGTCTGCCGAAGCTCTGGCGAGAATCGCCGATGCGATTGGATGGTTCGAGCCAGTTTCAAGAGCCGCGGCGAGCCGGACGACATCGGGTGCCGACTGAGCAAACCCCACCACGTCCGTGACCGTGGGTTTGCCGGTGGTCAACGTCCCTGTCTTGTCGAAAGCAACGGCCGTCACGGTGCGGAGACTTTCAAGGACTGCACCGCCCTTCAGCAACAAGCCGCGCCTGGCTCCCGCTGACAGTGAGGCCGCAATGGCGGCTGGCGTCGAAATCACTAGCGCACACGGGCAGCCAATCAGAAGTATGGCAAGACCCTTGTAGATCCACTGATTCCAAATGCCTTCAAACAGCAGAGGCGGAACGATAGCCACTAGCGCCGCAATGGCAATAACGGCCGGAGTATAATAGCGCGAAAAACTATCGATGAAGCGTTCGGTCGGAGCCTTCGAGTCCTGAGCTTCCTCGACCAGCTTGACCACGCGCGCGATCGTGTTGTCGTCCGCAGTGGCTGTGACGCGGACACGCAGCGCGGCGTCGCTGTTGACCGTGCCCGCAAACACGTTTTCATCGACTCCCTTGCGCACCGGCGTGCTTTCGCCTGTTACGGGAGCTTCGTCGATCGCGCTTTCACCAGAGATGATCACGCCATCAGCGGGAATGCGGTCACCGGGCCGGACCAAAATGATTGCGCCGACGGCGAGGCTGTCGGCTGCTACTTCGCGGGTTTGTCCGTTATCTTCGAGTTGTGCGGTTTTGGGCACCAGCGCCGTCAATGATTGGATACTAGCACGCGCCTTTCCAGCCGCGACGCCTTCGAGTAGTTCGCCAACCAAAAACAGGAACACGACGGCCGCCGCTTCTTCAGTGGCGTTGATCAGCACCGCGCCAACTGCCGCAAGGGTCATCAGCATTTCGATGGAGAACGGCATGCCCACCAGCGCGGCCGCGTAGGCACGCCTTGCGATGGGCACAAGCCCGATCAGCATTGCGGCCAGGTAGGCGTAGGCCGAAATCGAAGGCGCGAGCTTGCCGATTGCAAAAGCCGCTATCAGCGCGCCACCACAGGCCAGCGTAAGCCGGCCTTTTTGGCTCTGCCACCAGGCACCCGTTGTTGGGCCGTGGTCGTGACCATGCCGGCCCTCGGATGTTTGAGTCGCCTTGTCATCATGATCTCGATGAGCAGCACCGCTGTTACCGCTGCCGGCACCGGATTTGCTTCCCGCGCGCCTGGCTACTTTCTTGGATTCCGCAGGTCCGCCCTTGACTGCGGTGACCTGATAGCCGAGTCCAGCGACCTGCTTCTCAATCGCGCCGAGATCGCTGGTCTCATTATGCTGCACGGTCATCGTACCAGCCGTCACGGAGACAGCCACATCGCCAACACCGGGAATGCGGCGCACGGCCGTATCTATTTTGGTGGCACAGCTCGCGCAATCCATACCGTCGATGCGAAAGCGGGTCTGATATGACTTCGTCATTTGGTGCCTTGCCATGTTGAGGGCGTACCTTACATGCTCTAGCGGCTAGAGGTGCAAGCCCTAATGGCTGTCCATTGCATTGGTACTGTCCGCTAAATCGGCCGTGGCGACACCGTAGCGGTTCTTTTGGCCAATACGCCACCCATGCTCGACGCCCACAACGGGGTGCCCATGACTGGCGCTGTGCTGCCGCGCCATCGATGTGCTATCCCACCACGATCATTGTCTGCATTACCACGGCTAGAGAAAGCACAGCCTTTATGAATCAGCGCGCCATCCTTTACGCACTCGCGGCTGCCGCCCTGTTTGGAGTGTCGACACCCTTGGCCAAAGCATTGACAGGATCGACTGACCCGTTCGTCCTTGCAGGCCTCCTCTACATCGGCGCTGGCGCAGGCGTTTCCGGAATCCGCTGGCTCGCATCTAACGCGTTTGCGTCTGAGCACGCGCGTGAAGCGTCGCTGAGCCGCGCAGATATGCCATGGCTCGCTGGCGCCATTCTTGCTGGCGGGGTTGCTGGCCCATCGCTGCTGATGGTGGGGCTAACACGTACCGATGCGGCTTCAGCCTCGTTGCTTTTGACATTTGAGGGCGTGGCGACTGCGCTGATCGCCTGGTTTGTCTTCCACGAAAATTTCGATCGGCGCATCGCACTTGGCATGGTTTTTCTGGTTGCCGGAGCGCTGGTCTTGTCCTGGAGCGGCAGTCCGACGCTCGGCTTAGCCGGTCCCTTGGCTGTGATTGCAGCATGCATCGCATGGGGCATCGACAACAATCTGACCCGCAAGGTCTCATTGTCCGACCCGCTCCAGATCGTTCAATTGAAAGGGCTGGTGGCGGGGCCGATCAACTTGGCGCTTGGCCTATTCGCTGGAGGAGTGCTCCCCGCAATGCCGGTTGCCGGCGCCGCCCTCTTGGTCGGCTTTCTCGGCTATGGCGTCAGCCTCATATGCTTTGTGCTCGCCCTGCGTCACCTCGGGAGTGCCAGAACGGGAGCCTATTTCTCAACCGCGCCGTTCCTCGGCACCCTCGTAGCGATCATCGGTTTCAATGAACCACTAACGTGGCAGATTGCTGTGGCTGGCGCACTGATGGCGGCCGGAGTCTGGCTGCATCTGACCGAACATCACGAGCATGACCACGACCACGAGACCGTGGAGCATAGCCATTCTCACGACCATGACGATCATCACCAGCATGAGCACGCAGACGATGATCCAAGCGGCGAGCCGCATACCCACTTGCATCGGCACACGGCGTTAAAGCACCACCACGCCCATACTCCTGATATGCATCACGGACACCGGCACTGACTGCCCTTAAAGGTCCATCCGGCTGTGTAAACTTCACCGGCCCAGTCCAGTAGCTGAGGCCGCAACCTGGAAACAATTGCCCCAGCTCCTGCAAAAGCCGGTCAGCTTCAGCGGCGCGAATCCTCGAATATGACATGACACGATCCAGATCCGTCCCTAATCAACATCGCGTTGAATTTCTTCTCGCGATGTTCCTCGCATTGAGCGAGCCAGTGCGCCAAACATGCGCTCTGGAGGCTGGGCAAATAGATGATCGACTCGGCCCGGTTCTCGTAAGAAGCCAAATCAGGGTATGATTGAGCCCCACTGTGATCGCTGGGTCACGCCCTGCTAGTTTTTTCTCGGGCGGCCGGATTTTCACACATCCGTGTGTTGCGGATCCGTTAAATCCTGATACCCAAGTGTTATATTGTAACGCTCTACAACATCGGGAACAAAAAATGATCCGAAGTGCCTCTTATTGGATGGCAATGATCCTCGTAGTGATCGCGATACGTCCGTCCGTGGCAGGTCCGGCTGTCAATCAATTCGAAGTCAAGGATCTGGACATCGAGCAGGGTGAAGTCGAGATTGAAGACCAAAGCGATTGGACCTTCGGTGATCCGCGCCGCAAGTTCGCTGAACCCGAAAATCGGGACCTGACATTTGACGACAATGAAGTGGCAAAGCAGCGTCACTCCATTGAGATGGGCCTGGGTCTCACCGACTGGTTGAAGTTAGGACCCGGTTTTGAGCTTGAGGAAGAGCGGGTCGATGATCCTGCATCGTTTGCAGAAGCGAATGATTTCGTCAGCTTGAAAGTGACAGAGATCCAGTTCGAAGGCGTCGCTGTCTTGGTGCCTGTGAAATCCTATGGCGTTGGGCTTGGGCTATTCGCGGAAATGCAAGTACCTGTGACGGGTGAGGCAAAGACATTTTACGTTGGGCCGATCATTCAGGCCGTGTCTGGGCCGTGGTCGGCGACAGCAAACCTCGCGTTTGTGAAATTCTTTGGTGGTGACCGTCAAACAGAGGACGTTGAGATTGCAGGCAACACCGTCCAAGTCGAGTTGCCAATCGACGACAAATGGGACTTCGCATATTTCACGCAGCTGAAGTACCAGAACAGCGACACTTGGGCATTCGCGGTTGAGGCCTACGGCACGCTTGACCGGATTGGAAGCACTGGAAACCCATCGGCAGCAGCCCGCTTGATCGGAGACCAGGATCAACACCGCATCGGGCCGGTTGCCTATTACACTTTCAAACTTCCGGGCGCACCTGCGAGCGGCGACGGCAATGACGCGAAAAAGTCCGGCCAGGATGACGGCGATGATGCGGGCTCGACGGCCACTGTAAGCGTCGGCGCACTTTTTGGCCTCAACGACAATACGCCGGACACCACGCTCAAAGCCGGCATCGAATTTGAGTTTTAGATCGCATTTAATGTGGCGGCACCCCAAATTCAGGGGTTCGCAGTTTTGTTCGAAGATGGCGCTCCCTCCGGGAATCGAACCCGGCTTTTCAGAATGAAAATCTGACGTCCTAACCGATAGACGAAGGGAGCAAACCGCTCAGCGCCCACGGGGTATAGGCAGGTTTGCCGGTCGCTGCAAGCCCAGGGGAGAGTGAATTTTGTGTCAGCGACGCCGCAGCTGGAGTGACCACTTAACTCAATCAAAACAAGAGCAATTCGGTGCCAGTTTAGCCCTGTTTTCCAGGTTGGGCGGCGTCTTCGATGGTCAGTTCAATGCGATCGCGGCCGCCCCAGGTGTCGCGGCGCAGCGTGCCGGCAACGTGGATCGGCATACCGCCTGAATTTAGCAAGACCTCGCCGAGCGGCTCGCCAATCGCCCGGAATGCAATGGCCTCGATGCGTGCTCCGTCGCCGGCTTCCAGAACACAGCGCACGTGACGCTCGCCAGCGATTTTTGCAAACTTCACCCGATGGGCCGGGAATACAAATCGCGGTTGCGGATTGCCCTGACCATAAGGCCCAGCGCGTTCAATCAAGGACAACAACTCGTTGGTGGCCCCTGTTGCCGTCAGAGTTCCATCAATGTCAAGGCTGGCGCCTGCCACCGCGGCAGCCGTCGACGCCGCGAGCGCGCGATCAAAGTAGGCGCGGAGCGCGTCGAGCTTTGTGTAATCGACGGTCAGACCGGCGGCCATCGCATGACCGCCGCCTTTGATCAATATCCCCTCTGCGACTGCTGCGCGAACGGCGCCACCAATATCGACACCGGCCACCGACCTTAGCGAAGCGGTTCCAACAAGGCCGCCGGAGCTGCCGTCCTTTTCCCAGGCGATGGCGCAGGCTGGACGGCGGAAGCGTTCAACCAACCGGCTGGCGACAAGGCCAACCACGCCTTTGTGCCAAGTCTCAGAACCGACGATGGTCAGCGCCATCGTGGGATTGTCGTCAATCAAGCGGTCAGCTTCGGCCGCGGCTTCTTCCAGCATCTTGATTTCGATGGACTTCCGTTCGGCGTTGAGTTTGCCGAGCAGCGCTGCAAGCCTCGCCGCTTCACCAGCGTCGCTGGTGCACAGCAGCTTTGCGCCAAGACCCGAATCTCCAATGCGCCCACCAGCATTAATGCGCGGGCCCAAGATGAAGCCCAAGTGATAGACATTCGGCGGCTGATTGAGGCTGGCTTCGTCGAGAAGTGCAGCAAGCCCAATGTTATGGCGCTCGCGCATCACCTGCAGACCTTTGGTGACGTAAGCGCGATTGAGCCCTGTTAGCGGCACCACGTCAGCAACGGTTGCCAACGCGACCAGATCGAGATCACCAATCAAATTCGGCTCGACGGTGCCGTTTTTGTAATATCTGCGACGGCGCAGATCGCGCGTCACAGCAACCAGCGTCAGAAACACGACGCCCGCAGCGCACAGATGCCCCTGCCCCGAGATATCATCTTGGCGATTTGGATTGACGACCGAATGCACGTCAGGCAGCCGCTCATCCGCCTGGTGGTGATCCAGCACCACGACATCGGTTTTTAGTTTTCGCGCCGAATTGAGCGCATCAAAACTGGTGGTGCCGCAGTCAACGGTTACAATCAGGCGTGCGCCTTCCTGCACCAGGGTCGCGATCGCATTGGCATTGGGGCCATAGCCTTCAGCCATTCGATCTGGAATGTAGA
>JANNFX010000266.1:0-8615 GCA_031380225.1 Hyphomicrobium sp.
GCGGCCAGCCTCTGGATTGGTATCGATGCCGCCGTTGGCAATCACCAGTGTCCGCCCATCGGCCAAGAAAGCCAAATCATGCGGGCCGATGCCGCCAGACGCAAACTCGCCGATTTGCTTATAGCCATCCGTTGCATCGCGGACGCCAATGACACCGCGTTCGGCGTTGAAATCATTCTCAGTGGCGTAGAGCAGTTTGCCATCGGCCGAAAACACGCCGTGACCGAAGAAGTGACGATCCGGCCGGGTTTCGAATGTCACCGGAGGCTTGCTGCCAGTCACATCGAACGCAACCGCGAACGTGCCCGGGCGGCGTGCGAACACAACGCCGTCTCTGGTGCCGGGACGTAACGCAATATCATGTCCGCGCGCTGGCAATGCGACGGAGTTGATCACGCCGGCATCCGCATCGAAAGAGACAAGCGAGAACGAGTCCGCGCCTTGCTTACAGCTGGCCAGGTAATGCGGGCGCGGCGATGCAGCTCTACTTTCGGCAAGGACGCGCTGGCCAATAGCGCCAATAAACGCGAGCGCACCCGCCCCCATCAGCACTTGTCTGCGGTCAATCGCCATCGAGTGAATTGAACCCCATTGTGATGTTGGCTTCGTCGGCAATTGTCCGGCCGCCGGTTTCGTAGGCATTCTTGAGTGGGAAACCCATCGCGATCAGCTTCTGGCGCGCGGCTTCATCTTTGAATGGCAATTTTGAAAGTGTATCAGCTTCGGCGGCTGACTGAGCGGCGCGTTTCAGTTCGTCAGCGATTGTCCCGAGCACGGTCATCTCGCCTTTCACAGGATCGATGATCGGCGGTTCGGTTTGGCGTACCAGGAAGCCGCCATCGGTCAGCAATGATTGCAGACCTTCAATGTTAGACTTGAGGAAGGCAACTGCCAATCCGGAGTTCGGCAGCATGGGCGCCAACGCCTTGGCGTTGACTTTTTGCATCCCAAGCTGGCCAGTCAGGCGCTGATTGCGCGCTTGTTCAATGCCGGTCAGAAAGGCTTGAAGCAGTGCTTGTGTGCGTTCTGTTTCGTTCAAATACACTGTATTTCCGCCGCCAGGATTGAGCCAAGTCTTGGCAAAACCCGCGTTGTCATCAGACCAACCGTCAGCGGTGATTTGAGCGATGCTGGCCGTCATCCCAGTGAGAGCCTCGGCATATTTGCAGCGTGGCAGATTGGCGGCGCCCGCATCCTTGAGCGTCTCCGAGCCGTCGCCAAACATCACCACATCGAGCGCTGAAAAGCCCTGCAGCGCAATGCTCTTTTGACCGAGCCGTTGATCGTAAAGCGTGTCATCGGGTGCATTGAGCGCCGCTTCAATTTGGCGCCGCGCCAGGCCTTTGGGATCGGGCCAGAACATCATGCGGTCATGACGCTTGTCGTCCATGATTGGACCGAAGCGCAGATGTTCAACCTTGGCCCATGATAGCACTGCCGTCTTGAACGCATCGCGTGATTTCGAAAGCGCACCGTCGGACGGCGCAGCGCACAACTCGGTCGCGGCCTTTGACAAGGCATTTGAAGCCGCCGCAAACGCAGCATATCCCGGCCGGATATGTTGATCGAGCGCTTGCCGCGCCAAGCCAGCGTGGTCGTAAGCGATTGCGGGCGTTGCCAGTGAGATCGAAGCCGACAACACACCCACAAGTGTCATCCCGGGGCTTGTCCCCGGGACCCATCGGGCAACGAGCGACGAACATGAGAATTTGTTGTGGCGGCGTAACGAAATGAAAGTGTCCCGCACGCGCGGAGCCATAGGTGCCGGGGACCAGCCCCTTTCTGACAGCTGTAGGGCGTGTTGGCTGCGCGTCATTTCGATATTTTTCCCTTCACAGCGAATTCACGAAGGCCAGCAACGCATCGCGATCGGCTTTCGTCAAGGACCGGTACGCCTCTTGCGCCGCTTTGGCTTCACCCCCGTGCCACACTATCGCTTCCTCAGCATTGCGGGCCCGCCCGTCATGGAGAAAAAACGTGTGTTCATTGACTTTATCGGTCAACCCAAGCCCCCACAGCGGCGGCGTGCGCCACTCCAAACCATCGGCCCGTCCCTCAGGGCGGTGATCAGCCAGCCCCTCGCCCATGTCATGCAGCAGCATATCAGTATAAGGCCATATTTTCTGATTGCTGAGATGTGGCTGGCCGGGAATAGTGCCAGTCTTATGCGACGGCGTATGACAACCACCGCATCCACTAGCCGCAAAGACGCCTTTGCCCTTGAGGACCTCGTCGCTTTGCGGATCACGGCGCACGGGCACGGCGAGGTTTTGCGAATAGAAGCCGACCAGTTCGAATAATTCGGTGCCAATTTCATGACCGTCTTGACGCGCGCTATCGCCATTGGGTGCTTTGAGGCAGGCCGTCTCGGCGGCCGTGCAATCCCCTGCTGATTTCGGCACCAATGGGCTTGAAATGCCGATGTCGTTCGCGAACGCATCCGCCGCTTGTTCATGGATCGACGGCGCACCCGCCTTCCAACCGAAACGGCCGAGCATAAGGCGGTCCTGTGCTCGCGACCAGACTTCGTTGATGCGTCCCGAGATGCCGTCTTTGTTCAAGTCATCGGGATCAGCGCGCGCGCGAATTTCGGCTTCAGTCACCGCTTCCAGAAGACCGAGCCCAATCATTGGCGGAGCCACACGCGCCGACATCATCGTGTCAGGACGCAGTGGCCCGAAACTTAGATTATCAACTGAGTACGTTGGCTTGCGAAGTGTAACGCTGGTGCCATCGCCGAACGTGACGGGCATGTCTTCGAACGCCGTGTGAATGTGGCCCTCACTGTCGAGACCTTGGACGGCCAGATTTTGCAATTGGCCTCCGTAGACCGGCTCATCGATGCTTTTGAGCCGGCCTTCAGCAAGCAACCGTTTCTGCTCAACCGTTTGGGGTGGGATGGAAAGCCGGAGCAACAGTGAGATGGCATCGTCTTCGGGAAAGTTTGCCGACGGCGGGCGCCCACGGCCGTCTTTGAAATGACAGTTCTGACAGCCGCGCGCATTGTAGAGCGGACCCAGACCGTCAGACGTATCCGTCGTTGATGGCGCAGCGACCCACAACTTGCGGAATAAGGCATTGCCGATTTTGAATTTCAATTCGCCGTCACCGCCGATACCGGTTGAGAACTGCGAAAACGCATCGCGCGTACCAACGCGATTCGTGGTCGTCGCCGTCCCGCCTGGCAACTCTTCACCGGGTTCAAATGCAGCCGCTGCTATTGGCACGCCTGGAGCCGTGACGGCCCATGCTATCAGCGTTGACGTTGCGGCGGTGATCAGGACCGCGGCCAAAGCCTTGAAGTGGGGAGAATTACGAAACGCAGTCATGGCCAGTGGTGGCTTTCTCATCGGTGCAGCAGTCCCTTCTCGCCAATCACAGGTTTGGTCCACTGTGCTTTTGGCTACGCCGACTGTAGGTTGGATTAGCGGCGGCCGAGATCGAAATAATTCACCATGGCTTTGCTTCCGCCGCGTAACCCAACACTTTGCATCGATCTGTGCTATTCGAGAAAGAGTTGGGTTACGCGCGGGCTGCACCCCGTTTAACTTCAAGCGTCCGTGGCGCGCTAACCCAACCTACAAGCCTGAGCGCAGTACCAGGCACTTCAATAGTTAACCACCGTACGCATTCCAAAGATGGCTGCATCCCTGACGGCCTCTCCAGGCCGATTGGGATCTTCAACATTTCCACCTGGATTCCAGTAGTATTGGAAATCGGGTTGAACGGTCAATCCGGGCAAGACTTCAGCGGCATAGCTAATTTCAAGGACCGTCTCGTGGTCTCTGATCACGCTGAGCCCGCTGTCACGGTCAAAATCTGCGGCGGCACTCGATAGGCCGGAATAGGCGAGTGCAACGCCGAACACATCACCTGGCCGGCTCTCGAACATCCCCGTGATTGCAATCCCGCCATCTGCATAGAAGTCAATTTGATTGCGATCGGAGGGGCTGGCTGCAATGCGGCCAAACACGGTGACATTGCGCGCGCCGTCGCCGGAGATGTTGTAGATCATCTGGTCGACGACGGCATATAGCCCATGATTTCCTCGATGCTGCAACGGATCACCACCAGTGACGGCTATCGGGCCACCCGTTGTGTCGAAGCGCTGGTCGGCGACATCGCCAAAGTGACGCCAGCCACCTAACTTGATTGTGCCCGGCAAACTACCATCTTGATTGTAGGAATAACCCGCTTCCACAAACATCAACGGTGGATCTTTGATGCGGAAATCAAGCCCATTGGTATTGCACTGACCCGGATCAAGTTCATCCGGGCATGGTCCGACAGGATCGCCGTTCCAGATGCCGGCCATGAGTTTTAAGTTTTCGTTCGGATCGAACGCAACGCGCGCACCTGGCGTCGCCATTGGATAAATTGGACCGCCTATTGGCAAATTATCCGATGAGATCGTCGTCCAGCCAAACGTCGAATTGAAGAAATTCCCGCCTACTTCAGAGGCAAAGAATTCGGCGTCAACCGCAACTTGGCCAAAACGGATTGAGAGTTTGTCATCAAGCAGCGATTGCTCCAGCCACATCTCGAACAGCCGTGTCGACGGAAAGGCTTCGAGGTTACTGACTGCAGCGATGCCGCTGATGTTTTCAGCCGTAATACTCGTTCCGTGAATCTGGTAGCTACTGACATGGAACGACAGGCCAGCGAGACCCGCGGCCGTCTCAAGATCTACATCACCGACGAGTTCCGCCAGTCCACTGTAGTGCGTGCTTTGCTTGATGCCACCACTGGAATTGCTATTGACGTCACCAGCGTAGTGGAATTCCACCGCCACACCGCGCTCTGCAAGCGCACCGCGCAGGCCGGATGGGTCACCATTCGCGGGCAGGCTAGAGGCTATCGATGGCTCGGGAATTCCACTGCCGTGCCCGTCGTCTGCACGCACAGACGGAATAACTGCGGCCAAAAGAGCCACGGACGCAAGAGATTGCTGGAGCTGGCGAGAGTGCATGGTTGCTTGTCCGAATCGCTATGAATGATAGCTTGGAAACTGGGCTTACACAAAAGCGTCAGCCCTTCTTCTCATCTTGAGCGGGTGAAACTTTTGACGGCTCGTCAAGACTATCCGAGCCTTCAAATTTCACTGACTTGATGCCAAGTGCGGCCACGCCGCGTTCCAGCTCCTTGGCTTGGGCAATCAACGACGCAACCGCCGTCAAGATCAACGCATTGCCCTCGCCGTTGCCCTCGCCCAGCATTTGGTCATACGCTTCACCACCCTCGGCCCGCGCTTTGATGGCGCCGATCTTAATCATCGTCGCCTCGATGGCCTTTTGGATGCGGTCATCCACATCTGCCGATTTGGCCTTGATCAAAGACGACAGACTGGGACCTTCCACCATGCTTCCGTCTGTTCGCTTGTAACGGCCGAGGTAGACGTTCTGAATCCCTACGGCGTCATAGAAGTGCGAATTGTGGGTGTTGTCGGAGAAACAATCCTGCTCCTCTTCGGGATCGTGAACCATGACGCCGAGTTTCATGCGTTCGCCAGCGAGTTCGCCGTACGATAGCGAGCCAAGACCGGTCACGATCGCCGTGATGCCTGCACTACCGGCATTCTGTGTAACAGCTTTGCGAGCGGCGCCGTCCTTAGCCCATTGCGAAACCATCCATTCAAGATCGGTGACGAGCTTGTCTGTTACAACGCTCAAATACGTTGCGCGGCGATCGCAGTGGCCATTGGTGCAGGCTTTTACGTCGTAGTCTGTCGCTGGGCGATTACCAGCACCTGGGCCCGTGCCATTGAGATCTTGTCCCCACAGCAAAAACTCGACCGCATGGTAGCCGACCGCGACGTTAGCTTCGACACCCCCTGCTTCGTGCAACGTTTTGGATATTAGTTCGTCTGTGATGTTGGAGGTATCGACAGTTTTGCCATTCACTTTGAGTGATGTGTTGGCAATCACATTGGCCGCATAAAATTCATTCTCTGGACGGTCGTTGCCGTAGCCGCCAGCAACGTAGTCAATCAGACCTTCATCGAGCGGCCACGAATTGACCTGCCCTTCCCAATCATCGACGATTGCGTTGCCGAAACGGAACGCTTCGGATTGCATGTAGGGGACGCGGGCGGCTTTCCAGGCTGCGCGTGCAGCAGCGAGTGACGCGTCAGAGGGCGACGCGATCAACGCATTGACCGCAACCTTCAAGGCTTTGGCCGCTTTATGGGCATCGGCGAATGTGGCCTCGGCCAAATTTGCATAATTTTCGACGACAGTCTCAGCGCTCACATCAGCGGCGGGCGCGGACAACGCGGCATTACTTGTCGACATCAGTGACGCAAACAGCATCGCAATGATGCAGCGGCCGATCGGCCGTTCTGATAGGCGGAACATCATTCTTCTACCCCTAATGATCGAGATTCAAGGTCTCGGTATCGGGAGCCACCAATCTCCGGTGGCCTTGCCGTTTCCGAACATTTCCAGCGTTTTTGAATCACGTCAACTGCTATGATTTGGAACTATTCCAGGTCGAAACTGGAAATGGAAAAACCAATAAAAAAACCGCGATGGACCCAGGGTCCGCCGCGGTTTTTTAAAGTCATGTGGCGTTTAGGCGCTAACAACTTGAACTTCGCGTCACATCCAAAATGCCGTCATCCCCGCCTTTTGGGGCACCGCTGTGCGGTCTAAAAATCGAGCACGCCGTCTATCATCCTCGATCTGATCCCCCTCCCCGCTGGGGAGGGTTTTTCTCGCGATCAAAACTGTGTCCTGATTACCAAGGTCTCACTTTGACCTGTAAACACTGGCCGGGCGGGGATGACGAGGATTAGTGGTTCTTAAGCCAAATACTGGCCGCCGTTGGCGGTGATGGTCGAGCCGGTGATGAAACCCGAATCGTCCGACGCCAAGAATGCCACGCAGCGCGCGATTTCTGCCGGCTCACCCAAACGGCCAACCGGGATTTGCGGCAGGTTATCAAAATTTTGGGTTTCCTACTTCTCTAGCTTTTTCCACTGCGTCTCTCTTTGATTGCTCCTGCGAGCCTGTAAGATTGGGGTTTTCTAGTTCGAGGGTGTCGGCGAAACCACTCTGCTGAGAGAAATTAAATTCCAAATGTTCTTTTTGCGATGGACAGTCACGCCTCTTTCTGCACCACACTTCACCCCAAATTAATTGGCCGTACGATTCATTCATGTCGGTAGGGCCGCCGTACCTGTCAACAAGCTTATCTCTGTACTCTAAAAATGTTGGTCTTCGTGGGCCTTTACTCTCGTCGTATTTATAGCGGGCCACAATTTTAGACGCGACTGAAACGCCGGGCCGCGTGGGATAATCTTCAGTAAACTCCACTGTTATACTCGATACGTCATCGATGCTGCCATGAATCGAACTCACGCACTTACCGTTTCGACGCGAAACGCTTGTTTCGGTCGCGCACGGCAACTTTTCGGTCGATGGCGAGCTGACCCCCGCCTTCAGCAGAGCAGATTGCACTTCTACATTACCGTCACCGATTTTGATGCCCAGAATGTCAAACTGACCATTTCCAGCAATCACAGGTAATGGGGAAACAACAACAACCAAGACAAATGCAACTGCAATTTTCATTTGCCACTCGCAACGGTAATGAGTTCACCTGTCAGTGCTGCAACGCCAACGGGTCAGACAGAGTACAGTCTGACCCGAGGGGCATCTCAACTAAGCCAGATACTGACCGCCATTCGCTGTCATGGTCGAGCCGGTGATGAAGCCCGAGTCGTCCGATGCCAAGAACGCAACGCAGCGCGCGATTTCGGCCGGCTCACCCAAACGGCCAACCGGGATTTGCGGCAGGATGGTCTTTTCGAGGACCGCGGGATCGATCGCACGCACCATTTCGGTGCCGATGTAACCTGGGCAAATGACGTTGACTGTGATGCCAGCGCGTGCGCCTTCTTGCGCAAGAGCCTTGGTAAAGCCGATGTCACCGGCCTTCGACGCCGAATAGTTGACTTGGCCCATCTGGCCCTTCTGGCCATTGATCGATGAGATGTTGATGACGCGGCCGAACTTGCGGGCGCGCATCCCTTCCCAAACCTGACGCGTGCAATTGAACAAGCCGTTCAAGTTGGTGCCAATAACCTTGTCCCATTGTTCGCGGGTCATTTTGTGGAACATGCCGTCCCAGGTGATGCCAGCATTGTTGACGAGAACGTCAACCGGCCCAACTTCCTTTTCGATTTGCGCGAAGGCTTTCGCGCACGCATCGAAATCGCCGACATCAAACTTATAGACCGGGATGCCGGTTTCGGCGGTGAACTGCTGTGCGGCGGCGTCATTGCCCGCATAGCTGGCAGCAACCCGGTAGCCTTTGTTTTTGAGTGCGATTGAAATCGCGTGGCCAATCCCACGAGTTCCACCAGTCACGACGGCAACGCGCGCCATAGTTTGATTTCCTTTTGGTTGGGTTGATAGTTCGGGGTCAGACCCTGCGGGTCTGACCCCTTGCTGAGATCTCGACATGGGGTCAGACCCGCAGGGTCTGACCCCGAACGCTTCTTAATCTCTCGCTAAGCACATGGCGACGCCCATGCCGCCACCGATGCAGAGGGTGGCGAGACCCTTCTTGGCGTCGCGGCGCTGCATTTCATGCAGCAACGTCACGAGCACGCG
>JANNFX010000002.1:0-18954 GCA_031380225.1 Hyphomicrobium sp.
CCGGTGCTTACTGGTGTTCGCTAAGCGTCGCGGCGCTTTCATCGGTGGAGCATTGAATTTGATCGGTGGCGACTGTTTATACGGTCGCTATTGGGGCTCAACCGAACCGCAGGCGTGCCTGCATTTCGAAGTCTGCTATTATCAGGCCATCGAATATGCCATCGCGCACAAGCTCGGCCGCGTTGAGGCTGGCGCCCAAGGCGAACACAAACTCGCGCGCGGCTACCTGCCGTCGACAACTTATTCCGTACATTGGTTTGCCGAACCCGGACTGCAAAAAGCTGCCGCCGCATTCCTTGAAGCCGAGCGCGCGCAGATCAGCGAACTCGCTGAAGTTCTGGCAAGTTCAGGACCTTACAAAAAGACAGACGATCAATGAACTGTGGCGCCGGTTCGCGGCTTGACGCCGTGGTCTGTTGGCGCATAACCATGCGCCGGCCCAATCGTCTCTGGCTCTGAGGACACGCAAGCACGATGTCGTATGACAGCAATAACATTTTTGCCCGCATCTTGCGCGGCGAAATTCCCTCGCAGCGCGTTTATGAAGATGAGCATGTGGTCGCGTTCATGGATGTGATGCCGCAAGCGCCGGGTCATATATTGGTGGTGCCGAAGGCCGCGTCGCGAAATCTCTTAGATGCCGATCCCTTAACATTGGCACACACGATGCAGGTGGTACAAAAAGTTGCGCGCGCCGTTCAGGTAGCGTTCAAGGCTGACGGCGTACAGATCAATCAATTCAACGAGGCCGCGGCAGGGCAAACCGTTTTTCATCTGCATGTGCATGTCATCCCGCGTCATGACGGCGTGACACCCCGCGGGCACAGCGGTCAGATGGAAGATGCGGCGGTGCTGGCGGACAACGCGGACAAGATCAGGGCCGCACTATTATCGGGCTCCTGAATATAACGTAGATGGATGCGGGAGAGAATGGATGCCCAGACTAACTCTGAAGGTTTTGTCTGCCACATGCGCGGCAGCGTTCGCTGCCACGGCTGCTCTGGCCCTCTCCGGCGATCCAAAGCCGGCACCAAACGCAGCACCATCGGCTGGCCCAGTTGTTGAGCAATGGCCGATGAAACTCGATCAATTTTTAAAGGGTAATTATCTTGACCGGTCCGATGTGATGCTGACGCGCCGCGATTGGGACATCTCGTCATTCATCATCCGCTGGTCGACGAATTCGCCGTTTTCACATTCAGCCTTGGTGTTCAATCGGCCGAACCAGGAGCCTGGGATTATGAACACCTTCGTGATCGAAGCGGGCACGTCCGGTGTCGATCTCACCAATCTTCGCGACTATGCCGCCGACAAGAGCGCTTACATTGCGATTAAGCGCTTTCGAGGCAAATGGTTCGACGAGCCGAAACAGGCGCGCGTGCGTGGCCTGTTGCTCGATAAAATCAAGGCCAGCTACAACTATTGGGCAATCGGGCGCATCGCTCAAACGCTATGGTTTGGCGTTCAGAACAAACTCAACCGGGAAACTGAAACCAAGACGCAGCGCGAGCAAACGATGGAGGAATATAAGCGCAAGGCGTGGCAGCCGCCGAGCGAGTTCATTTGTTCGGGCCTCGTTCAAACTGGCTATGTTGAGACGGTGATGGAATATATCCGCAGAGGCGAACTGCCACCGTCGGCTTTGGCCGAGGTCGTGTTCCAGCGCAATTCACAAGAGAAATTGCCCGACGACAAAGGCTGGTCGGATCTTGGGTCAGAGCGCGGTAAGCAATTGGCCGAGCGCTTTGCGGCCGAGAATACCGATGCCTTCGAGTCCGTCACGCCTGAGGATCTGGCCAGAAGCCGCAAGCTTGAATGGCTTTATTTCATCAAAGGTGATGATGTCCACAAAGTCCGCACCTACGCGCACGTGATGGCACTGATTGAGAAGTGATACCAGCGGTCAATAGTTTTAACCCGCCTCAAGGCTGGCGGCGCGCGGCGGCCGGCTCGCGCGACCACTTGGAAGTCCCCTTGCGGGGGAACGCGTGTCGCCGGGCGCAAAGCGAAGGACGATACCGGCGCGCCGTCCAGAAATGGAAGTGTCAAGACTTTGGCGCGCCGGTATGAGTGGCCGGCTTTTCAGCCCACTTCAGCCAACAGCGACAATTGTCTTGGCGAGCCACCGCCATCGCGGTCGGTGAGCGACGTTGGGTAATCGCCAGTGAAGCAGTGATCGGTGAATTGCGGATTTCTCTCGTCGCGTTCTTTGAGCCCGACTGACCGATAGATGCCATTGACCGATAAGAATTGCAGGCTGTCGGCGCCCATGAATTTGCGCATTTCTTCGAGCGTCATGTTGGCCGCCAGAAGGTCTTTGCGATCTGGTGTGTCGATGCCGTAGTAATCGGAATGTGTAATCGGCGGTGACGAGATGCGCATATGCACTTCGGTGGCGCCGGCGTCGCGCATCAGCTGCACGATTTTCATCGACGTGGTGCCGCGCACAACGCTGTCGTCGATCAGTACGATGCGCTTGCCCTTGATCACCCCGGCATTAGCGGAATGCTTAAGCTTTACGCCCAAGGCCCGGATTCGCTGCTCGGGCTCGATAAAGGTGCGGCCTACATAGTGATTGCGGATAATGCCGAGTTCGAACGGAACGCCGGATTGGCGTGCGTAGCCGATAGCGGCTGGCACGCCTGAGTCGGGGATGGGTACAATCACATCGGCAGGTGCCGGCGATTCTTTCGCCAATTCGACGCCCATGTTCTTGCGGATGTCGTAGACCGAGCGGCCGCCGATCATGCTGTCGGGGCGGGCGAAGTAGATGTATTCGAATATGCACGGCCGGGCTGGCCGACGTGGGAACGGCCGCAGGCTTTCGACGCCCTTATCCGTAATCACGACCACTTCGCCGTTCTCAATTTCGCGCACGAATTTTGCGCCGACCATATCGAGGGCGCAGGTTTCAGATGCCAACACATGGGCGCCATTCAAAATGCCGAGCACCAGCGGCCGGATGCCAACCGGATCGCGAGCCGCAATCAACATGTTGTCGGTCAGGCAGACCAGCGCGTAGGCGCCTTCGATCTGGCGGATGGCCTCGATGAAGCGTTCAACGATGCGGCTCTTCTGCGAGCGCGAGATCAAGTGCAGCACGACGCCGGTGTCAGACGTCCATGGAAAGATGGCGCCGTCGCCGATCAACTCATGCCTGAGCGTAATGCCATTGGTTAGATTGCCATTGTGGGCCACCGCAATACCGCCAGTATCGATATCGGCATAAAGCGGCTGGACATTCTTGAGCGATGGCTCGCCGGTTGTTGAGTAGCGGTTGTGTCCGAGTGCGATCGAGCCTTTGAGGCGGCTGATGACCTTGGCGTCATTAAAGTTGTCGCCGACGAGACCTAAGCAGCGCTCGGCGATGAATTGCTCGCCATCGTATGAGACGATGCCAGCGCCTTCTTGTCCGCGATGTTGGAGGGCGTGTAGCCCTAGCGCTGTAATTGCTGCCGCATCGGGATGGCCGAAGATGCCGAACACCCCGCATTCTTCGCGAAGCCTGTCGTCACCGTATCGCGACAGTCCGAAATCCCGGCCTGTCTCAGGTCCAGTCTCGTTCGTGTCTGTCATGGCTATCTCCGCGCTCGCCAGCGGCCATGACTTAACTCAAGTGGCCAGGCTATGCCACTGACATGACGAAACATTCATGACAATTGGATCAAAAAAACATGACTATAGCGCCGCACTATTGCTTGCGCTTACTCGAGACTCACGTTTTAGCCACCGAAACTCAGCCTTCCGGAGCCTTTTCTTTGTCCTTCGGTGCACCAAGGTGCGGCAGGACATTATCGTTCACAAATCCGCTTAACGATGTCGCTGTGCCACGAACTTGCGGCAGCGACAGCGACTTGCCGACCCATTCGTAGCGCTGGTCGAGGTCAGGGACGAAGAACAACAGACCGGCGTAGAAGATGACGACGATCAAGAAGCCGCGCAATGCGCCGAACAAGAAGCCGAGGACGCGATCAATCATGCCGACCTGACTATCGAGGACGGCGTCAGAAATGCGCGATGTGATCAATTCAACAACAATCAGCACGATTAGACCGGCAATCGCGGCGACTGCAATCTGCGCCACTTGAGGCGGAAGTCCGGTTTGTTTGCCGATGTCGATGCCGAGACCTGGCTGACTGTTATAGAGCCAGACACCGAACGCCGCGCCCGCCACCCACGACAGAATGGATAGCACTTCGCGAGATAGCCCACGGTACATGGCCAACAGGCCGGAAATGAAGGCGAGCGTCAGTAGCCCGGCATCTAGATACGTCAGTGGCCCGATCATGAACCCGCTCTCCTCCCGCCGGCGCATGGCGACCGGGGGCTTGCTTAGTTTTTTAGTCTTTGTTGTTCAGTCGCATGGCCTAAGCGTGGCGGCAAGGTCCTTAAGGTGGGCGATGCGGTTCAACTTGAACGACTTGCTGTCACCGCCAGCTTCCCCGGCAGCCGGCATAACTGCTTGAGCGAACCCAAGTTTTTTGGCTTCCTTGAGGCGCGCGCCAGTGTTGCTTGCGGCCCGCACTGCGCCAGAAAGAGAGATTTCGCCGAGGAAGACGCAATCGGGCGGCAGCGGCCGGTTGTCAAATGACGATAGAAGCGCGGCCGCAGCGGCTAGGTCGGCGGCGGGTTCCTGGATTTTGAAGCCTCCGGCGACGTTCAAATAGACGTCGTGCTGGGCGAATGACACCCCGCACCGGGCATCGAGCACGGCGAGCAGCATCGACAGCCGGTTTTGATCCCAGCCAACAACTGCGCGCCGGGGTTGGCCGAGAGCGGATTGCGCCACCAAGGCTTGGATCTCGACCAAGATCGGCCGCGTGCCTTCCATGCCTGCATAGACAGCGGT
The DNA here is from genome assembly GCA_031380225.1 of Hyphomicrobium sp. Taxonomy (GTDB): domain Bacteria; phylum Pseudomonadota; class Alphaproteobacteria; order Rhizobiales; family Hyphomicrobiaceae; genus JANNFX01. The sequence continues at coordinate 4,850 of JANNFX010000002.1, forward strand.
GCCGGGAGCGGAGGATTCGCGGTCGCCCAAGAAAAGCTCGGACGGATTGGTAACCTCGATCAAGCCGTTGCCAGCCATTTCGAAAACGCCAATCTCGTCGGTTGGGCCGAAGCGGTTTTTGACAGCCCTCAAAATGCGAAATGTGTGGCCGCGATCGCCCTCGAACGACAACACCGCGTCGACCATGTGCTCTACGACTTTGGGACCGGCGATTTGCCCATCCTTGGTGACATGGCCGACAAGCAGCAGCGTCGAGCCTGCACTCTTGGCATAACGGATCAGGGACTGCGTTGCTGCTCTGACTTGGCTGACAGTCCCGGGCGCGGCCTCGATCGCATCCGAATACAGCGTTTGGATCGAATCGATGACAATCAAGTCAGCGCGCTTTTCGGCCGAAAGCGTCTCAATGATGTTAGCGAGGTTGGTCTCATTGCCGAGTGCAACAGGTGCATCGGCGAGCCCGAGCCGTTCCGCACGCAGCCGCACTTGAGCGGCGGCTTCTTCGCCGGAGAAATAAATCGCCCGCCGCCCGGCGCGCGCCATGACGGCGGCAAGCTGCAACAATAGCGTTGATTTGCCGATGCCGGGTTCGCCACCGATCAACAATGCCGAGCCCGGGACTAGGCCACCGCCAGTGACACGGTCCAATTCGCCGATGCCGGTTAAGACGCGCGGCGCTTGTTTGGTTGAGCCTGAAAGCGATTCAAGCGCCACCGCACGGCCGCGGTTTGAGCGCGTCAGACCGGAACCGGGCGGTGGAGCCGCGTCGGTCTCTTCGGCCATCGTGTTCCATTCGTTGCAGCCAGCACACTTGCCGCTCCAACGGACCGATGTGGCGCCGCAGGCTTGGCAAACATATTTGACAACGGCGGCTTTAGTCATGAGTCGCGTCCTCCTTGTAGACGCGATGGAACCGCTGGCTGAGACTGGTCAAAACGTCATAGCCGATGGTGCCGTTTTGGCTGCCAACGGTTTCGATCGACAGCGCATCTCCGGCAAGTTGGACGAAGGCGCCGCGTTGTGGCGTTGGCGTGCAGTCCGTCACATCAACGGCAATTAAATCCATCGACACGCGGCCGGCAACGGGCGCTGGCGTTGCATTGATCAGCACGGCGCGGGGAGAGTTGATGGTGGCTGCACGGTGGAAGCCATCGGCGTAACCGGCGGCAACGATGGCTATTCGTGACGGTCGCGACGCTGTCCAAGTTGCCGAATAGCCAACGCTCTCTCCAGCCGCCACGTCGCGAACTTGCAAGATGCGCGCATGAACCGATACGACGGGTGTGACAGGCGTTGCAGCGCCCTTGAAAGCTTGACCGCCATAAAGCGCGTATCCCGGCCTGACCAAACCGTAATGATACGCTTTGCCGAGCATCAGGCCATCAGACGCAGCCAAGCTGGCGCGGGTTGTTGGGAGCAGCGCCCGCATCGCATCAAACGCTTTGCGCTGGGCCTCGTTTTTAGGATGCTTTGGATCGTCAGCACAAGCCAAGTGGCTCATGACCAAGCGCACATCGAGCCCGTTCAGGCGTCCAGGCCCAGTTAGCACGTCTCGCACATCCGCCATCGATAGGCCGAGGCGATTGAGGCCGCTATCGAGATGCAGCGCAATCGGCAGCGCACGTTGTCCGGGTTTTGCAAGAGCTGCCGCTTCGCGGACTTCGGCGACGCTGCCGAGCACGGGAACAAGCCCATTTGCGAGCATCGTTTCAGCTGCGCCCGGCATCAGCCCATCGAGTGCGAAGACGGTGGCATCGGGCGCGTCGCGGCGCGCGGCTTCGCCTTCGTCGACGGTGGCGATAAAGAACGTCCGGCATCCGGCCCGGCGCAAGGCGGAGATGACGCGACTGGCGCCGAGACCGTAGGCATTGGCTTTGACGACAGCCGCGCATTCGGCTGGCGCCACAAGCTTGGAGAGCGCGCGCCAGTTCGCCGCCACCGCATCGAGATCAATGGTGATCACGCCTGTGGCAGTTGCCGGCACCGATGCGATATCGGACCGTGTCAGGCACGTCGCGGCCGTCATTAAAGTCACATTACAATGTCCGGTCGATCATCGAGCACATGGTGGCGGCGCTGGAGTGGTCATGCGAGGGCGGGCTTTCGTCGATGTTGAGCTGTTGGACAACGCCATCCTTGACCAGCATTGAATAGCGCTTCGAACGGACGCCGAGGCCGAACTTCGTGAGGTCGATTTCAAGACCAAGCGCTTTGGCGAAATCGCCATTGCCGTCGGCCAGCATGGCGATCTTGCCGTCGGAGCCGGTGTCTTTCGAAAATTGGCTCAACACGAACACGTCGTTGACCGCGGTGCAGGCGATGACGTCAATGCCTTTGCTTTTCAACTCGGCCGCGCGTTCGACGAATCCCGGCACATGCTGCTGAGTGCAGGTCGGCGTGTAGGCACCTGGTACGGCAAACAGCGCTACCGTTTTGCCAGCGAAAAACTCAGCGGTCGATTTCGGCGCTGGTCCCGCGTCGCTCATGATGGTGAAGGTTGCGTCGGGCAGCTTATCGCCGGTTTTGATGGTCATGAGGGAGGTCCTTAGATCGAAGTGGGCAGCAATTCAGTTTCGTTTAGCCGCCCCGCGATCGAAGTCCAAGGGGGACAGCGCGACTTACTCGATTTTGTGGGTGGATTCGGAGGCGCCCTTTGCCGACACCGTGGTGATGATCAGCGTTTTGCCAGCTAACGCTGCCAAATCGACGTCCTTTGACAGGTCAGCCTCAAAGGTCAGGTCTTCGCCTGCCTCAGCGGTTTTGACGAGGAGTGGCAAATAGAGGCCGTCGGGGGCTTCGACAAAAACGTCAGCGCCGGATGAGCCGCCGGAAAAGCGGGCCTGGACACTTAACAGGGGCTTGGCGCTTTTGAGATCGACGGTGACTTTTGTAGGCTTGGGGTCCGAATTCGAAATCGCATCAACCTCGCGCGGCACCTTAGCCAGCATGGCTCCATTGTCGTCGCCAACCTCAGACGCAGTGCTGGCTGGGATCGTCAAATCAAGATTGGCTTCCGATGGCACGCAAATGTCCTTGCAAATGCCGAATTGAACATCGGCGCCGATGTCAGCGGGTTTAGAGGCATCGATTAAAGTTAAGCGAACCGGAAAGATCACACGGCCTTTGTAGCCGACAATATCGCCGCCAGGATCTGCAATGCGCGACGGCGCTGGATATAGCACCTCGGCTTTGGCAATATTTTTTGATCGTTGGAAATCAAACTTTGGGGGAATGCCGCTGTCGCCCGGATTGCGCCAGTATGTTTTCCAGCCTGGTTCCAATTCGATTTCAACAAAGGCGTAAAGCTCAGGCTTTGCGCCAGTTGTTTTCCCCGCCGTTACGCGCGTGCGTGAACTGTGGCCGTCGGCCCAGTCCGATTGTAGCGCTGGTTCGGACGCGCTCACTGGCGCGGCCGCGAGTGTCAAGATGGCCACAACGGCGTATGATGTGGCAGCTAACAAACTTGTCATGTTTTACCCTGATTCGCCTGCCGATGCTGGTCAGACGCGGTCTAGTGCTTAGACTCAACGACGAAATTTTGCGGCCAGCAAGTGTCAATTCCGTAAGTATCCGGCGCAACGCCGGTCCCGCCCAAAACAGTGCAAAATATGCGCTTCACACCTGCCACCGTGGTCTGTTATAAAATGCCCATGTCGGATTACAAACGCATCTTGCGCAGTGAGCGGCGCAGCGAAGGCTTTCTCAAGGGCCACCTGCTGATCGCCATGCCTGTGATGACCGACCGGCGCTTCGCACGCTCGGTGATTTATTTGTGTGCGCATTCCGATGACGGCGCCATGGGGCTGATCATCAACTATCGCGCCAACAACATCGACTTTCCCGATCTCTTGGAACGTCTCAAGATCCTGCCCAAGGGAGTTCATGACGCCATCACGCCAGATTTATCGAACCGGCATGTCCACAACGGCGGACCAGTCGAAACCGGCCGTGGCTTCGTGCTGCACACCGGTGACTACTTCGTCCGCGACAGCACACTTAAGATCGATTCCGACATCTCGCTAACGGCGTCGATCGATATTCTGAAGGCGATCGCAACCGGCGGCGGCCCAGGCAAATCGATTTTCGCACTCGGCTACGCGGGTTGGTCCGCCGGACAGCTCGAAAGCGAAATTCAAAGCAACGGCTGGCTGCATTGTGACGCCGATCCCGAACTGTTGTTCGACAGCGACCTCGACAGCAAATATAATCGCGCGCTCGGTAAAATCGGCATCGATCCGAGTTTTCTCGTCAGCGACGCGGGACACGCTTGATTTGACCTTAGTGAGGCAGCTCCTGTTTGGCTTCGAACAGCTTCCTCAACAAGCCCACATTGCCGCCAAGCCAGGGATCGCCGGACGGTAATTCGAAACTGGGTTCTGGCAGCCGGTCTGGGAAATTCGCGCGATAGAGCTGCAACCAACCGGCTCCGGGTTTGACCGGCGTCTCTTGGGGGCTGCGGGCTAACTTGGCGAATGTCTCCGGCTTCTCGATGCCTTGATAGGTCGTCGCTACCAAACGGTGTAGTGCGCCGCCGTTCAAGGCGTACCAATCCTCGCCCTTTGATTTAGCCAATTCGGCAAGTGTCAAAAGCGGCATCAGTGCGAAGGCGTGATAGTGGAGAGCGCGGCTCTCGCGTTCGAGTTCGAGTTTCAATGTGCCGTCAGGTCCAATGCCGTTCGCCGCTTCAGTTATGATGGCGCGCGCTTTTTCCCACTGCGCTTTATCTCCTGCCGCGAGCGATGTAGCCGCCAAACCGAGCCCAAGCCAATAATAGTGATTGTTGTGTTTCAAGTGCTCAGTTTCGAATTCGGCGCTGGCGGCGCCTGCAAGCGACGACAACCACGGTTCGATTACGGCGCGGTCTTCGGGTTTCGCCGCATTTTTTACTTTGAGATAGGCGATGGCAAGTCCAGCTAATGTCCAGCGCCGCTCGGCTCCGGATTGCTTGCCCTTGATCTCACCGGCCAGCGCGCCGCCTTGCGCCCAGATCCGGAGCCATTCGAGCGCACACGTGGCGCGATATGCGGCCAAACCTTCAGTGCGCTCGCTCAAAAACAGATCAGCTTGCCCGGTTACGGTCTTTATGTAGTTTCGAATGGGTTGGGTCTCGGCCTTATGTTTGGCCTTGAGGTCTGGATCTATTTTGCTGCCGGCATTATCGCTGTAGAACCGCTCAAGATCGAGATCGCGAATAGGCGGCGGCGTAAATGGGCAAGCGGCAAAGGCCGGACCGCCCATGAGCAGAGCCGCAGACAAGAGCACCAGTTGGGTGAGAGTTTTCATGGCGGCACCTTAAGCCGTCGCTGGTAACGTTTCGTTAAGGCGAACGTTTGATTTTTCGCTTTGGCTTCGAAACGTCCTGACGCGCGGCCGCAATGGCCCGCTTGGCCCACACAACAAGCTCATCAGGCGCATCCAATAAGTGATCGGGAATTTGCCAATAGCTCCGCAATTGGCCTGGTCCGTTTTTGGTCTCGTATGTAAATGGCGCCATGCCCTCGTCTGCAAAGGCCGATTGGCCGGCTTCGTTGGTTTTGAAATAAAGCCGGTCATCGTCGATGATCGCAAAAATTTCACCGTCTGCGTAAACGCCTGCGCCACCGAACATACGCCTGATTGTAATGACGCCAGCCGGTACTAGAACATCTGTGATGAAATCGATGAAGTGTTGGCCTGCAGTCATGGCTTGGTCACAGGGTAATTTTTGCAAAAGTATATCGGGATGGGTCGAGTCGATGACTGTTGAACTTTGGTCATTTCGCGGCGCACAATAGCGTATTCCCGTTTGTCAGGGATTTTCCTGTGGATAGCTCTGGACACGACACACAGCTTTTGCCGTTCCGGAGTAATGTGCAAGGTGAAAGGGGGGTGCGTCAGATGATACACCCAGCATCGTCCTACACTGGAAATCAGCCGGCCCATTCGGTCTTCGCAGACCTTTTGGCGGCAGAAGCGAACCACATTGAAGAGGTGCAATTAACGCGCCTCGCTGGTGCAGTGCTGAGCAAATCTCCGGCCGACATGGCCGCCTTGGCCGAAGACAATCCGGACCTATTCCACGACTGGATCGGCGCCTTTCTCCGCAAAAAACACGAGGCCGACGCGGCCGCCCGTCTGTGGGCCGCGGCCATCGCATGCCTGTCGACTGCCAAAGTTGATCCCGAAGACGACGCGGTCAATCCCGCCCACGGTTGAGTCACTGCCCACGGCTGAGACGGCGCGCACTCAAATGACCGGCTAGTTTTGCCGCCTTTTTTCGATTAATTTGCTCCCATGACCGGATTTTCCGAAGACACCCACGCGTCCTACGGCGCGACCATGGATAAGCGTGCGTTCCTGACATGGGTTCAGGGACAAGACGGCCGCTATGAATTCGACAATGGGCGGGTGGTGATGCAAGCTAGGGTAACGCGCGCTCACAGCCGCGTCGGTAATACAATTGTGCGACTGCTCAACGAGCGGCTCGATCTCGACAAATGGGAAGCCCATACCGAAAGTTTCGGCATAGATGTTGGAAACAGTGTCCGCTACCCTGACGTTATGGTCGAAGCCCTGAGTTCTGGCGAAGACGATCTTGTGACCGACGCGCCTGTTCTCTTAGTCGAGGTGCTGTCGCCATCGTCGGTTGGCACAGATATGACCGTGAAGGCGGCCGAATACCTGACGTTGCCATCGCTTCAGCTTTACATCGTCGCCAGCCAGGATGAGCCGATCTGCTGGGTCTGGCAGCGGGACCAGGCGACAGGCACATTTGCCAAGTTGCCCTCTGAAATCAGCGGCCGTGAGGCCAGCATCGAAATCGTGTTTTTTGGGATAGAACTTCCACTCGGCGAGATTTATGCGCGGATTGGCATTTAATGCTCGTGCGGTTCAAACTTCGCCGATGATGGTGCGAGGTTCACGCTTTCGCCGCAGCCACACGCGCTCTTCTGGTTCGGGTTATTGAAAACGAACTGAGACGCGAGCTTGTCGGTCTTGAAGTCCATTTCAGTGCCGATCAGATACATCACTGCCGCAGCGTCGATGATGACGCGCGCGTCGCCAGCTTCCACCACTTCGTCGAAGCGCTCGGCTTTGTCGGCCAGACTCATGACGTATTCCATACCAGCACAGCCGCCCTTTTTAATGCCGATCTTGAGGCCGGCGCTGCCGGGCTTGCCACGCATCAAGGCTTCGACGCGCGCCTTAGCGGCGTCGGTCAGCGTCATAAGCTGTGGCCGCGGGCGGGCTGGTTTGGTGGTGGTCGTCGAAGCGGTGGTCATGCGTAAATGATCCTGGTTCAAGGCCGAGGGCTTGGTTGTAATATAGCGCAGAAATCGTTAAATGCGAGGTGCGCTCATTTTTGGCTCTGGAAAGAGGCGATCCACAGTCTGGCCAGCCTGGTTAAAGGCGCGATATCGGCGGGTTGGCGAAGCGCATCACGGCGCGGGTTCAGGAGCGCCCGCGCGTACGAACGGGTCAGAGCGGCCGGTAGGGTAGCTTGGCTAACTGGCGCCTTCGGAGCCTCCAGCGCCTCCTTGACCAGCGCCGCCGTTGTGTACCGGATCACCGCCCTGGCTTCTGGCTCTGGCAGCAACCGCGGATCGCGGCCGCTTGAGTACTGTGTGGGAACTGGCCAGCGGCCTAAGGCAAGCAGCCGTGGTAGGCGCACAGCAGTTCGGATTAGGGCGTAAGGCCGGGTGACGTCAGCGTACACTAGCGGTTGGGTGATTTTTGCGGTCGCCAAAATCTGAGCCGCCAGCCGCGCTGCAGCGCCTTCCGTATCGTCGAGATACGCATCGAAAAGGCGTTGGCCGTCATCCGCAGTTTCAATATCATAAAGCTCAAAACTGCGGGCATCGAGCGGCGCCAACACATCGTCCATCGCCAACTCATGGCGTGAGATCGTGCGCACCAATTCATCGGCAATCGGGTTGCCGGAAAGCCCGCCTTGCGCACCGGCTGAGAGCGTATCGCGCCACCACTGCAGCCGGATTTCAGCAAGCACTGGGTCGGAAATTGTGAGCGGTACGCGTGAGACATTGCCCAGATACGAGGCCAGCACAATTAAATCGTTGCGCATATCGAACGGCGCCAGCAGTGCGCTCGCGTACCAGTCCGGCACTTTTTCGCGCGCCTCGGTTCGGATGAATTCAAACCCTGACATGGTGGCATTACTCCACTGCCAGCAGTGCCGCAGCGACAGGGCGGCCTTCGGCGAGCAACACATTATAGGTGCGGGCGGCGGCACCCGTGTCCATGGCTTCGAGCCCGATCTTAGCCTCAATAAACGCGCGCAGGATGTCGAGCGACGGACGCGTCATCGCGCGCCCAACACCGAACAGGAGCACGCCACCGCCGCTGCATTCACTGAACACACGGGCGAAATCTGCGGGCGTCACGGTATCAAGACGGGTCGCGTCCCAGGCGTAGATGCCCGACGGCAGGCACAGGATTGAACCGCGATGGCTCATGCCGGCAAACCGGAATCCTGCGTTGCCGTAAGCCTCGATCGCTGCTTGCCCAGGAAATCGTGCCTCGGGAGCGGGCATGGCCGGCGCTGGTTCCCCTCAAGCTTTAGCCTTAGTAGCGGCGGTATTAGTGGCGTTGGTGCCCGTTCCAGCGCTGCTCCAATCGCGTTTGATGCCCAGATAATCGAGGATGGGTGCTGCGATGAACACGGATGAGTAAGTGCCGATCACGACACCGAACAGCATCGCAAAAGTGAAATTGCGGATGACAGAGCCACCGAAGAAATACAATGCCAACAGTGCTGCAATGACGTTGATGCCGGTCAGGATTGTTCGCGACAAGGTCTCGTTGATTGAGATGTTGAGCAGTTCTGTCAGGTTCATCTTCTTGTATTTCCGCAAGTTTTCGCGGATACGGTCGGAGATGACCACCGAGTCGTTGACCGAATAGGCGAGAATTGTCAGCAAGGCCGCGACAGTCGACAAATCGAATTCGTAGTTCAGAAGCGAGTAGACGCCTGCCGTTACGAGCACGTCATGAGTGAGTGCCAGCACCACGCCGACCGCAAATTGCCATTCAAACCGGAACCACACGTACATCACGACGGCCGCGATCGAAGCGAGGACCGCAATCAAGCCAGTGCGTCTCAATTCGCTTGAGACGGAAGGGCCAACAACTTCGACATTTCGCTTTTCAAAAGCCTCACCCAGTGCGCCAACAACTTTTTCCATTGCAGCTTGTTGGGCGTTCTCTCCGCCACTTTGTTCGGCGACGCGTATGAGAGCATCAGACGGCCGGTCAACGCTTTGAATCTGAATATCGCCAAGACCAAGTTTGCCAAGCGTTTCGCGCATGGCTGGGATATCGGCAGTGCCAGATTTTGCTCTGACCTCGATCAGCGCCCCGCCTTTGAAATCGACGCCGAAGTTAAACCCCTTGGTTGCGATAATGCCGAGCGACAACGCCATCGCTATAAGTGACATCACAAAGCAAAGCGTCTTGTACCGCATGAACGGCAGCCGCGTGTTGTGCGGGAAGAAGTCAATGCCCTTAAAGTCGGGAACCAGAAACATGGTCGTCGATACCTTCGTGTTGAGCGCCGCCGGCGCAATTTTCTTTAAATATTTGGTCAGCTAGATCGGGACGCTCAGCGCTCGCGCTCGCGGTTTGGCGTCCTTGAGCCATAGCGAAACCAGCAAGCGCGTAATGGTGACCGCTGCAAATACCGACGTTAGAATGCCTAGTGTCAGGGTTACGGCAAAGCCTCGGATCGGACCTGAGCCGAGCCAGAACATGATCAAGGATGCCGCCAGCGATGTCAGCTGGCTGTCGATAATTGTGACGTATGCGCGGCTGAAGCCAGCATCAATGGCTGAAATTGGGGTTCTGCCAGCCCGCAATTCCTCACGGATACGCTCGTAGATCAGCACGTTTGCGTCGACCGCCATGGCGATGGTCAAAATCAGTCCAGCGATGCCCGGAAGCGTTAGTGTCGTGCCGACAATGGTCATCAGCGCGATCACAAGTATGGCGTGGACGAAAAGGCCTATCACGGCATAAACGCCAAAAGTACCGTAAGCCAGAATGGTGAGCACAATCGTCGACACAATGCCAATGATGCCAGCCGTTTTGCCCGACGCGATACTATCGGCGCCAAGCGAGGCTCCAACGGTTCGTTCTTCGACGATTGTCAATGATGCCGGTAGTGCGCCAGAACGCAATTTAATAGCCAGGTCGTTGGCGCTTTGAACCGTGAAGTTTCCAGTGATCTGCCCTGAGCCACCGAGAATTGGATTGATGATGCGCGGCGCCGTGACCACATCGTTGTCAAGCACGGCTGCGAACGGCTCGCCGACGTGCTCGGTGGTGAACTTGCCGAATTTCAGTGCCCCAGCCTGATTGAAGCGGAAAGAAATGATGGGTGCATTATTCTGCGAGTCAAAAGACTGCTGCGCGTCGATCAAGTCTTCCCCCGAAACGATGACGCTCTCGTTGAGAAGATACTCTCGCTCATTCTCATCTTTATCTACACTTTTGTAGATTTTGTAGCCGAGCGGGATATGGTCGGTTCTGGCCTGCGCCGCTGACATTTGAGGGTGAACCTCATGAAACGACAACTTCGCGGTCTTGTTGACGAGGTCTTTCAGGCGCTGGATATCGGTGAGCCCAGGATATTGGATCAGAATGCGATCTTTGCCTTGCTGCACGACTGTGGATTCAGCGGTGCCGAGGCCATTGATGCGGCGGTTGATCGTATCAATCGAAGTTGTGATGGCATTCTTGATGCGGTCCTGCATCCCCTGTTCGGTCGGTTTCAGAACGAACGATCCAGGCTCGGGCGACGAGATTTCGATGTTGTTGCCGCTGCTGCCAAGAATGGCGTTGCCAATCGGCTGAATGAGTTTGTTGAGTTCTTTCAGGCCAGCGTCCTGATCTTCAACCTTAGCCAATCGAACAGTTGCAGCATCGCCTTGAACGCCAACGGCCGAGAAGCCGATCTTGGCGTCGCGAAGCCGCTTGCGCGCATCTTCTTTAAGCGAGAGGGCCCAGTCTTTTTTAAGTTCGTTGGTGTCCATCGCCATCAGCAAATGGGCGCCGCCCTGCAAATCGAGACCGAGCGGCATTTGCTTGTTGGGCACGAAACTGGGCCAACTCGCCAGCGACTCTTTGGAGACAAAGTTTGGCAATGCCAACAACAGCCCCAAAAGGCAGGTCGCGATGATCGACCAAATTTTCCAGCGTTCGAAATGCAACATTGGGCAGGCCTATTCACTCTGACGATTGATCTTGGGATTAGGTTAAGCGTAGCCGTTTGCGCGGGGATAACTTTTTTTTTGACCCGGCAAAACATCGTTAAGTTTTGGGTTTTGCGTCGTCCTTAACCGGCTCGCTCTTAGAACGCACGTCCATCAAGGTGGACTTCACCACCCGGACTTTCAAGGTATCGCTGAGTTCGACCTCGATTTCATCGGAGTTGTCGGTGACCCTGGAAACCTTGCCGACGAAGCCGCCAGAGGTAACCACAGTATCGCCGCGCCGGACTTTGTTGATCATTTCGCGGTGTTCGTTAGCGCGCGCTTGCTGGGGGCGCAGCACTAGGAAGTAAAAGATGGCCATGAAGGCCAGCATCACGAACATGAAACTCATATCGGGAGCGACGGCGCCGGATTGCGCGTATGCCGGGGAAATAAACATTTGTTTTCAAAGTCCTCTGGCGAATTTTGTCGGGTGCTTCAGGACGCCAAAAGCCGCACCACCGGGTCTTAACCCGCTGGCCGCGTGCCTTTTCGTGCGGCCGGGACTATAGAGGCCGCGGATCGCTTTGCAACTGTATGTGGCTGCCTGGCCGCACCTGCCTCGGGCCTGCTTTTGGAACGTCAAATGACTGAATTGCTGCTTCAACGCATTGCACTCGCCCTGGAAAGGCTGGCACCGCTTGCGCCATCTCGTACGGATTTTACTGCGGCCGATGCCTTTGTCTGGCACGCCGATCCGCCCGGGTTTAGCGCTGTCACCGAGGTTTCGCGGGTCCCATTGGCGCTTTTGAAGGGCATCGGACCGGCTGCGGGGCTGCTGCTTGAGAATACCCGCCGCTTTGCCGCCGGGCTGCCGGCCAACAACGCATTGTTGTGGGGCGCGCGCGGAATGGGCAAATCGAGCCTCGTCAAGGCCGTACATGCCGAGGTTTCAGCCGCGCCTGGCGCGGAAAAAGTAACCGCTGCGCCCCTCAAGCTGATCGAAATTCATCGCGAGGACATTGCCTCGCTGCCGCAATGCTTGAGCATCATCAAAGCCATGCCGTTCCGCTTCATCGTGTTTTGCGACGACCTATCGTTCGACAAAGACGATACCAGCTACAAGTCGCTGAAAGCCGTGCTGGAGGGCGGTATCGAAGGCCGGCCTGGCAACGTTCTGTTCTATGCCACCTCCAACCGGCGTCATTTGATGCCGCGTGAGATGATGGAGAACGAAGGCTCAACCGCCATCAATCCGGCCGAGGCTGTCGAAGAAAAAGTCTCATTGTCGGACCGCTTCGGCTTGTGGCTTGGGTTTCACAACTGCAGCCAGGATGACTATCTCGACATGGTCAAGTCCTATGCCGCTTACTTCGGTCTCAAATTTCCAGCCGACGCACTCCGCCGTGACGCACTTGAATGGAGCATCACGCGCGGCGCCCGCTCTGGCCGGGTCGCTTGGCAGTTCATTCAAGATCTCGCCGGCCGCCTTGGGCAGCAGTTGGATAAATTGTGATGCAGTGGCTGAGAAGCCGCGGTCAACGGGTCAGATACCGATGCGGGCAAAGATTTCCGCAAGCGGCAGTTCGATGACGAAAAACACCAAAGGCACTTTACAATCGCGACCCCTTAGCTCAGCCGGCAATTTCGGAAATTCGCGCGATGCCGCGTTCCGCTCCCAAACCCAACACAACGGTTCATCTTGACTGGCGACAATGTAGAATTCCAACGACGTAATGTTCAAAAATTTAGCCGCCTTTACGGTCATGTCTGTGTCTGTCGATGACGGCGAAAGCACTTCAACAAGCAAGACTTACCCCTGAACCCAGCTCAGGACGGCCCGCTTATTCATGGCCGCGCTGTAGGCAGCGTGAGTGTCTTCGGAAAATCCGCTCATGGGGAGAGTGTTGATCCCGGTTCAGACAGGCCCGCCAGCCTCACGGGCTGGGGCCGGAATAGTCGCTGTTGGCTTTCTTGGCCGCCTTCGTAGCTGCCGCGGTTTTGGCGCCAGCTTTGGCAGCTGGCTTCGCCACAACTGGCAACGGTGGATGCTTTTCCTGCGGCTCGCCAGCGGTTAAAACCTCACGGCATTGCGGCGGCAGTTTTTCAAGCGTCAACACCGGTGGCGGTGGAGCCGGCTTTACTGGTATGGTTGGCTTCGGCTCAGGCTTCGGCGGCCTGGACACCATCGCAATCCAATCGGTAATTTCCTTGCCGCAACCGTCGTCGTCATTTGGCGGCGGTTTCTGGTGTTCGCAGGCCGGCGAACCCGCCGGGCAGCTCATGCGGATATGGAAATGATAATTGTGCAGCCACATGGGACGCACTTTTTTGAGCCAACTCCGGTCGGTGTCCTTGACCTTGCAAAACTCGCGTTTAATCGCAGGATGGACAAAGATGCGCTCGACTTCTGGATAACTGGCGGCGCGGCGGATTAAACGCACAAAGCCTTCATCCCAGTTTTTGGTGATGACAGTTGTGCCGTTGTCTTCAGCAAGCAAAAGCGGCTCAAGCGTTTCCCGTTCGGCGCGCGTCATGACCTTTTTAGGCATCGGCTTGAACCAGACATCGGCGTCGAGCCCTAACTGATGGCTCTTATGGCCGGTCAGCATCGGGCCGCCCCGCGGTTGAGCGAGATCACCAATCAACAGACCGGGCCATTTTTCTTTGGTCTTCATGTCGTTCGCAAACCGGTCGAGCAGTTCGATCAATTTCGGATGGCCCCAGTTCCGATTGCGCGACAGCCGCATTGCTTGCCAAGCATCGGTCTCAGTCTTGAGCGCAACGCCGCCAGCAAGGCAGCCTTTTGCATAACTGCCGAAGGCGCGTGGGGGCAGTGGCGCTCCTGTCTTAGCAGCGCCGAAATATGTCTTGGCTGGAATTTGCGCACCTGCTTTCGTTCCGGCATCAGGCGTTGTC
>JANNFX010000018.1:0-17346 GCA_031380225.1 Hyphomicrobium sp.
ATTTCGTGTGGCGCCGGCGATGACTTTGGCTGGGGCGGTGACGGCGACGACGAACTCGACGGCGACGAAGGTGACGATGAATTGGATGGCGACGCCGGCGATGACGATCTCGACGGCGGAATGGGCAACGACGATTTGTCCGGCGGCCAAGGCAATGACCTCTTATCGGGTGGCGCAGGCGCTGATGCGCTCGACGGCGGCGCTGGCAACGACATTTGCAACGGTGGCAACGGCCGCGACGACGAAAATGGCGGCGCGGGCCGCGATAAACTCAATGGCAACCGCGGCAACGATGATCTGAACGGGGGCCGCGGTAACGACATTCTGAACGGCGGCGCGGGCGACGATACGTTCGTGTTTGCGCGCGGTTCGGGCAAAGATCACATCGTTGGGTTCACCGCAGGCGGCAGCCAAGATCAGCTCGATCTGAGCAGCACTGCCCGCAACTTCCGCACATTTGAAGACGTCCTGGATCACACGCAGCAGAAGGGCCACGACGTCCTGATCAACCTTGGTCACGGCGACAAGGTCTGGCTTGAGAACGTCGATATTAATCAGCTGACGAGCGCTGATTTTATCCTCTGACGCGGTCATTAATTCAGCAACAGTTTACCCCCGGCGTCTCCTGATGCCGGGGTTATTTGTTTGCTAAGTAATCCTCTGCTCTTGGCTTCGACATGGAACCATCCCTGACCAATGCGGCCCTGCGCAATCGTCCTTCCAACCTCCGCCAATAAAAATCGCCCCGGGGGAGGAGCCCGGGGCGCAAGTTTGGGGAGGGGGGAGGCGCGTCGCGTGGTAAATTCGAATTCAAAGATCATGAGCAAGTCTGGCGCAGCGTCCAACTGACGATCTTGCAGTTGTTGCCGTTGGCATCGCACTTGCGGTTTGGCAGCTTGACGTAGTCGCACCAGTAGTTGCCCTGGTGGCCGGTGAAGCCATTCATCGGTTTCTTGAAGTTGTAATCTTCAACGAACATGTCCTTGCCGCGGCCGCCGGCTTCGGCCGCGCCAACCAGCGAAACGGTTGCTGCAACGGCGGCGAGCGTCAGGCCAGCGGTGCGGAGCGAAGCAAACTTGGTCATTGGAAGTCTCCTCTGGAGTTTGGCCAACTGGATTTCAGCGACCGTTGATCTCTGATGACCAGAAGCTAATCGCTCAGCCACAGCGGCGCTGTTCCGGCCGGAACAGGGAAAATTGGCTGTCAAAATCGCGTTCAATCTGTATACGTTCAGAGAGAAATTTGACCGCAGACGTTTGTACCGGCTGAAAAAAGGCCAAATGTCTTGCCCCGGTGCCGGAATTTGCCTCATAAGGTGGTAATTAAGACGGCGCGTTGGGCCTGGTGCGAATCTGGGGCAACGAGTTTGCGCGCTCCGGGGGACGGGACGGAATGGCTAAGTTTCTGGCAGTGGCGAACCGCAAAGGTGGGGTTGGAAAATCCACGGTCGCCGTGATGCTCGCCCAAGCGTTTTCGGTTTGGGGCGGCCAAAAAGTGCTGATCCTCGACCTCGACTCGCAGTGCAATGCCTCCATGATCTTGCTTGGCGGCGAGGGCTGGGTAGCGGCGCGAGGCGCCAGGCGCACGGTTTCAGACTATTTCACGGAAAGCTTCGATTCCGACAGCCGGCCGCCACTCGATTACTTGGTTGATGGCGTTGGCGATGTTACCGGCCCCAACGGTGAAGCTCCGCCGTTATCGTTGCTTCCAGGCTCATTGTTGCTCGATGATGTCCAAGGCGATCTGTTCTTGGCCTATGCATCACGGCGCGAAAGCCTTGATATGGGCAACGGGCTCAGGACCTGGTTTGAGCAGCTGATCCGCCGCTTTGACCCGTATTTTGACTTGGTTATCCTTGATTGCGCGCCGGGGTTGTCATTCGCCGCACTGGCCGCCATGTCGACCGCTGATAAGGTTGTGGTGCCGTTCCGGCCCGACTACGTATCGTTGCATGCCGTAGACCGTGTCTCACTGATAATTGAGCAAAAGTCCAATCTAGACGAGTTGTCGATGGTGCCGATGGAATTAAGGCGCTACGCTTGTCTTCCGAACTTTGTCCGTACCGATCCTAGAGAAAGATTATTAATTGAAGAAACAGGGTTAGCTCACCCCATGCTCGCCACAGAGTTGCCGCAACGGGACGGGATAGCAAATGCCTTCGATTGGTTTCCACAGCGGCGGCCCATTCTCGAGAAATATGGTGCGGCGGCACATGATATTCGCAAGCTGTTCGACGAAGTCGCGAAGTTGATTGCCGATTGACGCGGCCGGCAAGCGTGAAGGGTACCGTCTATGTCACAAAGTTCGCAGGATCCTGCCAAGCAGCGGCTGCAAGCGTTCTTCCGTCAGAACATCCTGGCTGAACCTGGTGTGACGAGTGATCTCGCCGAGCGAATTGCCGGCCGTTGCGTCAGCGCCATCGATCAAACGCTGACGATCCACGCCGGTAGGGCGCCAACGCCAGCACCAAGTCAACCGCAGCAGCCAGCACTACAGGCACCGGTCCAACAGGCACCTGTTCAACAGCCGCCAGCATCTTTTGATCCGTTCGCGTTTAGCGTTGTCGCCATGTTGGCCCGTCTTGGCCGCGACGAATTGATGACGCGGCTGAACTCCATTCCGGCCATCGACAATCTGCGCACATTGGCCTTGGCACAGCACATCTACGTCGACCCTGCCCTGGCCCGCACCGACGACGTGAGGCTGGCGATTATTCGTGGTGCGGAGCATCGTATCGCGTCGCGCCGTGCGGCGGCGAGCTGAGATCGTTGTTGATGGCCGTCCGTTGAACAAAACTCTAAAGTCGGCAGACGACCTGATCTCAGCCGGGCTCGCACGGCCTTCAGACAAATTAGCGTTGGCGCGCGTCGCTGAGCGTTACGCCGTTGCTATTCCACCAGCGATGCTGGCGCTGATCGACGCCACCGATCCAGATGACCCCATCGCGCGCCAATTTGTGCCCGATGCGCGTGAGCTCAATGTGTTGCCATTTGAATTGGCCGACCCGATCGGGGACGACGCCAAGAGCCCGGTCACCGGCATCGTGCACCGCTATGCTGATCGCGTGCTGTTAAAGATCGTCGGCGTTTGTCCGGTCTATTGCCGGTTTTGCTTCCGCCGTGAAATGGTTGGTCCAGACGCAGGTCGCAATCTTACTGCGGGCGAACTTGAGGCAGCGCTGGCCTACATCGCGTCACGTTCTGAAATCTGGGAAGTGATCCTGACCGGCGGTGATCCATTCGTGTTGTCGGAAAAAAAAGTCGCGGATATCACCCGCCGTCTCGATGCCATCGCTCACGTCAAGATGATCCGCTGGCATACGCGCGTGCCAGTCGTCGCGCCAGAACTGGTAACAGCGGCCTTCGTCACGGCGCTGAAAGCCCGGCGCGCAACGGCATATGTCGGCCTGCACGCCAACCATCCGCGTGAACTGACGTCAGACGCGCGTGCAGCCATTGGCCGTATCGTCGATGCCGGCATCCCAGTTGTCAGCCAGTCCGTGCTGCTCCGCGGCGTCAATGACAACGTCGATACGCTCGAAGCCTTAATGCGTGGTTTTGCCGAAGCGCGCGTCACGCCGTACTATTTGCACCATGGCGACTTAGCGCCCGGCACCTCGCACTTTCGAACGACGATCGCAGAGGGGCAAGCGTTGATGCGCGAGCTGCGCAATCGGCTGTCCGGTCTGGCGATGCCGGAGTATGTGCTCGATATTCCCGGTGCCCATGGCAAGGTTCCCATCGGGCCTGAGTACAGCGCTGAGGCCATTGATGGCGTTGTTACGGTCATAGACCGTAACGGAACGCCCCGCAGCTATCGCGAGACATAGCACTTTTATGCCTAAGTCGACTGCGCGTCCTTGCGGATCGGCCGAACAACCGCCGTTGGTGCTGCTGGCGCTGCTGCTGCAGTTGACGGCTCGGGCGCTGCTGGCGGCGGAGGCTGCGGCTCTGGCGACGCTTCTGCAGTGGCCGCTTGTGCGCGTTCCGCCATGATCCGCGCGAGCAGTAACTTCACGCCGTCCAGGTCGCGCAAATAGATGTCGTGCGTCGATTGCGGCAACGAAATGCCAGCGTTGCGGAGCGCCTTTAGAACGCGCGTCCTAAGTTCGCTCTCGACAGCAGCCGGGCTGCTGCCATGGGGAATGGTGGCGCGGATCGAAAACTTCAACTCTCCCGCCATGTCATCGAATGATACCGTCGGCGGCGGAGGTTGCAACAGCATGGGGCAATTTTGTGCAACGGCCTCAAGAGTTTCGCGAACGCGCTCGGGGTCGTTGTCCAGGGCAACCGCAACGTTGAGAACAATTCCAGGATTGCCCAACGCCCGGTCTTGCGCCGAATGGGGAATGATTCCGCCGTGGCGCAACGCTTTCAGAATGCGGGTTCTGAGTTCGGTCTGCACCGCTGTCGATCGGCTGACGTCGGGGATGACGGCTCGCACCGAAAACTTGAGTTCACCGTCCATTTCATCGAAGGCGACGGTCGGCGTCGGATGCTGCATCAACAGTGTGCACTCTTGCGCAACCCTCTGCAGAATAGCCCGGACATGCTCGGGGTCGTGTTCGAAGGCTACGGTGACAGGGACAACGACCCGGCCGAGTGCATTGCGATGGGTCCAGTTGGTGACTGTAGAGGTGATGAGATCGGAGTTAGGCACAATCAGACTGGCGCGGTCGGAGGTCTCAATCTCCGTTGACCGGACCGCGATGCGGCGCACGAAGCCTTCCTGTCCTTTGACCGCAACCCAATCGCCAACTTTGATCGGGCGCTCAACGAGCAGGATCAGGCCCGAGACAAAGTTTGAGACAATCGACTGCAATCCGAAACCGATGCCGACCGACAGCGCACCAGCAACGATCGCGAAGTTGGTTATGTCGAGCCCGCCATAGGAAACCGCCATCAAGGCCGCGAGTGTGAAGCCTGCGTAGCCAACTGCGGTGTGAATGGAATTGGCGATGCCACGATCAATTTTTGCGCTCTCAAGGACGCCGGACCTTAACCAGCGCTGGACCAGGCGCGTGGCAAGAATGATCGCCAGGAACAGTCCCAAGGCGACCAGGATGCGTACAAACGAGATTTTAAATTGCCCGATCTCGAAGCCGAACATCGCCGACTTCAGCCACCCGACCGCTTCAGGAAGTGTGTAGCCCCAGGTCAGCAAGATCATGGGTACGGCGAACATCGCCAGAACAACATTGAGAACCAAAGCGACGCCGCTTGCGATCGCGCCGCCTTGATCTTCGCTCAGGCCAGCGCGTTCTGCGAGGATGGTTTCAATCGGTTTGATACCGCTCCCTGGCGCACCAAGCATTGCGCGAATGGCAAGATGCAACAGCAAAACTACGGCAATCGCGCCGCCCGTTGTTACAAGTTGCTCGACCACAAACCGGCCTAGCGACACATAGCCAAACGCTACTGACCCGATGATGACGAACGCGGTAGCTAGCAGCGGCAGCTTCAACAGTTTTGGATCGTAGATCGAAACTGCCACCGTTTGGCTTGCCGTCGCGCCGGCGGTCTGAGCGCCAAAGTCAATTGCTGGTGCCGATGCTCTTGTAAATGGTGTTCTGACGAGGCGAATTAACAGTAACGCGATTGCCGTGCTGCACAGGCTCGCCACCAGCACACTAACCGGAACAGGGAGGAACAGCAGCCGCGCCAATTCACTTAAGATGCGGTCAGCTGCAAAGAAGCCGGCGATCCAGATCAAGTATCGTGTGATCGATTTGGCTGGCGCGCCGGCCAAGTCCACCAGCCGCCATGCGGCCCGGCCTGGCGAAAAGATCGTCTTGGCCAATGCCGACACAGCGATAAAAATCATAAAACTTGAGAGCGTGGTTGGTGCAAGTTGCTCCAATTCGTGAACCAAAAGGTTCATTTGATCGAGGCCGAGCGTCAGCACCAATGCCGCCACAGCGGCAGGCAACGCCATCAGCGGCGTCATCCAGCCGGCCATGGCGGCGCGTTGAAAGAAAGTCGGAGCCTCGGTCCGCGGCGCGTCGAGTTTCGTTGCCTTGAGGCGGCGCACGGCTGAACGTAGAGCGACGTAGCCGCCAGCCACGGCCATCAGCAAAGCTGCTAACAATCCAAGTTGCCCCGAAGCCGCCTTCATCCAGCTCTTGGCGATGCTACCGATTTGACGGCCGCCAGCGGGCAGTTCTCGAATGGCGCGGTTCCAAGTCTCCGGAGATAACGGCGACAGCGAGCGTGCCAAAATGCGGCTGGTGAAAATTTGCTGCCGGAGCGACTGCACTTGATCGCTCAATTGGCGGGCGCGTTCCTCGACTAAGTCGGTGGTATGCAATGCGCCGCCGAGTTCAGCGGCTGTTGTGTTTAAGCGCTGACGTTCTGTGGCGACTTGCTGCGCTTCGGGTGCCGCATCTTTTTCCGGAACCGGGCCGAGTTTGTCGATTTGGCTCTTAACGGCGGCTAGGCGCGGCGCAAAATGCGCGCGCGATAGGGACGTGCCGTCGACAAATCCGTCGAGTTCCAGACGCAGATGGGCGAGATCGGCCTCACTATCCTTTGACCGCTCCAGTGTTTTTTCCAGCGCCTCTATGGTTGCTGAAAGACCGAGTGCGATCTGCTCCACATCCGGTAACAGAACCTTCGGCGGCTCGACAGGTTTGACCGGCTCAGTTGCAGCTTTTTGAGCGTCGCCGGAAGGTTCGGTCTTCTGGCCAGCGGCCGGCTCGGTTGCCGCCGCCGCTTGCTGGACGCCGGCGTCTGCGAACGCAGGTAGAACCAGCAAAGACATCACTGTGCACAGCGCCAAAACCGCCAGCATGAGCTGCAGTCTGAGTACAACCAAACCAACGGCCGATCTTAGAGGCAAAGACCAAATCTCCATATTGATGACATTCGAGGACGCCTATGCCATGCAACTTGGCGGCTATTAGGGCCATAACTTTTAGCGTTTTTAGCCGTCAGTTCCGTTTGAACGCTGGCCGAAGGCGCGGGCCTGACTTTCGGCGGTTGTGTAACTTTTCGCCGGAGTTCGGTCGGCGGCGACCGGTGTGCCGAGGCCCGGTCCGCTGATGCCGGTTTCGATGACCATATCAACCGGCCCGCCAGTCATGATCAGGTGTTCGACGTCATCGCGGCGGATCAGCAGCAGTTTGCGGCGGCCATCGATGCTGGCCTGCTCGGTAACATAGATGCGCGGGTCAGGCTTGGGCCCGAAAAAAGCTGAAGCAGGTGACTGCCCGGACAAAAAACTGCGGGCGGCGACACCCCCCAGAACAATAATTACTGCAGCCAACGCCAGGATCAGCAACCAGAACATCATATCCCACATCGGCCATCGCGGGTCGCCCCGCCTCCCTATATCCACAGCGGTTTCCCGAAGCGGCGTCAAAACCTTAATGCAGTGTCCTAGTGTGAGTTCGCGGCTTTCGTTAGTGGGGCGGGCATTAATCCGGTGGAAATCCACAACAAGCGCTGCCGGGCCGCGATCCCATCTTGGAACAGGCGTTAGGACCAAAGCGACCACTCACTTCATCGCATTTTAACCCCGATGGTTAAAGTCTGGGCTGGCACGCGGCTGGTTATAAGCCAGTGGCGCGCGAACCTAGTGGCAGACCCAGACCCCAAAATTGGGAACTGGCAGCTGCTACAACTCCCGGCGCTCCGGGACAATTTGGTCACGCGTAGAGTGAACTCATGCCTTTGCCCAACGGCGTAACGTCCCCGAATCAGATAGTTTTCGAGTTTATGAAAGACACCTCACACCTGACACTGCTCGGCCCCGAGCCGATTTCGTTCGACGCGGCCACGCAAGCTAAGCACGCCCGCTATTTGCCGGTTGTGTCCGTTGTCGCAGCCACCGGCACCGTGATCCTGGCGCTCGTCGCCAGCCGCGCCGCCGAGCCTCTGTTATTGACGCTCTTGGCCTCACTGGCCATGCTCGGCGTATTTTTGCTGTTCGGGCTGATTGCCGGCAACATCCGCATTGGCGAGCGCATCGAGCGCGACGACCTGATCGCGGCGTTTGCGGAAACATTCGACGCTGGTCTGCTGTTGACCAGCCGCAACGGCACGCTGCACTACGCCAATACAAAAGCCGCCGATATTCTGGGCCGCACACCTAGTGGCGAGCCTTTGCCGATCGAAGTGGCGTTTTCGGCCGCGCCAGCGTCATCTGAGGCACTGTTCCGGCTGACGCGCGCTGCCGCTCACGGACAACCGTGGCAGGAAGATTTCGAATTGGTTCGTGCGGGTGCTGCGCCCCGTTTGATGCGCGTGTTGAGCCGGCCGGTCGCGATCCCTGGCCGCGAGCGCGAACTTGAGCCGCTGGTGTCTTGGACGATGTTCGACATTACCGAACAGCGTTCGCGTGAATTGGAAGCCATGGCGCGCCTCGAAAGTGCGCTCGGCTTCTACCAAAGCGCTCCAGTTGGATTTGTGTTCGCGGATGCATCGGGACACGTGCGCCATGCCAACGCAACATTCTTGAATTGGACCGGACGCGTTGCTCAGCAAACAGCGCTACGCCTGCGCCTTGCCGATTTCCTCCCCGTTGAATCGGTCCAGTCACTGCAATCGGCAACACTCGCAAATCCGCTTGAAGCCCAATCCTTCGACTTTGATGTCTCAGCCGCTGACGGGCGCTTGCTGGCAATGCGCCTTATCGTGCGCCGTGATCGCGAGGGCGGGTTGGCGATCGCCGCCATCAATCGCGGCACCAGTGCCATGCTGGCTGGCCAAGAAGGCGCCGAAATGCGCTTTGCGCGCCTGTTCCAATCGGCGCCGTTCGGCATTGCCGCTGTTGGATCTGATGGCCGGATCACGTCGGCCAATGGGGCCTTCAACCGCATGACGCTCGAGGGCGCTGGTGGCATCGGCGATCATGCTTTGGACGTGCTGACGTTTGCCGCCGAGCCGCAGACAAAAAAAGATTTCAGCGAAGCGATGCGGCGTGCCATTGGCGGCAACTCAAATCCGGCGCCACTCGACATTACAACGGGCGCGAACAACGATACGTCGCGCCGGGTATATGTCAGCTCGCTGGCCCAGGGCCGTACTGATCGCGAAGCAGCCATTGTGTTCGTGCTCGACGCGACCGAGCAAAAAGTACTCGAGGCTAAGTTTACCCAAAGCTCGAAGATGGAAGCGGTTGGCCAGCTTGCCGGCGGTATCGCGCATGACTTCAATAACGTGCTGACGGCGATCATTGGCCGCGCCGATATGCTGCTGCAAATGCATAGGCCGTCAGACCCAGCCCACAAGGATATTCAGTCGATCCAGAATAGCGCCCTGCGCGCCGCCGAAATGGTACGGCAGCTGTTGTCGTTCTCGCGCCGTCAGCCTTTACAGGCTGAGCCTTTGCAGATCGGCGAGTTGTTGACTGATAACCTCGAAATGCTGCGATCCGCGGCCAGCGAAAAGGTCGAGGTCAAAACCGAACCGAGCCGCGATCTTTGGTACGTCAATGTTGACGCAAACGAACTCAAGCGTGCAATCGTCAACTTGGCAACGAATGCCGGACACGCCATGGCGAACGGCGGCCGTTTGACCATCCGCACCAGTAACGTCACCGAACGGCAAAGCCAAAAACTTGGCCATCATGGCATGGTGGTCGGTGAGTACGTGCTGATTGAAGCCGAAGACACCGGCACCGGCATGAGCGCCGAAGTCCGTGCCAAAATTTTCGAGCCGTTTTTCACGACCAAAGCTGTTGGCAAGGGCACCGGTCTCGGATTGTCGAATGTTTACGGCATCGTCAAGCAGTCCGGCGGCTACATCTACTGCAACAGCGAGCTCGGCCGCGGCACCACGTTCCTGATCTATCTGCCGCGGTACATTCCTGAGAATGAGGGCGAGATGATCGCCATCAAGGTGCGCGAAAAGGAAAAGAAGAAGAAGGAAAAGTCGGCCGATCTGACCGGCACCGGGCGCGTCTTGCTGGTCGAGGACGAAGACGATGTGCGTTCAATTGCGGTCCGTGCGTTGCGGCGCCAGGGTTATGAGGTCCTCGAGGCTTCAAGCGGTCTTGATGCTTTGGATGTAGTGGCAGCGAGTAGCGGCAAGATCGATATTATCGTCTCCGACGTTGTCATGCCGGAAATGGACGGGCCAACGATGGCCAAGGAACTTAGGCTGCAGTATCCGGATGTGAAGATCATCTTCGTATCAGGCTTCCCGCGCGAAGCTTTTGACGGCACGCTCGATAAGGATCAGCAATTCGCATTCCTGCCGAAGCCGTTCACGCTGCCGCAATTGGCCGCTAAGGTGAAAGAGACGTTGCAAGGCGCGTAATACTCCCCGCCAGGCGGTTGTCATTGCCGCGCGCCCAATCCGCGTGCCATACGGTGATGCTCTGACACTGTAAGGAGATGCGCGCATGAATGCCTTCGAGTTGACCGGCGGCTTTGGCATCGACAAATTGCAGCTTGTAGAGCGCGATCAGCCAACGCCCGGTCCCGGGCAAGTGCTGGTCAAGATGAGCGCCTGGTCGCTTAACTATCGCGATCTGATGGTGGTCAGAGGCACTTATAATCCAAAGCTGTCTCTGCCGTTCGTGACGCTATCTGACGGTGTTGGAGAGGTCGTTGCACTTGGATCAGGTGTGACGCGGGTTGCCGTTGGCCAGCGCGTCGCCGGAGCCTTCATGCCGGCCTGGATTGATGGTGAGTGCGATGCGGTCAAATCGAACAGCGCGCTTGGCGCCGCGCGGCCGGGCTTGGCTGCTGACTATACAGTTATGGATGCCGGCGGCATTGTCAGTATTCCTGATCACCTGACCAATGAAGAAGCGGCGGCGTTGCCGTGCGCTGCTGTTACGGCGTGGCACGCACTGATGACGGCTGGTGATCTCAAGGCCACTGATACTGTGCTGGTTCAAGGCACCGGCGGCGTGTCGATCTTCGCGCTGCAGTTCGCAAAAGCTCTGGGTGCCCGCGTGATCGCGACATCGAGCAGCGACGAAAAACTGGTTCGTGTCCGCGCCATGGGCGCCGACGAAACTATCAATTATAAAACCACACCGGCATGGGGCAAGCGCGTGCTTGAATTGACCGGCGGCCGCGGCGTTGATCACGTTGTCGAAGTCGGCGGCGCCGGTACGTTGCCGCAATCGATGACGGCGGTCCGCATAGCCGGCCGCATCAGCCTGATCGGTGTGTTGACGGGGGGCGAGGTCAATCCGATTCCGCTGCTGATGAAGAGCATCACGCTCCAAGGAATTTTCGTCGGCAGCCGCACTATGTTCGAAGATATGAACCGGAGTATTGCCAAGCATCAGATGCGCCCAGTGATCGACCGCGTGTTCGCATTTGCAGATTACCAATCAGCCCTGCGCCATCTCGAAAGTGGAGCGCATTTTGGCAAGGTCGTAATGAAGGCGTGAGCGCTGGACAGGCTTTCCGCTCAGAACCGTAGGTCGGGTAGAAGCGAAGCGAGACCCGACAAAGCCTCTCTTTTGATAGACTGTGTCGGGTCTCGCGAAGTCGCTCTACCCGACCTACGATAAGTCCTAATTCAGCCTCGGCTTACCATCGCCTTTGCGGGCAGGGCGGAACACTTGCGGGATGTCGTCGTCTGACGCTGCGAGCAGTGTCTCTTCGACGAGCGAACGCCACGCCAAAGCATCCGAGGGATCAAGCTCGGGAAGACTGTGTTCGATCACGCGCAGGCGTTCTAACAAAGGCTGCTCGCCAGCGGCCTGACCGTCATCGGGCGCGGCTGCGGCTTCGAGGTCAGCGATCAGATGCTGGACAAGTCCGAACTCCGGCAATTGCAACAACAAGGGTTCGGCCTTGAACACTTCCTGGCGCACCATGTTCAATATAGCGGCCTGTTCATTGCCGGCGGTTGCGCCGTCAAGCAGCTGGGCGTGAATGTCATCAAGCTGCACGGTCAACTGGCGCTGCTTGTCACGCATGGTCGAGGCGACGCCCGTGTGTTGGTGAGCGTGAACGAGGAGCGCGTTCCAGCAATCGGCAGCCGCCTCGCGTGCCGGTTCATTGGTTATGGCGAACTGCAGTTCGGCGCCGTCGAGGCCAAGACTATTGATAAACTCAACCAAGTATTCGCGAGCCAACCGTTCGTGATCGCGCGCGGCGGTTTGCTTTGGCGTCGCGCCTTTCGCAGGGGCTGTCAGACGTGGCGTTTGATCGACGGCGCCTTTGCCTTCGAGGCTGTCACGATGATCTTTCAAGGCGCCGCCAAACTTCGGCGCTTCTGGAACGCTGCCCTTGAGTTTCTCGCGGCTGGAAATTTCAGGCTGCCAACCGGCGGCCTTCGGTGATGACGCCGACAGCCGCGCCAGTGTGCGGTAGAATTCCTTATGGACTTCGTAGTCGTCGCTCTTGTCATTCGGATGAGTGCCTTGGCGGGAGAAACCAGCTGCTGTTCCGGCGTTGATCGCGCGGCGCACGATCGGAAGATGGAATGCCGGAACATCCGACATCATGATCAGCGACGAATATCCGCCGTCACGTTCCGAAACCGGCGTGACGTGGTTGAGCACGAGATCAGCTGCGGCGCCAACATCCGGCTGCAAGGCAACGGCGAGTGTCGAACGCAACTCGGCGAGGCGCACCTGGCCGTCGTCAGCTTCGAACGCATTTTTAGCGACAACAGACAGGAACTCAAACACTTCCGGGCGCACCAAATAGCGCTCTGGACGCAGTGAATCCCGCTCAACACCTCCAATTGCAGCGGCTGCGTTCAAAACCTTTAGAACGCGCGACCGGCCAGCGGCGTCATGCGGTGGAACAATGACTTCCTGAGTGTAGCCGTTGATCGACGTGATCGGATGCATGGCTTCAAGCGTCGCGGTTGCGGTTTCAAACGTATCCGGCAGCAAAGCGTTCTCGATAATGGCCTCCAGCTGCTCGGCCGTGCGGGCTTTCGGGCTCGGCATGTCTGACAGCGGCGAGCGAATTGCGTTGGCGCCGAACAGGCCCGAAAGGAACACGAGCAAGTCGATGGCAATGGCGATTGCGAGGGCTAAATATGCAAGCCGGTTGCCATCGCCGAAGGCGTTCCAGGTGACGACAAAGCGATGAGCCTTGTCGTCGCGATTGAGTTCCATGACGTTGATCTTGGTGCGCAGCTGGCCGGTTTCGGCTGCCGGTAGACCGCTATCGGCGAGACATTTGCGGGCAAAGCCAAACAACGCGTCGGCCGATTGATGTTGATTGAGCTTGTCGCCACCCGCACAGCCTTCGGCAAAGATGACGCCGCCGCGGTCGAGGGCAAACACAGCGCTGGCCGCTTCAACAGCTTGCTTGGGATCACAATCGATGCCGCTCACTCTTTTCTTCGTTTCAGGCGTCGCGGTCAGCATCGCGCCCATGATCTGGCTGCACATTTTCTGCACATCGGACAACCGGGCTTCCGATGGCTTCTGGCGGAAGTCGACGCGGGCCTGTTCGAACATTGGCAACATGCGTGCCGCATCAATCGGCTTGGCACCATCTGTCGTGGTGTTGGCCGCCGTTGTCATTGAGATGCGCTGAGTTGCGGTTGTTTCCTCGCCTTTGAGTTTGGCCAAATCGCCATCGACGGCGGCCAGTTCGCGCTCGATTTGCGCAATGCGGGTCTCAACCAAGTCGAGGCGCTTTTTGGCGTCCTTCACGCGCTCGTCGCCAATCTTGAAATAGTCTTGCAGCTTGGCAAGTTCGCTGATGCGCTGGCGCCAAATCGGGCCGCGGCCTTCCTTCAGCGTGCCTTCGACACCCTTGTCTTCGGCCATGGCTTCGACGCGTTTGCCATCGATTTCCTTTGAGCGCGAGTCGAGTTCGGTTTTCTTTTCGGCGTATTCGGCGGCGAGTGTTGGACGGTCGGCTTTGATGCGCGACAACTCATCGGTCAGCGACAATTTCTTTGAGGCTAGTCCGGCTTGTCCGCTTTGGGCCGAGACAATGCGCTCTTGCTGGGCGGCGACGGCGCGGTTGCGCGCTTCGGCTTCGTTTTGGAGGAAGCGCTCAACCTCGCCTTCGCTTTCCTTGGCGGACTTGGCCAGGTTTGCGAGCTGCGTATCGTAAGCGATCCAGCCTTCGGCGCTGAAGAGTTCTTCGGCGGTTGTTACTTGGCGGCTGCCAATTGTGCCGCCAATATCCGCGACAATACCAGCGACTTGATTCTGTGCCCTCAATTCGGCGGCGCGCACACGCTCACTTTGCGGGAAGATGGCAGAGAACAAGCTGTCGAATGAGAAGAAGACCGATGTTGCCATACAGCCAAGGAACATCACCCACAGGATCGAGTTTTTGAAAATGATGCGCGAGCTTTGCACATAGGGTTGCACGAGGTCCCACTGGAAAGCTGAGATCAACGCCAGCGCGCCGATGGCGAGCGCAATGTAGACCAGTTTATCGCTGTATTCGGTCAACAAAGGCGTGCCGAAAAGTGCGAAGGCAAGCAGCGCGGCTAGGATCACGAACCCGCCCAACATGCCAGCGACCAATTGCGTACGGCGGCTGAGGCCCGTGCTATCGGGCCGGGTTTGGCTCATGCCGGTGGCAAAACTCTCGCCGATCAACCAGGCGATGATCAGCATCACGCCTTGGATGCCAAATGTAATCAACAGCGACAGCGTGGCTTCGCCGGTGAAGTTCCGCATCCCGTCCCAGGTCGTGTAACCCGAGGCCAAAGATAGGGCGATGCCGGTGGCGCCGAGCAGCGCAAGCCGCCAATTGGTCAGCGCAGCATCGCGAATGGCGGCCCGCAGTGAGCGGCCGGTTTCAGTGAAAAACATGAATGCTGTAGACAGCGACAGGAATGCCAATAAGCCAGCCGTGTTAGGCAGGATTGCGGAGCCTAAGCGCTGCAACCCCTCCAAGACCGAATATGCGGTTGAGGCATCAGGCAAACTCGAAGCATCCGGAAGCGATTGCCCGATCGCATCCGCGGTAGCCTTAACGTCCCAACCCATTATCAGCCCTTCCAGTGAGCGCGCTCCCGAGGAGGCACCATCGCCGGCGTCAAAAATTCCGCTTGCCGGACCAAATGTGTTTGGACACGACGGCAGTTTCCACTCGATCATGCCATGGTGACTTAGAGGCAACAATGGGGCAGGGGCCGGCGTATGACGTTGATTTAATATCCGTGAGAACGACGGAATCGACCGGCGTTAGACACCTTAACATATGTAATAACGTTACAGCAGGGCAAGTGGTTTAGCGCTTGTTTTTTCAGTGAAATTTGGTGCCTACGGCAACTGTAGCGGTATACCATTCCGCTTCAAGCTGGTATGATCAAGGCCCCGAACATCTCAAAACTGAGCACCCCGATGGCCGCCGTTCCTGCCCGAGCCCCGTTTGCCGCGCCCGATAAAAATGACGGTAAGCGTCTGACGCAAATGATGGAACGGGCCGAAGCCGCCTTTGATCTCAAAGAGTTACGCTTCACCAAACTGCGCCAGCAGGTGTTTGGCGAAATTGCTGCCACCCACGCTTCCATTGGCGCCTATGAGATCATGGCCCGCATGGCTGAAAAGGGCACACGCGTGGCGCCGATTTCGGTCTATCGCGCCATTGACGCGTTGCTGGACGTCGGGCTCATCCACCGTCTCGAAAGCAAAAATGCGTTCTTTGCCTGCCGCCGTGCTGACCACACAAGTACAGGCCGGCGCCCGATTTTTCTGTCTTGCGAAAGTTGTGGCACGGTCGGCGAAGTCGACGGCCAGGATATTTTCGATCTGACTGACGAACGCGCCCGCTCCATCGGCTTCACGCCGCGGATAAAGTTCGTCGAAATCCAGGGCATGTGCCCAAGGTGCGCGGAGAAGAAGTGAGGTGTAGCGGGTCAGACCCCTCACACGATTGGTCCAGTTTTAATTCGAACTTTCTTGTGAGGGGTCAGACCCCAATGTGATGGTGCAAACACTGGTATGCGGCTGCGCCGCAAAGGTGGCATCTCTACGCGATTGCATCCAGCCCTTTATGCTTAACCAGTGATAATAACTTGATGGCCGCGCCGGATGGTTTGCGCTCGCCGCGCTCCCATTGCGAAATCAGCGTCACGGGCACGTTAAGATAGTGCGCGAAGACTTTCTGGCTGACGCCATCGCGCTCGCGCAGTGTCACGATTTGGCGCGCGGTCAATTTTTCAGCCACAGTCAGGCAGCGCTCGTCGAACTCGCGCATTGTCGTTTTGTCGACAAGGCCAATGCGATGCAACCCTTCCACAGTCTCGTGCAGAGCCGCGCGCAGATCACTCTTGTATTTCTTCGTCATCACACGCGATCTCCCAAAGCTCTTCGTTTGCGACGGCCATTCTGGGGTCAGACCCCTCACAAGAAAAATCGAAATAGAACTGGACCAGTATTGTGAGGGGTCTGACCCCAATTCCAGTCAGGGGGCTGACCCCAATGCCTGCCGCTCCATTACAAATTGCCGGTAGCTGGCCGTACCGCCGTTAGGATCGAACAGTTCCAAAATTGCATCCGTCTGCAAATCATACTGCCGCACCGTCGTGCCGAAATAAGCGCCAGCACTCGACCATGGCCAATCTTCCGGTGACGTAACTAAACCTGCTTTCACCGGGTTCAGATGAATGTACGCGCTGATATTCACGAGGTGTGAATCGTCATCAGGTAAAACTGACGTGAACCGTCCCCGGAAGATCGGCCCATCCCGGTCCCGACGGAAATTTATTTTCTGAGTAAATGCCGACACCGATTGTTGCATCGCGTCCGACAATCGTCCTGCCGGAGTGTGAATGAGCAGGTGATAGTGGTTCGACATAAGACAATAGCCGTGCAGTTCGGCTTGGCTGGCATTAAGCGCCTCTCTAAGTTCGGTCATAAAAATGCGCCGGTCAGTGTCGTCGGTAAACAGCGCGATGGAATCAATCGTCCGGTTCATGACGTGATGCCATGCTCCTGGATAATCGTTGCGGCGCGCGCGAGGCATATTTTTTCTCCTGACAAGCCCGCGATCTGGGGTCAGACCCCTCACACGATTGGTGCAGAACTATTTCGAACTTTCTTGTGAGGTGTCAGACCCCTTTCGTGATCTGGGGTCAGACCCCTCACACGATTGACCCAGAACTATTTCGAACTTTCTTGTGAGGGGTCTGACCCCATCAGTCTGATAGTAGCGTGTTCAGCGTTGGGCAGACGCATGGATCGGCTCACTCAAGAGTTCTGGCAACTCGGAAGCCCACATTGTTGTTACGGTTGCCTGGGGTGTTCCTGTCGCGGTTGGCCGAACGGAAGAAGTCTGGGCTGAAATACCAGGAACCGCCGCGGACGACGCGGAAAGAACAATTTGACGGGTTGGCGGCAGCCCCATCGGTAGGAGCGCTCTTGTAGCTGTCAGCGGAGCAGTCTTGCACCCATTCCCAGACGTTGCCGTGCATGTCGTAGAGGCCGAAGGCGTTGGGCTTGAAGGAG
>JANNFX010000021.1:0-14674 GCA_031380225.1 Hyphomicrobium sp.
AAAATGTACCCAATTCCATCGCTTAAAGACCTGGTCGAGCACATCTTCGACGTCGACGCGGCCGGTCAAACGGCCCAACGCCGCTCCAGCGAACCGCAAATCTTCGGCTCTGAGCTCGTGCTGAGTGAGCGGTCCGACCACAAACGCCTCGAGACTGCCCGCCGCTTTGGCCAACAATCCGCGCTGGCGTTCCGAGGTCACGACGGTATTGGGCGAGCCGATGCGGGCAGCGGCGAGGGTGGCGATCATCTGGGTCAGCTGGTCAAGTCCCTCGGATGACTTAGCCGAAACAGCGATCAATCCAGCGGGCAACGATTTAAGCTGGTTGCGGGTCATCAGGTCGGCCTTGCTGACAACAATCAACGTCCGGTCGGCAATTTCACTGAGATCTGATGGAAACTCGGTCTCCAGCGATTTGCTATCCATAAGCCAAAGAACCAAGTCGGAAGCCCTCGCAGCTGCAACCGTCCGGCGGATGCCCTCGCGCTCAATCTTGACCACGGTCTTGCGAATCCCAGCAGTGTCACTGACGATGATTGGGTAGCCGTTGAGATCGAGCCGGACTTCGATGACGTCGCGCGTGGTTCCGGCTTCTTCGGAAACGATGGCCGCGTCGCGTCGCGCGAGGGCATTGAGCATGCTAGATTTGCCGACATTGGGCGGTCCAGCCAGCGCGACCCGGAATCCATCGCGCAGGATTTCACCGCGGTGGCCGTCATTCAAATAGCCCTTCAAATCTGCGTGCAGGGCGATGACTTGCTGGCGGGCCTTGATCATCGCGTCAGTCGCCACGTCCGCTTCGTCGGAAAAGTCGATAGCAGCTTCGACCAAAGCCGTGGCCTCGATCAGTCGTTTGCGCCAGATTTCGTAGATGCCGGACAACGATCCGGACGCTTGTTG
Organism: Hyphomicrobium sp.; assembly: GCA_031380225.1. Classification (GTDB taxonomy): domain Bacteria; phylum Pseudomonadota; class Alphaproteobacteria; order Rhizobiales; family Hyphomicrobiaceae; genus JANNFX01. The sequence goes on from JANNFX010000021.1 coordinate 901, forward strand.
GAGCGCGTGTTGGCGCTGGTTTTCGGTTTCAGCGTCGATGAGATCGGCGAGGCCTTCGGCTTCCGAAAGGTCAATCTTGCCACTATCGAACGCGCGCCTGGCGAACTCGCCGGGTTCCGCCAGTCTCAATCCTGGCAATGATCCAAGCGCTGTAATGATGGCTTTGATGACGGCCGGGCCGCCATGAAGATGGAATTCGGCGACGTCTTCGCCTGTAAAGCTTCTGGGTCCTGGAAACCAGAGCACGACGCCGCGATCCAGAAGTGCGCCGTTAGCCGGATCGCGGATGGCACGATAGGCGGCGGCGCGAGGGGCCGGCCGGCCGCCAGCCATCCGGTCCAGACATGGTCCTGCTGCCGGGCCAGATAGCCGGATAACAGCCACTCCCGCCCGGCCGGGTGCGCTGGCAAGAGCAAAGATCGTTTCGGTCGAGATTGGAGACGCCATGGATTGACTATGCCAATCCGCATGGCTTTTTCCAGTCCGGTCTTGGTCTCGGTTAATCGAGGTGGGCTTGCGTTCTCAAATGTAAGCGTATGTAGGGTGGCTAGGCATTGCAAAGGATCAGCTATGAATCGCCTCGGATCAGAAACGTCGCCCTACCTGCTGCAGCACAAAGACAATCCGGTGCATTGGTGGGCGTGGGGTCCGGCGGCGTTGGCGGAAGCGAAGCGCACCGGCAAACCGATCTTACTCTCGGTCGGCTACGCGGCCTGCCACTGGTGCCATGTGATGGCGCACGAGAGTTTCGAAGACGAGGCCAGTGCCGCCGTCATGAACGAGCTGTTCGTCAATATCAAAGTCGATCGCGAGGAGCGGCCAGATATTGACGCCATTTACATGGGCGCGTTGCATCAGTTAGGCCAGCAAGGTGGTTGGCCTCTGACGATGTTTCTCGATGGCGAGGCGCGGCCGTTTTGGGGTGGCACTTATTTTCCGAAGCAACCGCATTACGGCCGGCCGGCATTCACCGATGTGTTGCGGCAAATTTCGAACGTCTATCAAACCCAGCCGGAAAAGATCAGCGGCGCAGCGTCTGAGCTGATCGAGTCACTCTCGAAGCGGACCTCCAACACCAAGCAAATCGAAATTGGCGATGATCTGATTTCCGATTTGATTCCGCGCCTCGTTCGCATTGTCGATCCAATCCACGGCGGCATTGGTGGCGCGCCGAAGTTCCCGCAATGGAATTTCTTCTGGCTGTTATGGCGTGGCGCTATTCGCTATGATGATGCGAATGCGCGGCGCGCCGTTGAGACGACACTAGCCAATATTTGCCAGGGTGGAATTTACGATCACCTCGGCGGTGGCTTCGCGCGTTACTCAGTTGATGAGCGCTGGTTGGCGCCGCATTTTGAAAAGATGCTCTACGACAACGCGTTGTTGATCGACCTCTTGTGCGAAGTTTCTCGTGAAACAAAAAACCCGTTGTTTGAGGTCCGCATCGCCGAGACGGTTTCGTGGCTTGAGGCTGAGATGATTGCGGCTGGCGGCGGTTTTGCTGCTTCGCTCGATGCCGATAGCGACGGCGAGGAAGGCAAGTTTTACGTTTGGACCAAGTCAGAAGTTGAGGACTTGCTCGGGCCGGTCGATTCAAAATTCTTCTGCGCTGCCTACGACGTCGCCGACGGTGGCAACTGGGAAGGCCACACAATTCTGAACCGGCTGCACACTCTGCAGTTGGGTGACGCAGCGCACGAGAGCCGCCTCGAATCCTTGCGTGCAAAGTTGTTGGCGCGCCGCACCAGCCGCATCCGGCCCGGTTGGGATGACAAGGTGCTGGCTGACTGGAATGGTCTGATGATCGGGGCGTTGGCGCGCGCTGCGATCGTGTTTGGAAAACTGAAGTGGTTGGAACTGGCCAAGCGAGCGTTTGCATTTGTTGAAACGTCGATGGTCAAAGATGGCCGCTTGCAACATGCGGCGCGTCTCGGCCGCACGACAGCGCCCGGAACAGCGAGCGATTATTCCAATATGATTTTCGCCGCGCTCAGATTGCATCAGGCGACCGGAGTTGAGACCTACCTCAAAACTGCGATGGCGTGGACTGAGACCCTCAATCGTCATCATTGGATAAGTGACGTTGCGCTTTACGCCACGAGCGCCGGCGACACCTTCGATGTTATTGTGCGCCTAGCCACTGCGCAAGACGATGCGGTGCCGAATGCTAATTCAGTGATGATCACCAATCTCATGCAGCTATCGTTGTTGACCGGTGATGTGAGCCTCGCAGAGCGCGCGCAATTGATCCTTGAAAGCGTCTCGGGGCAGGTCGCGAAAAATCCGGTTGGACATGCGGGCGTGCTGGCGGCTGCTTTAGATGTGCTGGCCCCGCAATTAATTTTTATCGCAGGCAACCAAAGCGAGGATGGCAAGTTCCTCTCTGACGCTGTTCACTCGCTGTCGCTGCCGGGTGCACTGGAATATCGAGGCCGGGGCCCCGATGCTGAACATGTTCCGGGTCTGGCCGGTAAAACCGCAGCTGGAAATGGAGTGGCGGCCTATGTTTGCTTAGGCCCGCAGTGTTCGCCACCGGTCAGCGAAGCTATTGCTCTTGGAGAGCTCTTGAAGATACAACGCTGCCAGTGTTAACCGGGTAAGCCAGTTGTAGCTGCTGGGCTCTGAAATTATGGTATGCTGTTCGTCCGGCGGTAACTTCTAACCGTATACCGTCAGAGACAGGCGGTAGTTCGATTCGGAAGTACGATGACGTTTGTTAAATCAGTGTTGCGCTATGTCTATGTGCCGGCAATGTTATTGGGCTGGAACGCTGCTGCCTACTTTGTGGTGACGGGCGATCATTCATATGCGTGGTTATTGCCGGTGTTGATCGGCGCGTTTGCGTCGGCTCATTTTGCCGAGCGTATTCTTCCGTGCTTCGAGGAGTGGAATCACGACCACGAGGACAACGGCACCAATTGGATCCACAATATTTATTATGAGAATTCAGCGGCCTCTGGCGTTTTAATGATTCCGCTGATCACTTGGTTATTTCCCGTCCAGGGGATTTGGCCAACGGAATGGCCGCTAGGCGCTCAACTCCTGCTCGCGATCCTGTTTGCCGATACGATGTTCTCGCTGGTCCACTACTTCAGCCATCGCTGGCCAACGTTGTGGAAGCTGCACGCGGTTCATCATGGTGTGGGCCGGCTCTATGGCTTCAACGGTCTCGTTCGTCATCCACTGCATCAAAGCATCGACATGATAGTCGGGACTTTGCCACTGGTGCTGCTCGGGATGCCGATGGAAATCGCGCTGCTGCTTGGCTTGGCAATTACGATCCAACTTATCGTGCAGCATTCAAACGTTGATTATGCCTTGGGTCCGTTTCGGCAAGTGCTGTCGCTTGGCAAGGCGCATCACCTCCATCACGTCAATTGGGGCACCGAGGGCGACTGCAATTTCGGACTGTTCTTCACCCACGTTGATCGCGCGCTTGGCACATTCGTGTTGGAACCAAGCCGCGAGATCAAGGCGTCCGACCTCGGCATCGACGATCTGCCGGAGTTCCCGAAGTCCTACATCAGCCAGTTGCTACTGCCGTTCTACTATGTGCCAGGCAAGGGCTTGCCAGCAACTTTTCGCGCCAAATCCAAGCGCAACAATCGCGCCGCCAAAGACGCCCGCCGCCAGACCGGCACGCTCTGGCCGGCGGAGTGAATGATTTCACGGGCTTCGACTTGACGGATCCCCGCCCAAGGCGGGGATGACGAAACATGAGGGTGCCTCAGCACAATCATGCCGGAGCATCCTCCACGCTCGTCATCCCCGCCTTGGGCGGCGATCCGTCAAGTCTCAAATATGCTCAAGGCGTCGCTTGAATGAGCTTGCCTTGGAACAGCACCGGTCCCGTTGGGCCATCGCTGGGTGAGCCGCCTTCAGGCTCCAGGCTGACCGCGAAGTTGGCATTCATGAACATGGCGTTGTCGGCGTCTGAAGCGCCCGCCATCGGCATCACATTCATTTCGCCTTCGGCCAGCACGCCGAGAGACTTCGGCTTCGGCAATTTGTCGGCGATCATCCAGACTTGATAACTCTTGTTGGCCTGCTTCGGCGCAGTCACCGCGGTGATAACGCAGTTCTGCGTCTTGGTATCGACCGTCAACAGGAACGCCGGCTTATCTTCAGCCGATTGCAGCACGGCCACAAACTGCGTTGGCATCAGTGGCGGCTGCATCGCGTTGTAGCCGATCAATCCAGCCAGCGACGCGGCCATCGCGGTCATGCCAGCTGAGAAATTGCGCCAACGATTGCCGCGGCGAACCAAGTGTTGCTCGCGAGACTTCAAAGAAATCACATGCGATGAGAGACCGATCTGAGCCCGCACCTTCGAATAGAGGTTCGGCGGCGGCGCAATTGGCCGCAAAGAATCAGCGAGTGGCGTCAACCGGCGTTCCCAATCGCTGACGGCTCTGCGCAAAGCGGCATCGCGCGGCAAACGGGCTTTGACCGCGTCGCGCTCGTCAAGCGGCAGCGTACCGAGAACGTACTCGGCGGCTAAGCCATCAATGTCATCGAGCTCAATCATTGCTCGAGGCAACCTTTCAATTGCGCAAGGCTGCGGTGCAGCCAGGTTTTGATCGTGCCTTCCGGTCGCGAGAACCGGGCCGCAAGTTCCTCGCGGCTGAGGCCGTCCAAATAGGCGAGCCGGACGATTTGCTGCTTTTCAGGTTCAAGGCCTTCTAAACAGCGCATCAGGCGGCCAACGTCTTCCTGCCGTTCCAGTCCGTCGAGCGGATGCTCGTTGTCGCCGGCCAAACCGTCGAGAATCATCTCATCGTCGCCTGATGACTTTGGAACTTTTCGGCGCACTTCGTCGAGGGACCGGTTGCGAACGATAGCCGCCATCCAAGTCAAGGGCGATGCTAGCGCGGGGTTGAAATCGCCCGCCCGTTCCCAAACCTTGAAGTAAGCTTCCTGTAACACTTCCTCGGCCGCCTCTCTGTTGCGTAAGATACGCAGGGCGACTGCAAAAAGTTTCGAGGATGTGGCTTGATAGAGTTCCGCAAACGACGCTTCGTCGCCTTTGGCGACGCCAGCAATCAATCCGTCAAGTTGCGTACGGGTGGGGGGCATCCCGGGCCGATCGTAAGTTTGAAGCACTTTGTGGTACCGGTGTAGTCTGGCAGGGTCCCGAATGTCGAGGGGGGTGCGGATGCCACCTTTTGTAATGGGAAACGCACCACCGCACGCCTAACCTCCAGTATACGGGGCGAGTGAAGACAAGTTTCAAGACCTTGGGTCCCGCCACGGTGGGCATCCTGACAAGTTCGGGCATCGCGCTTGTATAGTATTGCCTGGCCATGCCCGGAAACCGCATTGGCAGATAAATTAAAAAATATTTCGATCAACCACTTAGTGGAAGTTACGCTGATCAAATCTGAGGCATTTTTCGTGTTCCGTGGACCATTGTAGCGCTCACACCCTAATCCCGCCACTTTCTTTCGACAAAGTATTTGTCGAAAGGCGCCGATCATGAAACTGCGCGAACTGTCTTCGCTGACCGGCGAGCCTGAACGGCAAATCCGGTACATGATCGCCGAAGGTTTCGTCCCGCCGCCAGAAGGTGGCCGGGCGAACGCTGACTACGGGCACGACCATGTGGCTGCGATCCGCCGCTACAGCATTCTGAGGCGGCAGGGTCTCCCGCCCCAGGCCATTAAGGTCCTGCTCGGGAGTGGTGTGTCGGCTCCTTTTACGGTTGCGCCGGGCATTGTGCTGCACATCGATCCAGGTCTCGTCGGCCAAGAGGTGGACATCAACGAACTCGAGAAGCGCATCCGGTCCGTCTTGAATGATGTGTTCATGGAGCCGCTTCATGTCTCAGTCCCCGACGCCGACACTTGACACCGTCAGCCAGCATATCGCCAACCAGTGCCAAATGCGTGGCTCCACACCCGTGCCGCTGACCGCGACGTCCTACGATATTTCGATACACGGCGGCCTCGCCGATGTTGTTGCCTCTCGCACGTTCCGAAACTCCGAAGAAAGTTCCATCGAAGCCACACTGACGTTTCCGCTGCCCGTTGACGCCGTGCTCTATGCGCTTGAAGCCCGCATCGGTGGCCGGCTGGTGAAGGCGGTCGCCAAAGCCAAGCCGATGGCGCGTGAAAGCTATGAAGACGCGCTCGATCGCGGCAAGACGGCTGTGCTGCATGAGGAACTTCTGAAAGGTGTCCATATGCTGTCGGTCGGGCATGTCGCTCCTGGCACGGAGATCCAGGTCGTGGCGCGCTTTGCGATGCCGCTGTCATCGATGGAGGGCCGCGCGCTTTTGACCATCCCGACCACGGTTGGCGGTATTTATGGTGCGTCAGGCCTGGCCGATAGTGATGAGCTGATCCACGGAGGCCCGGTTTTGATGGGTGATGTCACTGTGACAGCGGACAGCGGTACTGCGATCCTATTGGGCCACAGTGCAAACGGCGGCGCTCAGCGCGTCGCCTTGAACGCACCAATCCGCATTGAAGTCTTGAACTGGAGCGCGCGTGATGTCGTTGGCGTCAGTGCTGACGGCCGCCGCGTCTCACTGTCAATCACACCGCTTGCGTTCTCACAATCGGCGCTCAATGCGGCGATCCTCGTCGACCATTCGGGCTCGATGAACGACACCTGTGCAGCAGGATCGGGCTTCACCAAGCACGCTGCCGCCGTGCTTGGTCTTAGCGAAGCCGCCGATGATTTCCGCGATGGCGACGCGTTGCACCTTTGGGAATTCGATACCACTATTAGCGATCTCGGCGTGACCGATGGCGCGGGATGGCGCGCGGCGTTGCGAAAGCTCTCTGAACCCAGCGGTGGAACTGAGATCGGCGCGGCTTTGGCAACGGTGCTAACTGGGTCGCAATCACGCGATGTCATTTTGATCACTGACGGCAAGAGCTACGCGCTTGATGTTCAAACGCTGGCGCAGTCTGGCCGCCGCTTCACTGTTGTGCTGATTGGCGAAGACAGCCTGGAAGCCAACGCCGGGCATCTTGCAGCATTGTCCGGCGGTCAGATTTTTGTTGCCGGCGACGCCAACGTCACGGCGGCTGTTCGCTGCGCACTCAGAAGCGTGCGTTGTGGCTCTGATGGGGTCAGACCCCTCACAACGGCGCCGCGTGAATATTGGCAAGGGTCTTGTGAGGGATCTGACCCCGCGGCTTGCACTGCTGTTCGCGCCGGCGTGGCGATCCGCGCGTGTTGGTCAACCGAAGCTGATGCAACAGCACTGTCGAATTGCTCACGTGCAGTGGCTGCGTATGCGGCTCACATCAAACTCGCGACACTTGTCCAAGACGATGCAACGCGCCTCGCCGAAGCCGAAGGCCTGGTCACGCACCTGACGAGCCTCATTCTCGTTGATGAGGAAGGTGTTTCACAAACCGGATTGGCCGCGACCCGCAAGGTCGCGCTGCCTTCACCAGCGACAGCGACTGGAGTCCGCGCATGCTATGCGGTGGCGCGCGTCGCGCCAGTCGGTGACACGTTTGTGGTGTCCGGCGGCGCACCAAACGGTCCCGCTTCGCGTCCCGTCATCGCAAGACGCTTCGCGAAGTCGGCTGTTAAGACCACACTATCGACACTCGGCAATGATGTGGCTGAACGTTCGCTCGCGTCGCTCAAGCGCAAGCGCGAACGGGCGCAGAGCCAGCCACTAGGTGATCGGCGTCCGGCTCAGATGCAAGTTGCTAAGCCTCTGACCTCGATGGCGCGATCAGCTGGTCCGAATGCTCGTGAGATCGCCAATACTATTCCCTGGCGCACGCACGCTGTCAGGCTGGCGCGCGGGCATATCGATGAGTTGGATCAGTTCGCAGTGGTCTACATTCGCGACGCATCGGCCATGGCTGTCATTCAAGACTGCGCTAAGCGGCTCGGTTTAACACCCGAGCGGTTGGTGATCGCGGTGTTGGCGCGCGCTGCAAGCTCTACAAATCGCTTCGCTGCTCGCGTCGCCCGCGCCATCCTCGGTCGCGTCGCACCAGCGCTCGCCCTTTACGCCGAAGACATCCTCGGGCTTAGCGAGCTGAAGGCCGTTGCGGTGGGGTCGTAGTCGAGTTGGTTCGCGGTCAACTGGGGTCAGACCGCTCACAAGACTGATCCAGGTCAAATTGGATCGTGAGTTTGAGGGGTCTGACCCCGCGGCGAGCGTTGCTCATGATGTTGGGCTTCGTGAAGAACTCAGCACAACCTTGTTTATTGCTCAATTTGATCTTCCAAGTCGCATCAGAGATGCCGCACCTCGCCTCAATTGACGCAACCAGAAATTCTAACGAGACCCGCTGCCACGACGCGGCTGCTACGTGCCGGATTGACCTGCTGGAACATACTTCTGCGGTCTGCGTTGTGTAGTGGGGCGCGGAACGAACTGCATTTCGACGTGTTTCCGGAACGACCATTATACCGCTTGTCACGTGTGATGGGTTGTCTCCAGGTCATCGCCGAATAAACAATGGAAATCCAATGTCAAAATCCAAACACACTGAATTGATGCTGCTGCTTGTGCTCCCCGGGATGTTTGCTTTGAATGGCGGACACGCCATCGCTCAGGGTGCACAGCTACCGGTGCAACTCGCAGCGGAAGTTCCCAATCCGGCCGATGCAGATGACGAAAAGGCAAAAGCAAAGAAGAATGAGCCAGGGCAGAATAATCAAGGCCCGAACATTCAGAACCAGAAACAGCAAGGCGAGAAAGCCCGGCCCAATGGCGACGTAAAGCAACCGGTTCAAAAGCAAGGCCAGAAAATCCCCAATGATCGCCCGGCCGGGAAAGCTGCGGGTGCAGATCAGCAGGCGCCGCGAAAAGCCCAAGCACCTGATCGTACGAATCAGCCCGAGCGTGCGCAAAGGGAACAGGACGGCAACCAGCAGCGCGATCCGGCTAAGGCCGAGCGCAACAATAAAGATGCGAAGCCTGCGCCCGTACAAGCGCTAACTCCTCCAACGAAAACGCCGCCTGCCGCTGAAACACCGCCTGTTGCTCAGAAACCGGCAGCTCCGGCGGATGCGCCAATTGCACCCAAGGCCGACAAAATCGAAACCATCGCGCCGCCTGCTAACAAGTCAGCAGAAACACCGCCGCCGGTAGGTACAACAAAATCTGGACAAACGCCCCCTGATGCGGCCGGAGAAACTAAGCCGCCAGCAGAAGCCAAGCGAAACCCTGACGGCAAGGCGCGCCCTGACGATCGAGCGAATGCACCCGGCGACCTGCCTAATGCTACTAAGGCAGCCAAAGATGACCCCGTTGCGTCCCGCCCAACTACGGCTGTAGCCAAAGAAACGTTTGTTGCTCCGCCGAAGCCTGCACAGACCTTCGAGCAAATCAAAAAAGAGCGGACAGAAAAGGTCAGCGACGACGGAAAAACGCGCGTCATTCGTGAAGTCGATAAGCGCGTGATCATCAAGCAAGACAACCGCGTTATCATCCGAAATGACGAATCCGAGCGTTTCCGCCGCGTGGCGCGCAACGCGACGACATCGAACCGGTCCGATGGTTCGGTCGAAACGGTCTATGTGCGCGGCGATGGAGTTCGCGTTTACAACGTCGTCGACCGCGAAGGCCGAATTTTATACCGTTATCGCCGTGACCGTGAAAACCGCGATGTCATCATTATCGACAACCGCCACTTTTACCGTGACGACCGTGACGAGCGCAGAGACCGCAATCGCAACCTCGCTATCGGCGTTGGAGTCGGCATTTTCGTTGGGGCGGCGATCGTAGCCCTAGCGCCGCCCGTGATCACCATTCCGCGCGAAAAATACATCGTCGACTATTCGCGCGCCTCAGAAGAAGACCTCTATGAAGCCTTGACGGCGCCTCCGGTCGAACGGCTCGAACGCAGCTACTCGCTCGAAGAAATCCGCTATAACGCGCCGCTTCGTGAACGCATGCGCCGCGTTGACATCGACACGGTGACGTTCGATTTCGGCTCATGGGAAGTTGAACCCAATCAGTATGACGCATTGGCCCAGATCGGCAATGTCATCAATCGTGCGCTCGATCGCAATGCCAACGAGGTTTTCCTAATCGAGGGTCACACTGATGCCGTCGGCTCGGACGACGACAACCTGACCTTGTCGGACCGTCGCGCGCAGGCCGTGGCAGAAATCCTCACCAGCCGCTTCAATGTTCCGCCCGAAAATATCGTGACACAAGGTTACGGGGAGGAGCAGCTGAAGGTGAGAACGGAACAGCCGGAGCGTGAAAACCGCCGCATCGCCTTCCGCCGTGTAACGCCGTTGCTGTCGGATAATACACAGACGCAGTGATGCAACGGTAGTCTGAACGATGAAATACAAAACCCCGGGTGCCATGAACGGCATCCGGGGTTTTGATTTGGTGGATCTACGGGGTCAGACCCCAGAAATCATACGCCAGTACTCACTCAGTTCTTCAGCTGGCTCTTGCTCTCGCGCTCAGCCATGTCGCGTTGGCGTGCGACGTAAAGCGAGCCAAAGTCCATCGGGTCGAGAAGCAATGGCGGGTAGCCGCCTTCGCGGGTGATGTCGGCTGCGATCCGGCGCAGGAACGGGAACAGCAACGCCGGGCAATTGATCAGCAGAAATGGCTCAGCCGCTTGCTCAGGCAGGTTCTTGATTTTGAACAGGCCGCCGTAGACCAACTCGAGATCGTAGATGACGCCGTTCTTGTTGGTCGCGTGTGCCTTGAGATTGATCGCGCTCTCATAAAGCTCCGGACCGATGCGCTGGCCGTTGACGTTGATTTCAAGATTGAGGCTCGGATCTTCGCCGGGGCCTTCGACCAAATGCCGTATGTTCGGGTTCTCGAAACTCAAGTCCTTGATATACTGGCTGACGACGGTCGCTTCGATCGGTGCTTGGGCAGAGCCTGGTGTGGGTGCCGCGCCGGTGGCGGGGCCACCCGCGCTGCCCTTGGGGTCTTTTTTGCCGTCGTCGCCTTGAGCCATTGTCGCCGTCCGCCGAATTATGGGTGATTAAGAGGATGAGCGCCTATCACGGCGATGCAGCGGGCAAAAGATAAACTTAGGTTAGGTGGAGACCGGCCAACAAAAGGCGTCTACGGATCATTTCGGGCAAAAAAGAAGACCGATGGCGCGTCTCGCTGCCACCGGCCTTATATAGCACTTCTGTTACAATGTAACGGAAGAATCCGCCAACGTCTCGCCCCTCGCTGCCCAACGTGAGGAGATCTGCCGGCGGCAGAGCCTTAGGCGGCTTTACGCTTCTTAGCGGCGGCCTTCTTTGCCGGCTTCTTAGCGGCGGCCTTCTTAGCCGGTGCCTTCTTTGCTGCCTTCTTTGCTGCTTTAGCCATGTGAGTCTCTCCCTCAAATCGTTCGAATCAGCTCGAACAAAAAAAACATGACCAAATTCGCGGAATTTGTTGACATAGAAAATGAATTGGCGGGTGAGATTTCGGTCAAATGCGCCGAAAGTGTTGCGCGAAGTCCTCATTTTTTCTGATTTTCGAAGACTCGAGCCGCGAATTCGGAAATGACAGGTGAGGTTTCGGACTGCTCGAGTCATCGTGAGCGACGTGTTTTTAGAATCAAAAATGGAAAAATTCAGACGATGAGCGAGGTGATTGCGATGGTGGAGTGGGGTGTGAATTTGGATTCTGTTTGGCCATCGGCGAGTCTGTTGCGGGTCGCGAGTTTGTGTCTATTGGTGCCAGTCGTGATCTTTGACGTGATGATGGACGACCGATGACCACTGTGATGAAGCGCTACGAGAGACTGGCGAAGGCCGGCAAGCTGACGCCGGATGCTGCACAGTCCGCTGCGGCAGCAAAGCTCGACCTGCTTGCTTGTGATCTCGCTGACTACCGCACGCCAGTTCCTGCGACTGGCGGCTTGTTGGGCCGCTTGATGCGGCCCGCACCACCGATAGCGCCGCCGCGCGGGCTTTACATTCACGGTCAGGTTGGCCGCGGCAAGACCATGCTGATGGATTTGTTTTTTGACACTATAGCGTTTGAGGCCAAGAAACGTTGGCATTTTCACGCATTTATGGCGTCAGCGCACGAGCGCATTCAGCGCGGCCGCGCGACAACAGACGGCGACCCGATCCCGTTTGTCGCGGCTGAAATTGCCTCCGAAGCACCGTTACTCTGCTTCGACGAGTTGCAAGTGACCGATATCGCCGACGCCATGATCCTCGGCCGGTTGTTCAAAAATCTGTTTGACAAGGGCGTGGTGATGGTCGCGACCTCGAATGCGGCGCCTGAACGCCTGTATTGGAACGGCCTCAACCGGCAACTATTCGAGCCATTCATTGCGCTCATCGAAAACCGCATGGACGTTTTGGAATTGGAGGCCGCCAAGGACTACCGCTTAGACAAATTGTCCAAGCTGCCGCACTATTTCGCGCCTGATGACGCGGCAACGCGCGCGGCACTCGACGCGCAGTGGACATTGCTGACGGCTGGAAAAATTGCGGGTCCGATGCATCTCGATGTGCAAGGGCGTCGCGTATTGGTGCCAATTGCAGCAAATGGCGCGGCACGCTTTTCATTCGCTGATTTATGCGAAAAGCCACTTGGCGCGCGCGATTACTTGGCAATTGCCAAGGCATTTCACACCGTATTGATTGATGGAATTCCCACACTCGGGCGCGAAAAGCGCAATGAGGCTCGGCGGTTTATGACTCTAATTGACGTTTTGTATGACCAACGCATTAGGTTGGTTGCATCTGCCGCTGCCGAACCTGCTGCCCTCTACCCCGCCGGCGACAGCGCTGAGGCCTTCGAGCGCACCGCGTCACGGCTGATGGAAATGCGGGGTTGGGGGGCTTAGTGAAATCCATTAGTCGTCTTGTCCGTCACCCCAAACTTCACCGCATTCGCCTGGTTGAACATCGTTCAATGCTCGGAGTAGGTCTGGAATTAGTGGCTTGAGATCGACGATCGAATTGCTTTTGGCGCGCAGAATCAAGACCGCAAAGCCTCGATCGAGGAGTCGCTGTTGGTATGGGATGCTCTTGTCGACTGTCACAAGGACATCAAATTTGCCCGCCATCGCATCGAGGAGTGGACCATCGTCAAGATTAGTCCAGCCAAGCTTGATGACGCTTTCGACTTCATGACCAGTTATCAAATTGCCAAGCCGCCAAGGTACGCAGTTATCGAGAAGGACGCGCACGAGAGCTTGGCCTCAAAAAGCTTATTCCGCAGCTTCCCGGGTCACCCGATCGATGGCGCTGTTCTGCGCTAGTTCGAGCACTGCAACAGCATGTTCACGTGAGATATTGGGAAAATCGATCAGGAACTCGTCGAGCGGCTGACCCGCCTCCAGATAATCGAACAGTGACTTCACGAGCACTCGTGACCCCGCGAATACCGGCGCTCCACTCAGCCGTTCCGGCGTCGCAGTAATGAGTGGGTCAGGGAGGGGATATCCGGTGTCTTGCATGATGGAAGCATAGCACAATTTGCGGCAGGTGGTCGATTGGGAATTGGGTCCGCGCCACCTCGACGCCATCGATGAAGCCGCCAAACGCCGCGGGCTCACGCGGTCATCGTTTGTCGTGTCAGCAGCCCTCGACAAAATCGCGAGTGGGGGGTGAGCTTGAGAGTTCCGCGTCGCAAATAATACACCTGTCATCCCGGGCCTTGTGCCACGGCTGTCCGGTTGAGCAGCTATGACCTCACCACGTCGTCTTCCCGGAAGCCGCGTATCGCAATTTGCAATTGTGACCGGTGGAATATCAGTCGCGGCTATCCGGGATCTTTACCTGACCGAAACGGAAATGATTGGCGCATTTATCCAGAGTTTCTGGGCGTTTTTTAGCTGACGTCACTGGACTGCGG
>JANNFX010000043.1:0-7871 GCA_031380225.1 Hyphomicrobium sp.
CGAATTGTCCATTCGACCGCCAACAGGCGCGCTGTCGTTTGAGCGCCGTCATCGCCTGACGCCTTTAGACTGCCGAGCCAACCAAAACCATGCAGCGCCCGTTCCCAATCGCGATTAGGCGGTTGGATGTCGAACGGCGAGCGGCCATTCAAGTCTGCGAATGTGCCGGCTAAGCCGAACTGGCTCTGCATAACTTCAACAGCAAAGCTTGGGTCATTGGTCCGCAAATCCTGCGGCACAATCAAGAGCTGCTCGGCGGCTGGCAAACCGAACCGCCATCGCAACAGCGGAGAATAGCGAAGCTTGGAGGCCAGCGCCCGGCGCTGCCGGTTGGCCTTCATCGAAGCAATGCGAAGCCGTCCGCTAATGGTGCCTAGGGCCATAGTGACTGGCTCCTAAGGCCTGAGATTTTGCAACGCGCTGTCATTGATCTGGGTTAGCGATGCCCAGCGGCGAAGACAAGGCAATCGCCTGACCAATCCCTCGCCAAACCCGGGCACAGTTAAGATGGACTGCGAACCAATCGGGCGGCGTAAAAACCGTCAAGTCCACCCGGGGTGGCACCGTCAGCGGGCAAATGGAATGGCATGGTCCGCAGATCTCCGTCGGCCGTCAGCCATTCGGGCTCTATCCCGGCCTCGCTGGCCAAAATAGGTTGCCGATGGAAGTCTGGGTGGCTGGAGAGGAAATTGGTCACCTGCGCTTCGCCTTCTGAGGCTTCGAGCGAACAGACGCCATAGATCAACAGGCCGCCCGGGCGCACCAGAAGCGCCGCATTTTCAAGCAACCGCGTTTGCAGTGGTGCCAGATTGGCGGCGTCGGTCTCGCGCTTCAGATGCAGAATATCCGGATGACGGCGAATGGTGCCGGTTGCTGTACAGGGCGCATCAAGCAGCACGGCATCGAACGTGCGGCTAGGCGCCCACGTACTGACGTCTGACGCGACCGTTTCGCATTTGAGACCTAAACGCGCCATGTTTTGATCGAGCCGTTTCAAGCGCTCAGGGCGCAAATCGACGGCAGTGACGTTAGCGCCAAGGCTTGCAAGTTGAGCGGTCTTGCCGCCAGGAGCCGCACAAAGATCGGCAACATCTTTGCCGGCGAGGTCTCCGAACAAACGCGCCGGAATGGATGCAGCGGCGTCTTGCACCCACCACGCGCCGTCGTCATAACCTGGCAAGGCTTCAATGCGGCCGGCCGAAGCTAAGCGGATATTTTCCGTCGACAGCAACGTACCGCCGAGTTTTTCGGCCCACGCTGCAGCATCTGACTTCACCGTGATATCGAGCGCGGCTTCTTCCAGCGAAGCTTCAGCGATGCGCGCCGCTATTTCAGCACCATACGCTTCACGCCACTGTGCCATCAGCCACGGCTGGATATTGATTTCAGGCTTTGACTCTAACCGGCCAGCTTCGGAGACACGTCGCAACACAGCATTGGCAAGCCGTGAAAATCGCGACGCGCCGATATCGAGGCGGGTTTGATCGACCGCCAAGCTGATCGCTGCATGCGGCGGCGTTTCGAGAATGAGCAACTGCGCTGCAGCGGATAACAGGATCGTCCACAACCGGCCCGAGTCTTCTGGCAGCGGCTTTTCTAAATGTGCTTTGATGGCAACCGACAATTCGCCATGCCGGCGCAGCACAGTCGCGACGATGACGCGAACAAAAGCTTTGTCCCGGTCCGCCAAAGCTTGGCCGCGTTCAGAAGCGAACGCCCACACCAAAGCTTCGTCGAGCACCTGGCTGCGGTAGAGCACGCGGACCAGCATTGCGACAGCTAGTTCGCGCACCGCAAGTCCGGGCGGCTCGCGCGATGACGACGGCTCTTGATGGCGTGGCCTGTCGCCGGACTGAGTTTCTTTAAAAGTCTGCCCGCCGCGTTGAAGTCCGGCTTTCGCTCGTGGAGGCGCATCCTGGCGCGACTTATAGGCCGGACGCTTGAATTTAGAAGTGGGCCGCTCGGGTTGCAGGTGATCGCTGACGCCGCCATCCTTGCCAACAACTTTGTTAGTCCCCCAATCCTTTTTCAACTCCAAGGCCCTCCGGAACCTTGCGGTTTCGAGTTATTTGCAATCGAACGGCCAGGGCGCAATGCGCCACTCGCGATTTGGGACGGCCAATTGACGGTCTCGATGTTTCCAGCCATTTCCCGCTCGATATTTTGCAATTCTGCTAACCTATTGGAGATGTCCGGATGGGTCGCGAACAGGCTGTCGATACCACGACCCGTCAACGGGTTGACGATAAACATGTGCGCCGCCGCTGGGACACTTTCAGCCGCAGGATTTGGAATCCGGCGGGCGAGGGTATGAATTTTCTCAAGCGCGGTAGCCAACCAACGCGGATTGCCGCAGATCGCAGCACCCAAACGGTCGGCCTGATACTCACGTGAGCGGCTGATTGCCATTTGTACCAGCATGGCTGCGAACGGTGCGACGATGGCAGCGAGCAAAAACCCACCCCAGCCGCCGCCGCGATCGCGGTTGCCGCCGAACAAAGCGCCAAATTGTAAATATTGAGCAGCCATCGAGATGGCGCCGCCGATTGTTGCTGCGACTGTCATCGTCAAGGTATCGCGATTTTTGATGTGCGCGAGTTCGTGGGCGGCGACGCCTGCGATTTCCTCGGGCGAAAGCGCTTCGATCAGTCCGGTCGAAAACGCAAGAGCGGAACGGCTTGGACTGCGGCCGGTTGCAAACGCATTTGGTTGCGGCGCATTCATAATATAAACGCGCGGCATCGGCAGCTCGGCGCGCGTGGCGAGTTCGCCGACAATTCTGACCAGTTCAGGCGCTTGTGCCTCACTCACTTCCTCGGCCCGGAACATTCTGAGCACCATGGTGTCAGACTTCCACAAGCTGATGACATTCATAACCATCGCGACAATGAACGCGACCACGAGCCCGCTCTTGCCACCAATGGCGGCACCCATCGCGACAAAAATGCCGGTCATGACGACCAACAGCATAAACGTCTTGGCATAGTTCAGCGGCATCATCGCTCTCCGGAAGCGCTTGGACCAAATCTCAAGGTCCGTATATAGGTAGTCAGGAGCCGGGCGCACAGGCCCTAAACATCAAGAATTATTCAGCCATGACGGCCAAAGACGGTCAAATTCCGCCTCAAGAGGCGCTACAATCGCCGCGGACGTTAACGCCCGAAGCCCAGCGCGCGCTTGCTGAAGCCGAGGCTCGTCGCCAAGCCCGTGACGCCGCAGCCGCACCTCAACAGCCAGAGATCGGCGGTCGTAAGGGACCCGATCCAGCCCGCTTCGGCGACTGGGAAAAAGACGGCATCGCGTCGGATTTTTGACGTGCCACTCCCGGCGCCGGTTGCGTGCCGCTCTATTTCTTGATGCGTGCCGTTCTAATGCTTGATGCGTGCCGCAATGGCACAGACCGGCAAAGTTACGTGTCCCGTATCCGGCTTGTTTCATTTCCGGCCATTAACCGTAGCCTCGCGCCGAACGCAGTCAGTCCCAAATTGGGACCCGCTCGCGGCCAAAATTCCGCGTTCCGGCACAGACGCTCAATACCCCTAAAGATCGTCATCCCGCCGAAGGGCGGGATCCGCGCAAGCTTATTATGTCTTTAAATTCAGGCTTGCGCGGATCCCCGCCTTCGCGGGGATGACGGCCTGGGGAGAACCAAACTGGGAACCAAGCGCCGGTGACGTGTGCCGGCGCAGTTGTCCATTAAGACCTCCGAAACCATGCTGAAATGGCCGCTAGCGACCGGCATCGGGCTTGCATCCTCGATCCTAAACCGAACGCAAATTGCGACACGAGCGAGGAGACGGCGACGATGGCACTGGTTCTTAAGACACCAGCCGGATTTCAAGCAGACGAAAGCGGCTCCATCGCGCCGCTGTTCGGACTTGTGTTTGCCGGCTTGATCCTGTGCGTGGGCGCCGCTATCGACACCGGCCGCGCCGTTCACTCGCGCTCGACGATTGGCTCAGCTGCCGACGCCGCATCGCTGGCTGGTGGCAAAGCGCTGCTCAACAACACCATGACCGACGCCGACGTCCGCGCAGCAACGCTGCGGTTCTTCAATGAAAACGTCAAAAACGGCAAGAAATTCGCCAATATCCCGGTGCCAACAATTACCATCGATCGCAGCAAGGGACTTGTTAAGGTCGATGCGTCAGGCAACGTCGATACGACGGCCACGCGCATCGCCGGCATCAACACCATTACCGTACCGGTTACATCCACAGTGCAGTCGGACCCGAAGGACATCGAGCTTGGGCTTGCTCTGGACGTCACCGGCTCGATGGGCGGCCAAAAGATTATCGATCTCCGGAACGCTGCGAAAGATCTGGTCGATATCCTGATCCCGGCTTCCACCTCAGCGAACAAAGTACGCATCGGATTGGCGCCGTATTCGGCCAGTGTCAACGCCGGTCCTTACGCCGCTGACACCAGCAACAATCTCAGCACCAACGGCTGCGTGCACGAACGTGGTGGCAGCACTGCCTTCAACGACGCTGAGCCAAACGGACCAACCGACGCGCTCGGCTTCCGCCCGTCGCTCTATTGTCCGACGGCCGTTGTTCAGGCCCTGACCAGCAGCAAGTTGGTCTTGAAAAACAACATCAACACCTACACCGCCGGTGGTTCGACCGCTGGTCACATCGGTGCTGCTTGGGCTTCTTACTTGATCTCTCCAGAATGGAAAGACATCTGGCCCACAGCCAGCAAGCCGGTTTCCTATGGCGACCAGAAAACAGTCAAAGCGATGGTGCTGATGACGGATGGCGAATTTAATACGCAATACGTCAACGCAAATGGTGATTCGGACACACAGGCCCGCGCGATTTGCTTCGAAGCCAAAAAGCGCAATGTGGTCGTCTACACCATCGGTTTCCAGTCGCCAGCTCAAGCCGAAGCGATGCTCCAGTATTGCGCAACCTCGACCGACCATTACTTCAATGCCAAGAACGGTGGCGAATTGCGTCAGGCATTCGCTGAAATCGCCAAGCATCTCAACAATCTGCGGCTGACCCAGTAACTGGGGCTACCGCATCCCGCCGCTCTGCCTGGGCGCGTCATGTTCGACGCGCCCTTTTTTTTGCCCCGATTTCGGGTTTGGCCTTTGCTGGCGGGCGCATTACGGTTGGCGCCAAATGCGGGGGGCGGGCATGCGAAACTATTTCCGGCGATTTCTGCAACTGTTACTAGTCATCCTGTGCTCGGCGGCAGTCTTCGGAGCATTTTGGTTTGGGCTTATTCCTCAGCGCTTTAGCCCGTTCGCTCCAGTTTCACTCGAACATGAGCCCGGTTGGTTCCTTGATCCGAAGCTGGCGGCTCTCAGGCGCGATCCGCAACTATGCCAGTCGGTTCTTAAGGCGCCGAACATCGACGCCGTTCCCGTCGACGACCAGCCGATGAAAGATGGCTGCGGCTGGTCGAACGCGGTGCGCTTCAATCAATCGGGCGGCGCCCGGTTGGGCGTCAGCAATCTGAGCTGTGAAACGTCAGCCGCGATTACGCTGTGGATCAAATATGAAGTTCAACGCGTCGCCGAAGAACTATTCAAGTCGCGGGTTAAATCCATCGAAGACATGGGCACTTACGATTGCCGCAATATCATCGGCAGCAAAGTTTGGAAGAACGTCAAAAGCCAGCACGCCACAGCCAACGCCATCGACATCGCCGGCTTCACACTTGACGACGGCCATAAGATCTCGGTCCTAAGGGATTGGAACAGCAAGGGACCTGAAGGCGAGTTCCTGCGCAAGATCAAGGCCCGCAGTTGCGGTTATTTCCGTGTCTCGCTCGGTCCAGACTTCAATCCCGAACACAAAAACCATTTCCACCTCGACCGCGGCCCGATGTGGACGTGTGGGTAATTTGCAGGGCGGATACCAGCGATCCGTTCGGCGGGTTAAAGTCGCGTCATGCAACAGTATGAGGCGATGTAACCCGCCGTGTCACATCATGCGAGATCGCCGGCGGGATACGCTGCGCTTTATCCCGCCCTACAGTTTTCTCCCGAATGGACCAGCGGTTAATGGTGTTGCGCCTCGTTCATAGCTGCTAAGCCGCAGGCGTTGTGATGAGCAAATGCCTTGACCCAACAGGCCAACTCATGAGATACGCCACTTATTCGATCCGACATGGGTCGAGACATCAGCGTTTCGCATCGCGTGAATGGACCTGACTGAGCGTCAAGCTCGCCAAAGTGTCCTTCTGCTAACGCTTCTGACCCACCCAACATCCAGCCTCCCGGCACGCGGGGCGGCTTTACGGTCCGGTATTGGCGGAAGCCGATCTGCATTCGCAGATCAAGGCTGCGCGCAGCAGCGCGTTTCAAACCCCATTTTCTGGCCCACTCAGCCCTAATAACTCAACTTTGAGAAAGATACCCCTTTGACGACTTTTGCAGACCTCGGTCTTGATCAACGCATCATGGATGCACTCACCACCGAAGGTTACACCATCCCGACTCCGATCCAGGCGCAGGCGATCCCGAGCGTCATGGCTGGCCGCGACCTGTTGGGCATCGCCCAGACCGGCACTGGCAAGACCGCCGCATTCGCTTTGCCGATCTTGCATCGCTTGGCGCAGAACCCGCAGCCGCCGCGCCATCGCACGACGCGCGTTCTCGTACTCTCGCCGACGCGTGAGCTTGCAGCCCAGATCGCAGAAAGCTTCAAGACCTACGGCCGCAACTTCAATCTTAAGATTGTCACGATTTTCGGCGGCGTCAGCTTCAAGCCACAAATTCAGGCCCTGAACGGCGGCGTTGATATCCTCGTCGCCACGCCAGGCCGCCTGATGGACCATATGTCCTCGCGCATGCTGTCACTCGACCAGACCGAATGCTTCGTGCTCGACGAAGCTGACCAGATGATGGACTTGGGCTTCATCCAGCCGATTCGCCAGATCATCCAGAAGCTGCCGAAGAAGAAGCAGAGCCTGTTTTTCTCGGCGACCATGCCGAGTGAAATTGGCGCACTGGCAGCTGAATTGCTGCACAATCCGGATAAGGTTTCGGTGACACCCGCAGCTAAGACGGCGGACCGCGTTGACCAGCAAATCATCTTTGTTGAGCAGGCCAAGAAGCGCTCGATGCTGGCTGAATTGTTCGCTAGTCCTGAGATGACACGCACGCTCGTGTTCACCCGTACCAAGCGCGGCGCAGACCGCGTTGCACGTCACTTGAACTCGGTTGGCATTCCGGTTTCCGCAATCCACGGCAATAAGAGCCAATCACAGCGCGATCAGGCGATGACGCAATTCAAGGGCTCGAAAATCCGGGCCTTGATTGCAACCGACATTGCGGCGCGTGGCATTGATATCGATGCTATCTCTCATGTTGTGAACTATGAACTGCCGAACGTCCCAGAAAGCTATGTCCACCGCATCGGCCGCACCGCGCGCGCTGGTGCTGATGGCATCGCCATCTCGTTGGTCGACGGTGATGAGCGCGCCTACCTGCGCGATATCGAACGGCTGACGCGTCAGCAGATTCCGTCGGTTGACCGCCGCGGAGATTCATCTTTGGCTGTTGTTGCCAACGACCATAAGGCCGAACGCGAAGAAGAAGCAGCCCATGCGGCTGGCGATAAGCGCCGGTCGAGCCCGCGGACCCCGCGTCCGTTTGCATCGCGCCCCGGTGGCGGCGCCCGCCGTCCGGATCGTGCAGAGCGCACGGATCGTCCGGCTCGCGATACCAGTGCGGTCTCAGGCGATCGCATCGATGTTCAAGACGCAACAGCCGAACGCGCTCCGAGGCCGTTCAATGATCGTGGACCTCGTCCAGAGCGCAGCGCTCGCCCATTCAATAACGGTGGCGATCGTGGCGGCTACAAAGGCTCTCGCGAAGACCGTGGCGGCGAGCGCCGCTTCGGTGGCGCACCACG
>JANNFX010000045.1:0-41505 GCA_031380225.1 Hyphomicrobium sp.
GAACGAACCCGCTCACGCGGGAGGGCGCTGCACGAGGCGGTGGTGGTTAACTCTGGCAGTTTAGTAACCAGTTGAGCGAGTTGAGATAACGGGGCGGGCGCTCTGTCTTGAGGATCGAGGGGTTTGCAACCTTCACCTCAAGACAGGAGACCCCAATGACCTCGACGATACCCGCCGCAGCCATCAGTCCGTTGCGCCAGCGCATGCTCAACGACATGTTCGTGCGCAAATTCTCGGCCGACACTCAGCGCGACTACATCCGTGCTGTCAAGAAGCTCTCGGCATTTCTGAAACGCGCGCCCGATACGGCCACAGCGGAAGACCTTCGCGCGTTTCAGCTGCACCTGACTACGAGCGGCGCCAATCCGCCGGTGATCAATTCGACGGTGACGGCGCTGCGGTTTTTCTTCAAGACCACACTCGATAAACCGGAGACGACGCGGCATCTGGTGTTCGTGCATGAGCCGCGCAAGCTGCCGCGCGTGCTGCCGCCTGAAGATGTTTTGCGGCTGCTCGAAGCGGCGCCGAACCCGAAGTCGAAGGCGGCGTTGAGTGTTGCCTATGGAGCGGGATTGCGCGCCATGGAAGTCGTCGCACTCAAGGTCTCCGACATTGACAGCCAACGTATGCTGTTGCGCGTCGAGATGGGCAAGGGCCGTAAGGACCGCTTTGCAATGTTGTCGCCGCAGCTGCTGGACTTGCTGCGCGACTGGTACCGGATCGCGCGTCCAAGGGTCTACATGTTCCCTGGCCGCGACAAAATCAGTCCGATGACGCCGCGCCAGTTGAACCGCATCTGTCACATGGCCGCCGAACTGGCTGGACTGCCCAACTGGGTTGCCCCGCACACGCTTCGCCATAGCTTTGCGACGCATCTTCTCGAGCAGCACATCGATGTGCGCGTGATCCAGGTGCTGCTCGGCCACGCCAAGCTCGACACGACGGCGCGTTATACGCAGGTCGCGACCAACATCATCCGCGAGGTGATGAGCCCGCTTGACCGGCTGACGCCGATCCGGCCCAAAGACAATGAGCCGCCAGCTTAAGCAGCCGCAGCCATGTCCCGTTCATCGCTGGAGGTCGCGGATATCTTCCGCGACTTCGGTCCCGCGTGGCGTCATGCCAATGCGGGGCACGTGAGCCTTGGTCAGTTAAAAGTGATGAACGCCATCGAGAGCTGCCGCACGGCGGCCCTTGGTGGCCACGTTGCGCGTTGCGAGAACGGCGGCTGCGGTCACACGCTTGTCGCCTACAACAGTTGCCGCAACCGCCATTGCCCGAAGTGCCAAGGCGCCGCCGCACGCGAATGGCTGGAGGAACGGGAAGCCGAGTTGCTGCCCGTGCCCTACTTCCATGTCGTGTTCACACTGCCAGCCCAGATCGCAGACATCGCTTATACCAACAAGGCTGTGATCTACGATCTGCTGTTTAAGGCCTCGGCCGAGACACTGACCACGATCGCCGCCGATCCCAAGCACATGGGCGCAAAGATCGCCATCACCTCGGTGCTACACACTTGGGGCAGCGCGATGACGCATCATCCGCACGTGCACATGATCGTACCGGGCGGCGGGCTATCACTCGATGGGTCGCAGTGGGTTGCGCGCAAGCCGAACTTCTTCTTGCCCGTTCGCGTGCTTTCGAAGCTGTTCCGGCGCTTGATGCTGGACAAACTCGCAGCGGCTCATCATGCGGGCAAGCTCATGTTCTTCGGCAACCACGCGCATCTCGCGGAAGCGGCGGCATTCAAAGCATTCCTGGCGCCGCTGAAGAAGACCAAGTGGTTCGTCTATTCGAAACGCCCATTCGCCGGGCCGAAGGCCGTGCTCGCCTATCTCTCGCGTTACACCCATCGCGTCGCCATCTCCAATCGGCGGCTGATCAGCGCCGATGAGAAGTGCGTCACCTTCAAGGTCAAAGATTACCGCATCGAAGGGCCGGGCCGCTACACGGCCATGACGCTGGCAACGGCTGAGTTCATCCGCCGTTTCCTGATTCACGTTCTGCCCAAGGGCCTGCATCGCATCCGCCACTACGGCCTCTTCGCCAACAGCGGGCGAGCCGATAACCTCGCAAAAATGCGCGCGTTGCTGGCCGTCACGGTGCCCCCGCCGGAGGAGAGCGAGACCAGTGCCGAGGCCGAGACACAGACGTCTGATGTCCTTGCACGGCCCTGCCCCTGCTGCGGCGGACGCATGCTCATTATCGAGACCTTCGAGCCCGGATACCAACCCAGGCACCGGCCATCGCCGCCACCGGGCATCATCAGGATCGATACGTCATGAGGGCACACTACACTGCGCGACAGACCGCTCGTCTCAACGGCCGATCCACGACCGGCCGCGACGGTGCTTGTCGCGACGGCCGTCCTGGAGTGAAATCCCAGCCTCTCTCATGGGCATCCACCAGGTCTCGAACGGGCAAGCCGGGTCCATTGGCAGGGCTCGGCGTTACATCATGCCGCCGCAAGAGACCGAACCACGTTGACGCCGCCCCATCCGCCGCAGCCAAATCGCCATAGAGTTCGCGGCACCGGCACAGCCAAACTTCTCGCGGGTTCCTTCACTGGAGGCTTGCCGACGCCGGCCCCCGTGCATGTGGCTGCGTTCATGCAGGCCGGCATCCGCAACCCTTCACAATTCCGTCCGTCGCACGCTCTCACTCCAGCAGCCCGGCCTTGGTCAGGTTGATGCGCAAGTGCTCGCGGTCCGCAGCCTCCTTGTAGATGTCGAGGATGCCGAGCGCGATGCTGGAGAGCGTGACATTCGGATCCAGCGCGCGAGCCCGGGCTATCGAAGCCGCGGCTCGCGCTATGTCGCCAACGGCAGCATAACTCGCCGCGAGATAGAGGTGATTGAACGTCATCTCCACCGTCTGCGCGCGTTCAAGCGCGGCAATCGCTTCTTTGTAGAGGCGTGCATCGAAATAGACCTGCCCCACTGCTGCAAGCCACCAATCGGGAAAGTGCGGATTGAGCTGCATCGCCTTGTGCACGGCCGCAACCGCATCGCTGGATCGTCCGGAGAGGCTCAGGCAGAGGCCGAAATCATTCAAGATATCGGGATCGTTCGGATTGAGCTGGAGCGCTCGCCGGTAGCCCGCGATCGCGCGGTCGTGCTGACCGGCGAATAAGCTGTAGTAGCCCATTGCCCAATGACCCCAGGACTCGTCATCGTCGCGCGTGATCGCGAGCGTGGCGTATTTGTGGGCCTCGGCAAGCGAGTGGGCCGCGTCCTCGCTCCATCCGAGCCAGGCGTCAATGGTGTGCGAGAATGCGATTTTCGCGTAGGCCTTGCCGCAGGCCGGATCAAGCTCGATTGCCTTGAAAAAGTGCTCCCGCGCCTTGGGCATGCATCCGGGTGCCCAGTCGTCGAAGATGTCGAGCCCGGCCAGAAAATGATCATACGCCTGCAGTTTCCCGGGAGGGCCAGCGTCGGCCTGTCCGCGCCAAGCCTTGCCCACGCGGCCGCAATAGGATGAGCCCAGTCGGCCGACGATGTGCTCAGTGACCTCATCGAGAACGGCGAGCAGGTCGCCGTAAGCTCGGTCGAAGCGTTCAGCCCAGAGGTGAGCACCGGTGCTCCCATCGATGAGCTGCGCGGTAATCGTCACCCGCTCCTTCGATTTCTGCACGCTGCCTTCGAGCACGAACCTGACACCAAGCTCGCGGGCAATTTCGGGAAGCCTGCTCCCCTTGCTCTTGTAAGAGAAGACCGAGTGGCTGGCGACGACGGAGAGGTCGCGGAAGCGCGATAAAGCGGTAATAATGTTCTCGGTGATTGCGTCGCTGAGATAGTCGTCCGTGCGCTTCGCGCTCATGTTGACAAACGGAAGCACCGCGATCGCCGGCCTTGCACTGAAGGACGTCAACTGTGGCGGCGTTCTCGTCGCGTCCGTCTCGGCGTCCGGCAGAGTATCGTTCCCCAGGGGCTGTTCGAGCGAGACCGCTCCACGGAACTCAATCAGCGGTGCATAGCTGCCCTTGGAAAGGTCGATACGAACGGGATCGTGTGCGCCCTCGCGTGCATAGTACGCACGCAGCTTGTCACGGAGACGGCTGGCCTCGATGCGCACAACGGGGTCCGCCGCAGAGTCGAATGACTCCTCGCGGTCGAAGACGTCGATGGCCACCGTATAACCCTTGAGCCGCTCACCACGCCCGGCAAGCATCTCACCCACAATGTAGCTCAAGAACCTTTGTCGCCGCTGGGACTGAGCGAATGCATCGCTCGTGATGATGCGATCGAGCTGGTCGCGGATGGCGCGCTGCTCGTCCTCGCTCCAAACATGCACCACTGCGCTCACGGTCAAAACTCTGAAAGAAGGGAAGTTAACCGTTGCCTCTCAATGAGGTTGGATACCGTTGGATACTAGACCTACCCCCCGCTTAGGAGCAATCGTGAAGTCGTCCTTGATGTGCAGCTGTTGCGTGGACCGTTGATGGTGGCTTGTTCTCGCCCTGCCGACCGTGCGCAACCCTGTCCCAAGTGCAAGGAGACGCTGTGCGATCTCGCTGCAATCTGCGTTCGGTTCAGCGGCGGCTTAACTGAAACTAAAACGAGGGAATGACATGTCACAGGTTAAAAAAGTCGCATTTATATGCATCCCCGCAGCGCTGATTATGTTTGCAAATGGCGCCACGATCGCCGGCAAGACCGAGCAAGAAGCAGGCGCCTTCGCCTGCATCAATGACAAGTGGGACGAGAAGGAAGTCGAAAAGGGACACAAACTGGTGGACTATGCCGGCCGCTGCGTACACGTCCCGGATGATCCTGCCGCGCCGAAGTCCACGCAAGAGTGCGAAGGAAAGTACGAATATTTTCCTGACGAGAGCTGGAAGGCGTCCGGCACCTGCACGCATCTGTTCAAAAGTGGAGACAAAAAGTACGAGACCTGGGAGGAAGGTTCGCACCTCAAGGAGTACCCGTCCAAAATCACCGGCGGCACCGGCAAATACCAAGGTGCCAGTGGCGACTTCACGTATACGTACGACAATCTGACGGATGCCCTTTCCGGCGGCAGATACAAAGGCACATTGAAACTGCCCTGAGTTGCGTTGATTGCCACCCAGGATCGAAAGCAGATAGCGTTGTAGCGGAGAAAGCTATGGGTCTCGCACCTGTATCGAAAATTCTGACCCCATGCGGTGTGGCGGTCACAGAGCCGACTACTTATACCAGCGGTCAATAGTTTTAACCCGCCTCGAGGCTGGCGGCGCGCGGCGGCCGGCTCGCGCGACCACTTGGAAGTCCTCTTGCGGGGGAACGCGTGTCGCCGCGCGCAAAGCGAAGAACGATACCGGCGCGACTTCCAGAAATGGAAGAGTCAAAACTTTGGCACGCCGGTATTAGCCCTGGTTACCACGCATTTGATCATAAGCGGACGCAGTTGCGCTTGCAGAGTTCAGGCTGCGCGACTTGGTCCGCTCTGGTCAATCTAACCCAATCCGTTGCTCCTTAGCCAAACCCAAAAAGCGTCCGCTATTCCCTCGTCACCAGACGTTGTGAATTTTACGGTCGGCAGAAGCTTTCGATCTATAAGCAATCCATCTCAGTATGCCGCGCTCAAGATACCGCGGCTGACGTCAACGCGCATCAACCTCGCAATGCTTCCCCTCCACCACATCCCAAATCTCCGCCGCAATATCGGCGCCGCCAAAGGCCCTGATTTGACGGATGCCAGTGGGAGATGTGACGTTGATCTCGGTCAGATAATCGCCGATGACGTCGATGCCGGTGAAAATCAATCCGCGGCGTTTCAGTTCGGGCGCAAGGCGCTCGCAAATTTCATGCTCACGTTTGGTTAGCACCGTCTTCGCTGCCGTGCCGCCGACATGGAGATTGGAGCGCGTCTCGGTATCTGATGGCACGCGATTGATGGCGCCAGAAATTTCGCCATCGACGAGAATAATGCGTTTGTCGCCGGCACGCACTTCGGGCCGGTATTGCTGGACCATGAACGGTTCGCGGAACACGGTCTGGAACAACTCAACCAGTGAGCCGAGATTTGTATCGCCGGGCTGCAGGCGAAACACCGCCGCGCCGCCATTGCCGAAGAGCGGCTTTAGAATGATATCGTCGTATTGGCGGCGGAAGGCTTCGACGTCAGCAAGTTGGCGGGTCACCAGCGTCGGCGGCATCAGATCGGGAAATTCGAGCACCCAGATTTTTTCGGGCGCGTTGCGAACCTCGGCCGGATTGTTGACGACCAGCGTTTTTGGGTGAATGCGTTCAAGCAGATGCGTCGAAGTAATGTAGGCCATGTCGAATGGCGGGTCTTGGCGCAGTAGAACAACATCCCATGTTGACAGGTCTTCAACGCGCGCGTTCGAGACTTGATAGTGATCACCGGCTTTATCGGCGACGCGCAACGTTTGCCCGCGCGCGTGAAGCACGGTGCCGTTCAAGCTCAGGTTCTGGGGCGTGTAATAGAACAGCTCGTGGCCGCGACTTTGCGCCTCCAACAAGAGAGCGAAGGTCGAGTCGCCGCGGATATCGATGCGCTCGATTGGGTCCATTTGGCAGGCAACCCGCAACGTCATTGGCACGTAACCCCTCTTTGAAATGCCCGGATTAGATAACAGTTTCGCCCCGCCGCGGTCACTGTCCAGCCGCGGTGTTAGTCTCTCCTTAACCTAATGTGCGTTTTGATGCGGCTGGGTTAGCGTAAGTTAGGAGTTAGGTTATGGTGGGTCTTAAAGGGGCGCGTGCCGGTGGCAGCATCCTCAAGTCAGCCTTGGTTGCAGCAGCCTCCGTTTTGGCGCTCGCCGGGTGTTCTCAAAACGAAGCGTCGCCTGACAAAAGCTTGCTCGGCAACGGCGACGGCTATGGCAGCGGCGGCAAGTACGGTAAATACGATCCGAACGGCCGTTTAGCCAAGACCTTCGGCACCACGGCCGGCGATCTGGTTTATTTCTCGTCTGACAGCTCTGATTTGACACCCGAAGCCGAGCAAACAATGGCTAATCAGGTGCGCTGGCTGCAAAGCAACCAGGGTCAGACGGTCATGATCGAAGGCCATGCCGACGAGCGCGGCACCCGCGAATACAACCTGGCTTTGGGAGCACGGCGCGCCCAGACCGTCCGTAATCGCCTGGTCCAAGGCGGCGTGTCAGCGGCGCGCATTCGGACGCTATCCTATGGCAAGGAACGCCCGGTCGCGGTCTGTGATGACATCTCGTGCTGGTCGCAAAACCGGCGCGCACAGACGGTCTTAAGCGGCGGTAATGTCGCGAGCCGGTAAACTGACTAATCCCCCAGGCACTTCACAGTCTGCGCCACTTTGGCCCGCCCGGTGTCTTGACTCAGGCGGGTTGCTCGTCTGAGGGTCCTGGCTCGATATTTTTGACACCAAATCTAAGGTAGGCCCGTGGATAAAGCCCCCGCACCGAAGCCGGTAGCGCCGCGCACATATCTCGAATTTGAGAAGGCGATTGCCGATCTCGAAAGCAAGATTGCGGAATTGCGCGCGCTCGAATCAAGCGGCGATGGCGTTTCGATTGCCGAAGAAATCAAAAAGCTTGAGCAAAAAGCCAAGGCGTCATTGCTCGACATCTACAGCAAGTTGACGCCGTGGCAGAAAACGCTTGTGGCGCGCCATCCCGACCGGCCGCATGCGCTGGCATTCATCGAGCCTTTGATCGAAGACTTTACACCGCTATCCGGTGACCGCTACTTCGCCGAAGACGCGGCCATCATGGGTGGCATGGGCCGGTTCCGCGGCCGCCCGGTGGTCGTGATTGGCAATGAAAAAGGCTCGGATACCGAAAGCCGGCTGCATCATAACTTCGGCATGGCCAAGCCTGAGGGCTATCGTAAAGCTGTGCGGCTGATGGAGCTTGCCGAACGCTTTGGCATGGCGGTCATCACATTCGTGGATACGCCAGGTGCCTATCCCGGCATTGGTGCAGAAGAGCGCGGACAGGCCGAAGCAATTGCGCGCTCGACCGACTGCTGTCTTGGTTTAACGGTGCCCATGATCGCAGTTGTGATTGGCGAAGGTGGATCAGGCGGCGCGATTGCCATTGCCACCGCAAATCGCATCTTGATGATGGAGCACGCGATCTACAGCGTTATCTCGCCGGAAGGCGCGGCATCAATTATCTGGCGTGATGCGACCAAGAAAGAAGAAGCCGCGACCGCGATGAAGATCACGGCTCAGGATCTCGAACAGCTGGGCGTCATCGACACCATCGTCAAAGAGCCAGTCGGTGGTGCTCACCGCGATCACAAGGCTGCAATCAAAGCAGCGGGTGATGCGATCGCTAAAGCACTCGCCGAATTCGATGGCAAATCCCCCGCCGATGTCAAAAAACAACGCCACGACAGGTTCTTAGCCATCGGCCGGACGCTGTAGGCTGGCTTGGTTGCCCTTCGATCGCCCCATTCGTGGGGTCAAACAGAGGACGATTGACGACGTTCACTTGCGGTGGTCTTAAGTCTTTCGTAAGCTTAAGAGATTGTTAACGGGTGGGACTGACTAATGTGCGCTGATGTCGAGGGACTGGCGTATGCGTTTAAGTGATCTTGAATTCAGTGGAACGCGGATGCGCGTTGCGATCATTGGCGTTGCTTTGGCGGCGGCCATCGGCCTTTCCGCATGCGCGAGCGCACCTGAATTGACGGCAGCTGAGCAGCCGCTTCCCAATGAAACCCTGATGATGCTCGGTAAAAAGGGCATGAAGCCTGAGACGCCGATCTTCGTCCGCTTGTTCAAAGAAGAATCCGAGCTTGAAGTTTGGAAGGCGCGCGAAGACGGGCGCTTCTATCACCTCAAAACCTATCCGATCTGCAACTGGTCGGGAGACCTCGGACCGAAGATTCAAACCGGTGACCGTCAAGCGCCGGAAGGGTTCTATTCCATCGCGCCAAATCAGATGAAGCCGGATTCGCAGTATCACGTGGCCTTTAACCTCGGCTTCCCGAATGCGTTCGATAAAGCCAACAATCGTACCGGCACCGCGTTGATGATTCACGGCAAGTGCAAGTCTGCCGGTTGTTACGCGATGACAGACGCACTGTCGGAAGAAATTTACGGCCTCGCACGTGAAAGTTTCCGCGGCGGTCAGTTGAGCTTTGCCGTGCATGCATTCCCATTCCGCATGACGGACGAAAAGCTGGCGCGGTTTGCAAAGCATAAACATTTTGGATTCTGGAAGACACTCAAGGAAGGCTACGACAGCTTTGAAACCACACGGGTGCCGCCGGATATTGCCGTTTGTGAGCGGCGCTATGTTGTAAATGTCATTCTACCGGCCAGCGGACGCATCAATCCTGAGGCCAGATGCCCTCAGTTCCAACGGCCGGCCTTGCAGCCGTTCTCACCGTTGCCTGATTTTAAGATAGCTGCTGCCGCGCCCTTCATGGTTGCCGGTCCGAAGACACGCGACGTCGCGGAAGTTGTCAACACAGCTCAGCAGTCAATGGCTAACGCTAACAGCGGCTGGATGAGCACGGGAGATGCTGCCGGTATGCATCCGGTTCCAGCGAATGCCTCAGCACTTGGCTTCAAGCAGTAAACCAACGCCGGCACCATTCGACTGACAGCTCGCCACGATATTGGCGCCATCTGTTGCTTTGCCTTATACTAACCTTCATGGGTGCTGACCCATAAAGGTTGGTATCCGCGCGCAGGGTTGCCATCTTGCTTGCCTGCTTCCAGCAGGACGCGGCCGCGCGCAAACACAGGAGAATACCAACCTGCGTGCATCTAAAACAAGAGTCAGAATCTGCGCAGGTTGGTATTTGTCATGAGCAGCACCGTCGATTCGAATAGACAAGCCCAATCAGCGCGCAAGCTGTCGCGCTTCAAACGGCTATGGCTATTAGGTCTGGCAGGCCTCGCAGCCTTGGCGGTTGTTTTTGCCGTCCATTATTGGCCGCCATCCGGACGCTCGTTTGCCGATCAAGCTTTGGAGTTCGAGCGCAACAAGCGCTACGCGATGTGGCGGCTGGGCATGACAATGCCGGGCACGCCTGACCTTGCCAATCTCGAGTCCCGGTTGAAAGACAACGGCCTCAATCTTGGCGATCCCGTATTTGTGCGCATCTTCAAACGTGATTTCGAACTTGAACTTTGGATGATGCGCGATGGCCGTTTTCACCGTTTTGCAACGTATCCGATTTGCCGTTGGTCGGGATGGCTCGGGCCCAAGTTGAAGCGCGGCGACCGCCAATCACCGGAAGGCTTTTATACCGTTAGCGCCAAACAACTGAATCCGAAGAGCCGCTGGCACCGGTCGTTCGATATCGGCTTTCCGAATGTTTTTGATGCCGGTTTAGGGCGCACTGGATCTTTCATCATGGTACACGGCGGTTGCGGGTCTATCGGGTGCTTTGCAATTACCAATGAAGCCGTCGATGAGGTCTGGAACCTTGTCAGTGCAGCGCTTGATCGTGGTCAAAAACGCTTTCAAGTTCAAGTGCTGCCGTTCCGGATGTCGGATGCCAATTTGGAGCGCGAGGCGCATAGTCCGAATTTCGCATTCTGGCGCAGCCTGAAGCCAGGTTCTGACGCATTTGAGGCTAATCTATTGCCGCCCAAGATCAGCGTTTGCGGCGGCCTCTACGTGATCACTCCAACAGGCGCCACAACAGACGGCAGTCAGCCCATCGGCGTTAATTGCAGTGACATCAAAACACCGGTTAAAACAAAGACTTGATTGGCACTCAAACAAAGTGGTTGATTTGTCCGTGGGCGACCGCTTCCGCCATTGCTTTGGCTGAGCTATGGTCGAGAGTGAAGATTAGCATGGTTAATCCGTCCCGTAGTTGAGTGGGAGGCAGTCGGTATGCCCCTGAAGGTTTGGCGATCGTTGCGCGTTGCGCTGGCCGGTTGTGCGGCGGTGCTGCTAACGGCCGCCTCCGCTGGTGCTGTTTCGATCGAACTAAAAGACGAAGCGTCGGATCGCATCGAGCGCCAGCGCACAGCGGCCATGGGCCGGCTTCCGTTACCGGGCACGCCCGATATCGCAAAATTCGCCGAACGCCTGGAAGCTAAAGGCTTGAAGCCAGGGCAACCGGTCTACCTGCGCATTTTCAAAGCGCAATCCGAACTTGAGGTTTGGTTCGAGAAAGACGGCACATTCCAGTTGTTCGATACATACCCAATTTGCCATTGGTCGGGAACACTGGGACCTAAGACGCATGAAGGCGATAAGCAAACACCGGAAGGCTTCTACACCGTCACATCACGCCAACTGCACAGATTAGGGCGCTGGCGGCAGGCGCTGAATTTAGGATTTCCAAACGCATACGACGAGAGTTTGAAGCGTAATGGCTCCTATATTCTTGTCCACGGCGGGTGTTCGTCGGTTGGGTGTTTCGCGATGACCAATCCGGTCATCGAAGAAATCTATACGTTGACCGCAGCGGCCCTGAGGGCAGGCCAGCGCTATGTGCCAGTGCATGTGTTTCCGTTCCGGATGTCGGAGGCAACACTCGCGAAGCATCAAGATTCTGAGTGGCATCCTTTCTGGTCTGAACTGAAGGCGGGATTCGACTCTTTCGAACGCACAAAGCGGCCGCCACAGGTCAGTGTCTGCAATGGCCGCTATCAAGTCCAGGACGCAACTTCGAGCCCGCTGGAGGCGGGCGCCCCTGGCCCTTTAGCGGTGTGCGGCCCAACGGCCGCAGAGCTTCTAACTTCGGACAAGTCCGCGTGGTTTGTCCCAATCCAGACGTCGGCGTCCCAGCCAGTGCCGGATCAGGCTCAGCAACCGATGGCGTGGCCGGTGGTGTTTCAGGCAGCGCAGCCATCGTCCCAGACACTGCAGCCGGACCAGCCAATTCAACAGGCCAGCCGGCCGCAGGAACAGGTCCCGCACCTGACCGGTCCGATGACAAACTTGGAGCCACCGCCGGTGGTGGTGCAGCCTCCGTCGAAGCTCCCGATCGAGGAAGCGATAACGCTCGAAGCCTTACGAAGCCCGGCGCCGCCCTTGTCCCCCGTCCAGGTGACGGCAACAGCGGAGCCAGGATCCATGAAGGGCGTTACATCGATCGATCCAGCGCTGGCCTACGAGTACATCCCGCGCCTCGTCGCACCGCAGCCGCGGCCGGGGCTGCCGTTGACCGGCGTCCGCGAGCAGCGCCTGCCATGCAGCCTGTCACTCCCTAGCTGCCGGCGCTTCGCCGCATTAAGGGCGGTCAATTACTCCGCCAAATCGCGAACACTCGCTCGTGCACAAAACAAAAACAACCGCTCCGCATCAAGCCGTTGATCCCGGCGGCGCCCCTGCGCCTTGCAGCCAGACCTCGGTGCATGCCATAGACGCGCGTCGAGTACATCGCCGTTTCACCGGAGCCATTCCTGATGCAGGACTTCATTAAAGCTTTCGAAGACGTCCTCGAAAAGCTGCTTTTTGCCAGCCGTTGGCTGTTGGCACCGTTTTATCTGGGCTTGGCACTGTCGATTATCGTTTTGCTGATCAAATTTTGCATGGAGTTACTGCACGTCGCGTCGATCGCGTTTTCTGGCACCGAATCCGATATCATTCTTGGCATTCTGGCGCTCGTCGACTTCTCCCTGATGGGGTCGCTGCTGATTATTGTGATCTTTTCAGGATACGAAAATTTCGTCTCCAAAATCGATCACAGCGCCCACAAGGATTGGCCCGAATGGATGGGCACCATCGATTTCAGCGGTCTCAAGCTCAAACTGATGTCGTCGATCGTTGCGATTTCTGGCGTTCAGCTTTTGAAGCAGTTTATGGCTATCAAACAGGTCACACCTGACCTTGAGCGCACCTTGTTTTGGCTCGTCATCATCCATTTGGTGTTCGTCGTTTCAAGTGTGCTGCTGGCTTTGTCTGATCGCATCAGCGGTCACGGCAGTGATCATGCCAGCGATGCAGGTGCTGCCGGTGCCGGCGCAAAACTGGGTGGCCAAGATACCAGCTACGGCAGCCCAAAACACAAGTAGGCGATCCCTATTACGACTGCGGTTCAGCAGGCGCCGTTGCGGGCTGCGTCTCATCTGCGTTGGCGCGCTTCTTCCAGTCTTCGCCAGCAGCGCGGGCATCGTTGATGACTAAGTTCTTTTCGAAGATCGGCTTGTATGTTGCGATATCTTGAGCGAGGACCGATTGGTCCTCAGTCGTCAACTGGGCCTTTAAGATATCACGGCGGCGCACCGATTCCGCATCGCCGCTGCGCGCAGCTAAGCTGAACCATTTCGCGGCCTGCTTCAGGTTCTTTTCAACGCCAAGGCCGTTCTCATATAGAACCGCGAGATTGTACTGGCTGTCTTTCAGATCACGGGTGGCTGCATCCGTGAACCACTTCGACGCTGTGGCATAGTCAGGATTGCCGTTCTGGCGCCCGGCACTCAAGACTGCAAGATTGTGCATCGCCTTGATATTTCCTTGCTCAGCTGCGCGCTGATACCAGTTCCGCGCCATGCCGAGGTCAGCCTTGATGCCAAGGCCGCGCTCGTACATTGTGCCGAGGCGATATTGAGCTTGAGCGAAGCCCTTCGACGCCGAGCGCTGATACCAGCGCATCGCTTCCTTGAAGTCTTGGCCAGTTCCTTTGCCTTCAGCGAGACGGCTGCCAGCTTCAAACTCGGCTGACGGATCGCCCTTGCCAGCGGCAAGACGCAGTGACAGAGGTCCAACAGTAACGGGCGGCAAATCAAGCGCGCTTGACGTCCCTTGAGCTGCCGTAGCGGTGACGGCCGTGGGGACCTTGGTCAGCGGCACGTCCTGCATGAAGGCAGCTGGCGTCATCATATTCGCCGCCGTCTCGCCGACCTGATTTGACAATTCTGCGAGCTTCTGCTGCTGGCGCAACAGCACAATATCGGCAGCAGATTGGGTGTTGTCAGGCGCGCGGACACGCAGGCCTGGGATCGTCGTTGTGGTGTCCGAAACCGTGGCCGAGCTGGCGTCACCGGTTGCTGGATCGTCATTGTCAAATTGCAGCGATGAATGCGGCGCGGGTGCTGCTGACGGAGCAGCTCCACCCGGCATGATCTGCTGCGTGGCGCCATTTGCAGACGGTGCCGTTTGCTTGGCTGATGCGCCGCTGGCGTTGGCTGCTGGGGCCTCGGTTGATTCAATCTGAGGCGTCCCCATTGCACTGTCGGATGGCTCGGGGATGGACGACTTCATCAACGAGACGCTGCCTAACAAAACAAGAATTGCTGCAGCTGCAGCAACAAGGAATTTGCGCGAAGGCATCCGGATTGGTGAAGCCTCCGCGGTAGCGCCGTCATTCAGCGGCGCGCCCATGCGGCCGCGGGGTATGTCCATCGCATCAAGCTGGTCATCAAATGCAGGCTCTTCGATGAATGCTGGGTCAGACGACCGCATGGCTGCGGCGCGTTGACGGCCACGCTGGGCGTCAGCCACAAAGTCCTGTCGCAATTTATCGGTGCTGTTGCGGGCTTGCGCAAGTTCCGGTGTTTTCACTGGCTCGGGTGCGACAGGGATCGAGGGCCGCAATGGGGCGGCGGCAATCGGAGCGGTCGTTGCTGCCTGATAATCGCTAAATTCCGGAGCGCGGCGTTCCGGGTTGGCGCGCCGTTCGAAGCCATTTGGCGGATCTTTCGCTTCTGGCGCGCTCAGTGGCTGACTATAAGGTGTTGGCGCATGCGGCTTTGATATCAATTGTGAGACCGCTTTTTCGTGCGAGGTCTCAAGTGTATCCATGCGGTCTAGAACACGGATCAACGCTTGTTGAACGGTATCGAGCATCAGAGAGTTGTGCTCTTCGCCCTGGCGGCGTTCACTGATATAGCCTTCGAGAAGGTCCTTGAGGCTATCGATGCCGCCGTCTTGTCCACGATCTTGCCCAACCGCGGCCAGCGACTGAGCTGAGGCGAAGCGCTGGGCCGTCATTTCAGCAGCATCTTCGACGAGGCGCTGCAGATCTGCTCCGGCCAACTGAGGCGCAGTTTCAGGCTGCAATTCGAGTTGGGCTGCGAGATGATCAACGACGGCGTTCAATTGCGTTTCGATGTTTTCGATGCGCCCAAACTGGCCTTGCGCTTTCTCGAACTGCCGTGCGACGTCGCTGATGTAGTTTTCGATTTGGCGCAGTGCTTCAGCGTCACTGTGGCCCCCGGTTGACTGAAAAACTGAGGTCAAATGGGTTTCGAGTTTCGACAGCCGTTCATCGAGCGCCGCGATGGTTACGCTTGGATGGGTTTCATCTAGAATATGTTGAAGGCCAGCGGCGATTTCGGAAAAGCGGTCTTCAAGCCATGGTTGGCTGATCGTGCTGTGCGGGATCGTTTCCTTGGAGTGAGCAACGGCCGCTGCTGCAGTGGCGGACTGGACCGGCTGGCTTGGGACTGCGATCGATGCCGATGCGGGCCTGTGAAGTGCATCCTTGAAATTGGCCTCTTCGTAAACACGGGTCAGCTGTTCGGCCTCGGACTGGGACCAGTCTGCACTATCGGGCGTCGCGACGCCGTTGTCGACGATATCGAACGGATCGGCTTTGCTGCCAGACGATCGCGCAGTACCAGCCCAGCCACTTGCCGCTGATCGCAAAGCGGCTGGAGCGCTGGCCACATCTGCAGCCTCGGTACCCCATTCCGGAATTAAAGTTGTCAATTCAGCGAGTGAGGCTTCGATGCGCTCGAACTCGCCGGCCAGTTCGCCACTGGCTTCTGCTTTAGCTGTTTGCGCCTGATGTTGAAGTTGCACCAAGCGGGATTTGATATCGTCGAAGTTGGCGCTGGTCTTGAAGTCAGCGCTCGCGATCTGGCCCGCGATGACGTTCAATAATTGGCGCACTTCGGCCGGCGTGCGGTTCGGCTCGGCGGCGGTCGAATTGCTTTCGCCGGTTTTTTTGTTTTTATCTGGGAGCATACCGTTCCTCGTGACCGTCGGACGCTGCCGGCTCCGGTGGCGGACGCGGTTGCGATCCGAACGGTGCGGCTAGTGCTGGAAGACTGCAGAACGAGGAACGAGCTCGACAGTGGATGATTGGAAGCTCGCAGAGCCCAGTAAATGTTCGGTTAAGCATGTTACTCCCGTCTTAATTGTCCATATAACGTATTGAAATATAACGATATTTAAAGAACTTACCGGGGGCGCCTGACAGTTAAATTGAGCCTTTGCCGTCGCTAATTTGCGGAGCGATTCGCGCTCGCGGGCCGGGTTTGCTATTCCAGCGTCGAAATTCGAGTATCAAAACCGTATATAAACAACCGAGACAGGAGGACAGGTCCTGTCACCATTGCGTGGAGGCCGAAATGCCAGATTTGGGTCAACGACTAAGCCAAATTGCTGCCGCTGTGGCCATTTCAGGTGGACTTGCAGCAGGGCCAACACTGGCGGCCGCTGATGACGGCCGTTACACTGTAAACCCAACAGATGGCGGCTTTGTTCGCCTCGACCGGCAAACGGGTGCGATGTCATTTTGCACCAAAGCAGCCGCGGATTGGTCGTGCACGCCGATGGCTGATGCTGCTGACCATCTCAAGAGTGAAGTCGAGCGGCTCGAATCAGAAAACAAGGCCCTCAAGACCGACAAGAAAAACCTTGAAGAGATGCTTGGTATGGCTGAGCCTGGCCAGCCAACTCCGGGAACACCCAGCGAAAAGTCTGTTCCGCTGCCGGGTCCAAGCGGGTCAATTCCGGTGCCATCAGAAAAGGATGTCGATAAAGTCTTCGATTACTTCGAAGGCATGGTGAAAAAGCTTCGCGAGCGCATAAAGAGATTGGAAAAGGAATCCGCTCCTGAACAACCGCTGTAGCCGGTCATAAACGCAATCTGCTAACTCAAAGAGCCACAATGCCAACGATCCCGGCTGACCTCAACTGTTTGATTTGCGGCCGGGCTGATGGTTCGCCAGATGATTTGGGGCGGTTGTTGGCACCGGTGTCCGCCGCGACCGTCAGCACTTCAGCTCGAAAAATTGCGCCGCGGATCGCTCAAGGCGCGGACCTGATTGCCGCAGCCAGTTCAACAGATGTGGCGATACTTATCGTCGGACTTGTAGACGGCATCACGCCCACCATCGAGCGCCATGCGCTGGCTCTGCATCTTGCTGGCGTTCGAAATTTGTTGGTGCTGATCGATGCCGACCCGGCCTTGGCACCAGCAGATGACGAATTTGACTCCCGGCAACTGGAAGCCGAAGACCTGTTACGGCATTTCGAATTTGCGACCCTCGCAGTCATTCCAGTTTCGATTGCAGCGGGCGACAATATCCTCCTGCGAAGCGAACTTGCGCCATCCTATCGTGGCAAATCCGTTGCAGACTACCTCACATCGCTTCCGGCAGCCGGCCACGCCAACGCGCCGATGCGGTTTACTGTAGCTGCCGCAACGGGGCCGGGCGGAGGCAACGGAAACCTTATTGCTGGCGCCGTAAACGTTGGCGACCGAGTGGCTGTTTTGCCGGCTGGCCGCGCTGCAACCGTGACAGCCTATACGCCAGGTGAACCAGCAAATATTCAGCTTGATGATCAAGTTACGTTGGCACCAGGCGATGTCATTGCATCGGCCGGCTCACGGCCCGAAATAGCCGATCAAATTGCCGCTCATCTGATATGGTCTGGCACCGCACCACTGTTGCCCGGCCGTTCGTACCGGCTTAACTGCGGCACCCAGTCGGCAACGGCCACAGTCAGCCTGTTGAAGCATAAGATCAACCCGTCGACCCTGGAAGAGACTGCGGCACGGCAGTTGAAAAATGGCGACGCCGGCCTCGTTAATATCTCGCTATCGATGCCGCTGGCATTCGATCCCCATCGTGCCGGGCGCGAACTCGGCCGCTTTACGCTCGAAGACAAAACAACGGGGTTCGTTGTCGGAGCGGGACTGATCCGCTTCGGCCTTCGGCGCGCCGAAAATGTTCACTGGCAAGCACTAACCATCGACAAGTCGGCACGGGCAACCGCAAAAAGCCAGCGTCCTTGCTGCTTGTGGTTTACCGGGCTGTCGGGATCCGGCAAATCGACGGTCGCGAATTTACTTGAGCGCAAACTGCACGCCAGCCAACAGCACACCTATATTCTTGACGGCGACAACGTCCGCCACGGCCTCAATCGCGATCTCGGTTTCGCGGACGCCGACCGGGTCGAAAACGTGCGCCGTGTCGCCGAAGTTGCCAAACTGATGGTCGATGCCGGCCTGATCGTGATCGTATCGTTTATTTCACCGTTCCGCGCCGAACGACGGATGGCGCGAGAGCTTTTCCAAACCGGAGAATTTCTCGAAGTCTATGTCGATACACCGATTGAAGTCTGCGAGGCACGCGATCCGAAAGGGCTCTATAAAAAGGCCCGGCAAGGTCTGATCCGGAATTTTACCGGCATTGATTCCGCATATGAAGTGCCGGAAGCCCCCGAGCTACGGCTCGACAGTGTCCACGCGGAAGCCGACGTCTTGGTCGAGTACTTGATCACCGATATGCAACGGCGTGGTTTACTGGTGGAGTAGTCGAGACCGATAACCCGCGATTGTTATCCCAATAGGTCTTTCAACCAAGGGATCAGCGGAATATCAGCAGGCGGCATTGGGTAGGACGGCAGGTCAGCTGCCCGTACCCATTTTAAGGCTTGCCCTTCGCGCGCTGTCACTTCGCCGTCCCAATTCCGGCAGACGTAAAGCGGCATCATCAGATGAAAGTCTTCGTAAGTATGACTGGCGAACGTAAACGGCGCCAAGCATTCGAGGCATACGGTAATACCAAGTTCCTCGTGCAGCTCGCGCACCAAGGCTTCTTCGGGCGTCTCATTGGGATCAAGCTTGCCGCCCGGGAATTCCCATAATCCAGCCAGCATTTTGCCTTCTGGGCGTTGGGCAATCAGAACGCGATTGTCACGATCAACCAGGGCTGCTGCGACCACGAAGACTATGCGACGCATTTTCTGCTGTGGTGCAGCGCCCATCACGCTTTGCGCCTTAGAATCGAGACCGTTTCAATGAGCCTTGTCAGGCCCCGTTTACGAAAATGCGGGTTGGCAGCAATGATGTCGTGATGCTCGACACGATCTATTGAGAATACAGTGCCAAACAACCGTTCGATCTCAGTGTCTGAAACAGGAAATGGCGGTCCGGTCATTTCGGAGGGATCGTAGTCAAGGCTGACCAGCATCATCACCGCCTTTGGAGGCATAAGTGCAATTAGATGGTGGGCGTAGGCTTCACGCATTTGTGCTGGCATCGCAACCAATGCCGCGCGGTCATAAATTGCTGACACATGGGCCGTAGCCGCTGCGGGTATTTTGAAAAAGTCACCGCACCACAATGCGTACGGTCCGCCCATTTTCAATACTGCGCCGTCGCGTGCGATGCTGGCCGGTGCAATGCCGCGCTCTTTGAAAAAATCATTGATGGCAATTTCGGAAAGTTCAATGCCGGTGATGTCATGCCCGGCTTCTGCCAGCCAGACCATGTCCAGGCTCTTGCCCGAAAGCGGAACAAGTACGCCAGACCCTTTGGCCAGTCCGAGCTTGGCCCAGTGAGCGGCCAGACCGTCATGCACCGTTTTTTGGTGAAAACCGACGTCGTTGTTAATCCACCGGTCTTGCCAGAACTCGGGCGACATGGGCGAACTTCCCCTTCGTTAGCTTCGATAATCAGCGTTAATTGAGACGTAGTCGTGTGTGAGATCGCAGGTCCACACTTCGTTGCGAGCCTTGCCAACGCCGGCGTCGATGCGGATTTCGATTTCACGATTTTTCATGTACGCCGCGACCGTTGCCTCGGCATACTCCTGAGCGCGCTCACCATTTCTAGCCACGCAATGCTCGCCAAACCAAATGCAAAGCTTGTCACGGTCCGCGGCTTCGCCTGATTTGCCGACGGCCATCACAACGCGGCCCCAGTTCGGATCCTCGCCCGCAATCGCTGTTTTGAGGATCGGAGAGTTGGCGCACGACATCGCGATTTTGCGCGCTGCCTCTTTGGTCTTCGCGCCCTCGACTTTGAAGGTCACAAACTTCGACAGACCTTCGCCGTCTTTTGCAACCTGAATTGCTAAATCGCGCATTAAGTCTTGCAATGCAGCCGAGAAGTCCTTCAGCTTTTTTGGCGGAGTCTTGCTGCTTACCGGCTCTTGGCCGCGCTCAACGGCTGCGCCGGTTGCAAACAGCAGGCAGGTGTCGCTGGTCGAGGTATCACCATCCACCGTCATGCAATTGAATGTCGATTTGACATGCTCTGAAAGCAAGTCTTGCAACGGGCCAGATGCAATCGCGGCATCTGTGAAAATGAAGCACAGCATCGTCGCCATATCAGGCGCGATCATGCCGGCACCTTTGCAGAAACCGTGAATGGTGACAGGCGCCTTGCCAATCATCGCCGTCCGGGACGCGAGTTTTGGATAGGTATCAGTGGTCAGGATCGCGCGGGCAGCAAGTTCGAAGGCGTCGGCATCAGCGTTCTCAGCCATCCCGCCAAGAAGGTGGGCGAACTTTGCCGCATCCATCGGCTCACCGATGACCCCGGTTGATGCGACGTAGACTTCATGGCGTGCGCAGCCAGCGGCCTTTGTGGCAAAATCAGCGGTCGTTTCCACCGCCTCTGACCCGCGCTTGCCAGTAAACGCGTTGGCATTGCCGGAATTGACAACCAAAATCCTTGCCTTGCCCTTCTTGAGGGCCTTGCGGCACCAGAGTACGGGGGCGGACGCAGTTTTCGATTGCGTCAGTACGCCGGCTGCCGTTGTCCCTGGCGACATCACCGCAACCATCAAATCGGTGCGGCCTTTGTAACGAATACCGGCTTCGGCAGTTGCAAACCGCACGCCATCAAGCGGTCCGAGCTTCGGCAGGTTGGCCGGAGCAAATGGCGATACGGTCGTGATTTTACCCATTTTCGAGCGCTCTCCAGATCTTGAAGTCCCCACGAAACAGAACGGGCCGCTTTTTTCAAGCGGCCCGTTGCAAATCGGGTGTCGTTAGAGATCGAACTATTTCTTTTCTGGCATTGGCGCCGCCTGGCCGCTTTCGATCTGCTTTTTCATCTGCTCTTCCATCGCAGCCTGACGTTTGGCTTCGTCGTCGACTTGCGTCTTAATCGCCGCATCGACGTATTCGATCTTAGCCTTCTTGCGCAGGTCGCCAAGTACCGTTTGGGTTTGCGACTTCATGAGCGACCCCAAAATCTGACCCTTGACTTGGTCAAAAGTTGGCGGTGGCTTTTGGCGCTTGTCTTCGACGCGGATCACATGCCAGCCGAACTGGCTCTGCACCGGCTTGGACGTTTCGCCTTTAGCGAGGGCAAACGCCGCTTGCTCGAACTGAGGCACCATTTGACCTTTGCCAAAGAAACCGAGGTCGCCGCCATTTTCTTTTGAGCCACCGTCAACCGAGAATTCCTTCGCAAGGGCCGCGAAATCACCGCCCTTGGAAAGCTTGTCGGCGATGTCTATAGCCTGGGTCTCATCACCAACTAGAATATGGCGCGCCTTAACCTCTTCTTCGGTCTTGAGCATCTTGACTTGGTCCTCATAGAAGCCCTTCGCTGCGCCTTCACCGACGGCTTCCCTGACCTTCTTATCGAAGTACATCTGTTGGGCGGCCCGCAACTTGCTGAACGCGACCCGCTTTTCAAATTCTGGACCGGTGGTCAATTTTTCGCTGTCTGCCGCTGCCGCGAACAGGTTTGTTTCGATCAAATATTCAACGAGATAGCGGCGCTTTTGGTCGGCCGGGGCGTTGCCCAGTTCAAGTCCGATTTCGCTTTCGGCGAAAGCCAGATCGGCATCTGTAATGTCACGGCCGTCAACTCTGGCGACGACAGTGCCTTCGGCTTGGGCGGCTAAGGGGGCGAGCGCCGAAAGCGCCAGGAATAAGGCACTAGCGGCCGGGGCTATACGTTTCAGGTTCACGGGGAACATCCTTTATGCTCGGAAGCGGCCGAGGCCGGCCCGTTGGGGAGCGAGCGGGAAATAGACCACCGCGGCGCGGGGTGCCAAGTTAAGAATTCGACATCAGGGCGGCGTCGGGGTCTAATTGCCGCCCCGCCGCGTTGACAACCCAGGGGGGCAATCCTTATCTGCCCTCAATGGCCGGGTGGCAAAACCGCCCGGACGCGCCCTTAGCGCTGTAAGTCCCTGATTTTAAGGAACGAAATTAAATGTTGTCTATCGGCTCGCTGGCGTCGAAGCTGTTCGGCTCGTCCAATGAACGCAAGATCAAGGTGTTTCGGCCCAAAGTCGAGGCGATCAATGCGCTTGAACCCGAGGTCGAAGCGCTGTCCGACACGGAGCTTCGTGCGCGCACTGAAATGTTGCGCGAGAAGGTCAAAGCCGGGGCGACGCTCGATGATCTCTTGGTTCCGGCCTTCGCAACGGTCCGCGAGGCAGCGAAACGCACGCTCGGCCAGCGCCACTTCGATATGCAGCTGATTGGCGGCATGGTGCTGCACAAGGGCGATATCGCCGAAATGAAAACTGGCGAAGGCAAGACCCTGGTCGCCACGTTGCCGGTCTATTTGAATGCGTTGGCGGGCACCGGCGTCCATGTCGTCACCGTCAATGACTACCTGGCGAGACGCGACAGTGAGTGGATGGGTCAGGTCTACCGGTTCCTCGGGCTGACCACCGGCGTCATTGTTCACGGCATGACCGATCAACAGCGCCACGAAGCCTACGCTGCCGACGTCACCTATGGCACCAACAATGAACTCGGCTTCGACTACTTGCGCGACAACATGAAGTTGCGCAAATCTGAAATGGTGCAGCGTGGGCACACCTTCGCCATCGTTGACGAAGTTGACAGCATCTTGATCGATGAAGCGCGGACGCCCCTGATCATTTCAGGCCCGCTCGAAGACAAGGCGGATCTGTACACGGCGGTTGATGCCTTGATGCTGAAGCTGA
This sequence comes from Hyphomicrobium sp., assembly GCA_031380225.1. Classification (GTDB taxonomy): domain Bacteria; phylum Pseudomonadota; class Alphaproteobacteria; order Rhizobiales; family Hyphomicrobiaceae; genus JANNFX01. The sequence goes on from JANNFX010000045.1 coordinate 22,789, forward strand.
CAGCCGAAGACTATGAACTCGACGAGAAACAGCGCCAGGTTTCTTTGAACGAAGCCGGCAACGCTAGAATGGAACAATTACTGGCGGACGCTGGCATGATGACCGGCTCACTCTATGACATTGAGAACGTCACCTATGTTCATCACGTCAATCAAGCGCTGAAGGCGCATAAGCTGTTCCAACGCGATAAGGACTACATCATCAAGGGCGATGAAGTCATCATCATCGATGAATTTACTGGCCGCATGATGCCCGGCCGGCGCTACTCGGAAGGCTTGCACCAATCGCTTGAAGCCAAGGAACATGTTGAAATCCAGCCGGAGAACCAAACTCTGGCATCGATCACGTTCCAGAACTACTTCCGCTTATACAAAAAACTTGCAGGCATGACAGGGACCGCCAATACCGAAGCCAGTGAGTTTATGGACATTTACGGCCTCGAAGTGATCGAGATCCCGACCAACTTGAATGTTGCACGTGTCGATGAAGACGATGAAATTTATCGCACGCAGAAGGAAAAGTTGGCGGCGATTGTCACCACAATTGCGGAAGCCAGCCGCCGCGGCCAGCCGTTGCTGGTCGGTACGACTTCGATTGAAAAGTCAGAACAGCTGTCTGAGCTTTTAAAAGATCCGGCCTACATCAAGGGGCTTGGGACGACGTTGGTTGCGCAAGCGAAGACACTCAACGACAAAAAGGACGGAGAGCTCAAGACTTACCTCGACGAAATTGGAACCTATTTGCTTTCAATTGGCGCAGCGAAAAGCCAGGATCATCCGATCCCGCATAAGGTTTTGAACGCACGCTTTCACGAGCAGGAAGCCACGATTGTTGCTCAGGCCGGTGTTCCAGGCGCCGTGACGATTGCCACCAACATGGCTGGCCGCGGCACCGATATCCAACTCGGTGGCAACGTATCGTTCCGCCTGAAGGATTGGATTGCTGAGGAAACTGAAGCAGGCCGCACGCCCGATGACGCGGCAATCGCTCGCATGAAATCTGAAATCGAAGCCGACGTTGCAGTCAAGAAGCAGAAAGCTCTCGACGCTGGCGGTCTGTATGTGATGGGCACCGAGCGGCATGAAAGCCGCCGCATCGACAATCAGCTTCGTGGCCGCTCCGGCCGTCAGGGCGATCCGGGCCGTTCGAAGTTCTATCTCGCACTCGATGACGATTTGATGCGCATCTTCGGCTCCGAGCGCATGGACAGCGTCCTGCAAACACTCGGTCTGCAAGAAGGCGAGGCGATCACCCATCCATGGATGAATAAATCGCTCGAGATGGCGCAAAAGAAGGTCGAGGCCCGCAACTTCGATATCCGCAAACAGATCTTGAAGTTTGATGACGTCATGAATGACCAGCGCAAGGTCATCTTCGATCAGCGTATTGACATTATGGCTGAAGACGACGTCTCTGATACCGTGCGCGAATTACGACATCAGGTGGTGCAGGATCTGGTGCTGCGCGCCATCCCTGAGAATGCTTACGCCGAACAGTGGAATACCGGCATGCTCAAAGAAGCGATGAGCGGTATTTTCGAACTCGATTTGCCGATTGAACAATGGGCGGCAGAGGAAGGTATTGCGAACGAAGAAATCGAAGAGCGTTTGCTGAAGGCTGCCGACGAAAAGGCGGCTCAGAAAGAATCGGAAATCGGTTCCGAAATGTACCGGCAGATCGAAAAGATGGTGTTATTGCAGACCCTCGATCATCTGTGGCGCGAGCATTTGTTGACGCTTGAGCATTTGCGTCAGGTCATTGGCTTCCGTGCTTACGGCCAGCGCGATCCGCTGAATGAATATAAGAGCGAAGCCTTCGTGTTGTTCGAGAGCATGCTGGCGAAGCTTCGTGAGGCCACAACCGGCACACTGATGCATGTCGAGTTGACGCAAGGCGGCCAACCGCCCGAACTCGAGGAACCCGAGCTGCCGCCGATGGAGGCCCATCATATCGATCCGACGACGGGCATGGATGATGCTCAGCCAATGATGACGCCCGGAATGGTCGAAGAGTTGTCGATGGTTGACCGTGCGATTGCTGCTCGCGGCCGCGGCGGTCCTCGCGAATCCGGACCGCTGAAGCGAGCGCCGCTGCAGACCCGCAAGGGTGGCGGCACGGCCGTTGATCCCAACGATCCGGCAACCTGGGGCCGTGTCGCCCGAAACGATAGCTGCCCGTGCGGTTCAGGCAAGAAGTACAAGCATTGCCACGGCAGTTACAGCAGCTGACGCGGCGGCTAGACTCTAGCGCCGGATCAGCCCGACGATATCCTTGACGTCATCCATAATCGGCTTGGCAATAGCCTCGGCGCGCGTGGCACCATCTGCCAACACCGCGTCGATTGCCGCCGGGTCGGCCATCATGCGCGTGATGCCGTCGCTGAGCGGCGTCAGGCGTGCCACGGCAGCATCAGCGAGCGCCTTCTTGAACGATGAAAATTGCTGGCCGCCGAAGTCGCGAAGCACCATGTCTTTGGTCGTGCCGGTTAGTGCAGCGAAGATGCCTGTCAAATTGTCGGCTTCAGGGCGTCCTGCAAGGCCTAGGGCCTCAGACGGCAGAGGCTCAGCGTCGGTATTGGCTTTATGAATTTTCTTGGCGATGGTGTCGGCGTCATCCGTCAGCGCAATCCGTGACAGATCCGATGGGTCCGACTTCGACATTTTTTTAGTACCGTCGCGCAAGCTCATGACTCGCGTCGCAGGTCCCATGATCACCGGTTCTGGCAGTGGGAAGAACCCGCCGCCGGCGTATCCCGTATCCCGGATGCCATCTGCGAAATCATTGTTGAACTTTTGAGCGATATCGCGAGCCAGCTCGATGTGCTGCTTTTGATCTTCGCCAACCGGAACATGTGTTGCGCGATAGGCGAGAATGTCGGCCGCCATTAAGTTCGGATACGAAAAAAGCCCGACGGACGCCGCTTCACGGTCCTTGCCGGCTTTCTCCTTGAATTGCGTCATGCGGTTGAGCCAGCCGAGGCGGGCAACGCAATTGAAGATCCATGCCAATTCGGCGTGCTGCGGGACCTGACTCTGATTGAACAAGATGCTTTGTTTCGGGTCGAGACCCGCAGCCATGTAGGAGGCCGTGACCAGCCGGATTGCATGGCGCAATTCTTTTGGATCCTGCCACACTGTAATGGCGTGTAGATCGACGACGCAATAAATGCATTCGGTCGTCTTTTGCAGCTCGATCCATTGCACCATGGCGCCGAGATAGTTGCCGAGATGCAGGCTGCCGGTCGGTTGCATGCCTGAGAAAACGCGTTTGCTGGCGGCCATCTTGGTCATAAAGTTCTTTCCTTTGATCGGTCCGCGTTATGGCGTGTGGACGCCTGCTCTGCAAGTGCTGCCGAGAGTGTTAACGGCCGGACATTTAAGTGGATCGGCGCAGGGCTGACCGCAGCTGGCTAAGGTTCACCGCGCCGGTTAGGACTGCTGCGATAGCGTAAATCGCCATGCCGCCGCCGATCAGGATCAACAGCGCAGTTATACGGGGCGCAAAGCCGGTGTTGCCTGCAATCCACGGAGACAGGACGTAGGACAGGCCAGATAGGGCAACTCCCATGATCATGCTTGCAATCAGAATGCGCGGCATGGCGCGCTTGAGCTGAGCGTCGGCTGCGAAATAGCCGCGGCTCTGCAACCCACGCCACAGCAGTATTGCATTCATCCATCCGCCGATTGTAGTCGCGACGGCAATGCCGAGATGCGGCATCCAACCGAGCCAGCGAAAGACGAAGAACAGCGCGACGGACCCAATCGTGTTAGCTGTCAGACTCCAGCCAGCAAAGCGCATTGGTGTTTTAGTATCCTGCCTGGCGAAGAAAGCTGGCGAGAATACTTTGATCAGCACAAACGATGGTAGCCCGATTGCAAAGATTGCGAGCGCCCGCGCGGTGTAGGGCGTGTCAGCGGGCTTGAAAGCCCCGTATTCAAAGAGTGCCTTCACAAGATCGGTTGGCACGACCGCGAGTGCTACGGCGGCGGGAATCGTGAGGAGCATAGCGAATTCCAGCGAGCGGTTCTGACTATTCATCACGCCAACAGTGTCACCTGCCCTTAAGTTGCGCGTCACTTCAGGCAGGAGCACGACGCCAATGGCAATGCCAACGATAGCCAGCGGCAACTCGTATAGCCGGTCAGCGTAATAGAGATGCGAAACAGCGCCATCCTGTTGGGTTGCGATCATGGTTCCGATTAAAATGTTGAGCTGGGTAATGCCGCCTGCAATCACGCCCGGAATCCCGAGAGTGACCAGTTGTTTCATTTCCGGCGACCAGCGCGGACGCCTGAGAGCCAGCGCAAAGCCGTTGCGCTTCAGCCCCCAAATCAGCAGGAGCAATTGGAGAATACCGGCGGCAAATACACCCCAAGCCTGAATGTAGCCCGCCATCGGTTCATTGCGATAGCCAAGCCAAATCGACAACAGCATGGCGCCAGCCAGCACGAGATTGAGAACGATCGAAATCGACGAGCTTGCGCCGAACTTGCCAAGCGAGTTCAAAACGCCGGACGCTAAAGCGACCAGAGACATGCATAACAAATAAGGAAATGTGATCTGCGTCAGCCGCACGGCCAGATCAAACTTGTCCGGGGTATCAGCAAAGCCTGGCGCCAAGAGGTACATCAGCCATGGCATAAAGATCATGCACAGGGCTGAGACGGCAACGACGACAACGGCTAATCCGGCCATTGCCTCTTCGGCAAACTTTCGCGCTGCCTCTTTGCCTTCGCCTTCGAGCTTGCCAGCAAACAACGGCACAAAGGCCGAGTTGAATGCGCCTTCACCGAACAGGCGCCGGAACAGGTTTGGGAACCGGAACGCAACATAGAACGCGTCGGCCACGGGCCCTGCACCGAGGACGGCAGCAGCGAGTGTATCGCGGACGAAGCCGAGAATGCGGCTCAGAAGTGTCAAGCCGCCGACGGTGGCGAAGGATTTATAGAGTTTCATGGCGGACCACTGCTATCGGCGTTCTGTCTGGGGGGCAAGGCTGGCGTCCGCCGATGATGAAGGTTTCATGCTTGGGCGGGCGCGCCTGCCACAACTGGGGCTGGCCCTGCCAGCACTGCTTCAAGCCGGGCGCGAATAGTCGCCTGCCTGTTTTCGGTTTCGATCTTCTTACCGGTCAAGTCGGTGACATAAAACACGTCGACCGCCTTTTCGCCAAAAGTTGTGATGTGAGCCGACGAGATATCGAGCGACAAGTCAGACAATGTGCTGGTCAATTCGTAGAGTAAACCGGTACGGTCACGGCCGGCGACTTCGATGACCGAAAAGGCATCCGATAGTCCGTTGTTGATAATGACTTCAGGTGCAACGCGGAATGCGTCGCTCTTGTTCGTCACCATCTTGCGTTTAGACAGCAGCGCAGCAAGCCGGACTTCGCCTTTCAAGACTTTATCGATGGTCTCGCTGATGCGTTTGGCACGGCGGAGCTCGTCTTCATCGTCCTGGAATTCACGTTGCAGAATAAACGTGTCGAGAGCAAAGCCGTCGCGTGTTGTTGAAATATGTGCGCCTGCAATATTGGCGCCGTTGGCTGCACATGCGCCCGCGAACAGTGCCAGCAGGCGGGGATGATTGGGTGCGTAGACCGACAGCTCTGTGACGCCGGTGAATTTATCGGTCATGTAGGCGGTGGCTATCGAAAGGTTTTCGGTCTCGGCGCGATGGATGAGGCGCGCGTGATCGGCCTGCTTGCGCGAGTCAATTCGGAGCCAATAGTCGGGATAGTGCTTGGTGAGAAACGTCTCAGTACTCGTCGATGGCAAATCACCGGTCGCTTTACGCAGCGCGGTCTTTGCTTCAGCAACACGCTGATTGCGATGACCGGACGTATGGCCACCTGAGACAAGTGGCTCGGTCTCAGCGTAGAGCGTGCGCAGCAGCTGGCCTTTCCAGCCATTCCAAACCCCTGGCCCGACCGCGCGAATGTCAGCAACGGTCAGAATGAGCAGCAATTTCAGCCGTTCCGGGCTTTGCACAATGTCTGCGAAATCGCGCACTGTCTTGGGGTCAGTGATGTCGCGGCTCTGAGCGATATTGCTCATGGTCAGGTGTTGCTCGATGAGCCATGCCACCGTTTCCGTCTCCGCTGCCGTCAGCCCAAAGCGCGGGCACAACGAGCGTGCAATACGTGCGCCAAGGATCGAATGATCCTCAACGCGGCCCTTGCCGATGTCGTGCAGGAACGCAGCCACGTACAGCACACGCTTGTTTTGAATGCTTTTGATCAGCTCCGACGACAGCGGCAATTCGCTGACAGCGCCGCCGCGCTCAATTTCCACCAGTTCGCCGATCGTGCGCAGCAAGTGTTCATCGACCGTGAAGTGGTGATACATATTGAACTGCATCATCGCCACAACTTGTCCGAACTCCGGAATGAAGCGGCCAAGCACACCAGCTTCATTCATGCGCCGCAGAATGGCTTCCGGATTGTCGCCGCCGGTCAACAGTTCTAGAAAAATCCGATTAGCTTCCGGATCGCGGCGCACCTTGTCGTTGATCAACAGGTGCGAGGATCGCAACAAGCGGATGGCCGTTGGATGCAAAAACCCGCCAGACTTTGCTGCTTGCGCAAAATACCGGATCAGATTGACGGGATCGCGCTTAAACACGTCTTTGTCTGAAACATTCAAGCGGCCATTCTCGACCCGGAAATCAGTTTTCGTGCGGACTTCGCGCCGCATTCTCCACGACGATGGCTGGAATAGCCGATTGAGACCAGGTGCGGCTTTGATCTGATCCATTTCGAGTGCTGCGCACAGGATGGTGGTCAGGTCGCCAACTTCCTTCACAATCAAGAAGTAGTGTTTCATAAAGCGTTCGACGCCGCGCAGCCCACCCTTTTCGCGGTAGCCAAGCTGTTCCGCCAAAATTGGCTGGAGATCGAATGTCAATCGCTCTTCGGCACGGCCTGCAATGAAGTGCAGCAGGCAGCGCACCGTCCACAGGAAGTCCTCACAGGTTCGGAATGTCGCGGCTTCTTCTGAGGTGAAAATCGAGGCTGCAACCGTTTCGGGACCGACGTTGTGGCCAGAGATGTATTTCGACAGCCAGTGGAGCGTGTGAAGATCGCGCAGCGCACCCTTGCCGTCCTTAACGTTCGGCTCCACTTTATAGCGGCTTTCACCGGTCCGCTGGTGCCGGTCGGTTCGTTCCGCCATTTTTGCGTCGACAAATTCACGCCCAGTTCCCTTCACAACTTCTGACCGGAACCGCCGCTCAAGTTCGTTGTAGAGAGTTTGATCGCCGTGAATGAGCCACATGTCGAGCAATGCGGTGCGGATCGTCATGTCGGCGCGCGCAAGCTTGAGGCATTGATCAACCGTGCGGGTCGCGTGTCCGACTTTGAAGCCCAAGTCCCATAAGATGTAGAGCATATACTCGGCAACGCTCTCGCCCCAGGGCGTTTGTTTGTAAGGCAACAGAAACAGCAGGTCGATGTCGGAGCCGGGCGCTAGCATTTCGCGGCCATAGCCGCCGGTGGCAATCACGGACATGCGTTCAGCATCTGACGGATTGGTGGCCCTATAGACGTGGGTAACGGTGTAGTCAAAGATCAGACGGATCAACTCGTCTTGGAAGTCGGCAAGGCCTTTGGCGCAGGCCCGGCCGTTGCGATCACGTTCAAGTCCGGCGCGAGCTTCGGCGCGCGCGTGTTTCACCAGCGCCTTCAAGCGCTCGACGACGTCTTTGCGCGCGTCCTGCGGATTGCCGTGCTTGTGATGAAGCGCAGTCAGTTCGACCCTGAGCCCGCGTGGATCAAAAGCCGGCAAGGCATCGGCAGGTGCTGTATGCGGCATCGTCAAATCGAAGATCTCAAAGTGTGATCATTTTGGCGTCTTGACCGAATTGGCCAATGCCTTCAGTTTATAGAGCGCTTCGAGGGCGGCGCGGGGAGTTAAATCGTCCGGATTGATAGTGTTCAACGCTATTTCGGCTTCAGATTGGCCTGCGGAAGGCGCTGCGGCCTTGGGCCGGATTGATGCGAACAATGGCAAATCATCAAGTGGCTTTGCGCCACCGGCTCCACGCCTATCGCTTTTTTCGAGCGCCGCTAAAACTTCGGTGGCCCGAGCGATGACTGGCTGTGGCAGGCCAGCCAATTTGGCGACCTGAATGCCGTAACTACGGTCCGCCGCTCCGCTTTTGACCTTGTGCAGGAAGATGATCTCATCGCGCCAGTCTTTGACATCCATGGTCACATTCGCGACGCTCTTGAGACGCGAGGCGAGGGCTGTCAGTTCATGAAAGTGGGTCGCAAATAGAGCGCGGGCGTTGCACGTGTTGTGCAAGTATTCAAGGGCTGCCCATGCAATCGATAGGCCATCGAATGTGGCTGTGCCTCGGCCGATTTCGTCGAGAATGACCAGCGAGCGGTTTGACGCCAGATTGAGAATGGCCGCCGTCTCGACCATTTCGACCATGAATGTTGAGCGGCCGCGCGCGAGGTCGTCAGATGCACCGACGCGGCTGAACAGGCGGTCGACAACACCAATATGGGCGGATTTAGCAGGCACGAAAGATCCCATTTGTGCGAGCAAAGTGATCAACGCGTTCTGCCTCAAGAACGTCGATTTGCCGGCCATGTTTGGTCCGGTGACGATCCACACCCGTGCGTCTGGCATATCGTCAAATCCGGGCGGGCTTTGCTGATTGGCGCGGCCAAGGACGCAATCGTTATCAATGAACGGCCCTGCCTTTACGGCGCGCAACGCTTGCTCAACAACTGGATGGCGGCCGCCGCGAATGTCGAAGACGTCCGAGGTGTCCACAACCGGGCGGACGAATCGTTCAAGAGCGGCCAGTTCAGCCAACGCTGCCGTATGGTCGAGTTCTGCCATGGCAGCGGCAAGCGCTAGCAATGTCGCCTCTTCTGTCGCGACCTGCTTCGCCAGGTCTTCGAAAACCTCCTGTTCAAGCGCTAAAGCACGTTCGGCAGCCGATGCGATACGGCCTTCTGTTTCAGCAAGTTCAAGTGTGGTGAACCGCATTGCATTGGCCATACTTTGGCGATGCCGGAACGTTTCAGACAATGGTGGCGTTGTGAGCGGCTTGGCATTCAGCTGCGAGACTTCGATATAGTAGCCGAGAATATTATTGTGCCGGATCTTGAGCGTTTTGATGCCGGAAAGTTCAATGTAGGTTGCTTCTAACGCAGCCATGACGTTGCGGCTGTCGTCACGAAGTTGGCGCGCATCGTCAATGTCCTTGCTGTACCCGGCGCGAACAAAGCCGCCGTCGCGGCGGAGGTGCGGCAGGTCTTCTGCCAGCGCGCGCTCGAGGTGATCAGCGAGTGTGCCAATGACGGCCGTGAGGCGCGCGGCAATCGATTTTAGGTCTTCCGGTAATTCCGATGTTTTGGAAGCCTTCGACAAGAGCGCCGCGCACTCTCGCGCGCTTGCAAGGCCGCCGCGGACTTGCGCCAAATCGCGTGGTCCACCGCGTCCGAAGCCAAGCCGTGACATAGCGCGGGCCATATCGGGCGCACTTTTAAGAGCGGACCGTATCGCGTCCCTCAGAGAACTTGCTTCGAACAATCGCTCAACCGCATCGAGGCGGGCAGCAATTGGTGCGGGATTACTGAGCGGACTAGCCAATCGCGACGCGAGTTCGCGCGCGCCGGGCCCAGTCACCGTAAAATCTATTGCTGCCAGCAGGCTGCCGTCGCGCGTGCCTGCTGTCGAGCGCACCAGTTCCAAGCTGGCGCGGCTCGCCGCATCTATGAGCAGTAACTGTCCGCTGCCCGTTCGCTTTGGCGGCCGCACAACCGGCGTTTTGCCGATCTGGGTCAGTTCGACGTAGCGCAACACCGCTGCCACGGCCGCCAGCTCACCACGCGTGAACGCGCCGAAGCCTCCAAGATCGGCGGCACCGAGCCGGGCCTTCAAATTACGTTCGCCGTTGAGGCTGTCAAATGAGGCTGCTGGAACGGGTGATGCGGCCGCACCTGCAAGTTCAATCCACTTTTTGACTTCGGCGTCGGCCAGTAACGTGTCGGCAACGATCACCTCGCCCGGCTGCAAGCGCACCAACTCGCCCGGCAGATCCGGGCCCATCACTTCGCCGGTTTCAAACTCGCCGGTTGAGATATCGAGCGACGCCAGCGCCGCGCGTTGACCGGCATCAAAGATCGAGCCGTCCGGACCGCCGGGAATTCGGAATAGCGCCGTCAAATAGTTTCGTGACTTTGATTCAAGCAGGCTATCCTCAGTGAGCGTGCCGGGCGTCACAAGTCGCACCACGTCACGCCGCACAACTGCCTTGGCGCCGCGCTTTCTCGCTTCGGCTGGGTCTTCCAGTTGCTCGCAGACCGCGACCCGGTAGCCGAGCTTGATCAGCTTCTGCAGATAGTCATCGGCGCGATGGACCGGTACGCCGCACATCGGAATGTCGACGCCACGGTGCTTGCCACGCTTCGTCAGAACTATACCTAGTGCTGCCGATACGACGACGGCATCATCAAAAAACAATTCATAGAAGTCGCCCATCCGGTACCACAGTATGCTGTCTGGATTGGCGGTCTTGATTTCGAGGAATTGTGCCATCGACGGAGTGGCGGGGGCGTCTGCCTGTCCGGTGGCTGCTGAAGTGATGGCTGATGCTGGGAGCAGCTGTGGTTCGGCATTGCCAGCCGGTAGGCCTGCTTTGGCATAGTCGCTCAACGCATGAACTCGCACAGGATCGGTGGCATCAAGCGCCGCCAGTGGTTCGCCTATTGCTTGGCTGTCTGCCCGCTTGCCCTTGCGTTCCATCGCTCGCCATCACTTGCTGTCTGGTACAGGCATAGCCCGGCCCGGGCGCTTAGGCCAAGGCAGCTTTTGGTTTGAAGGGTGATTAGTTCATTGCTGTGATAGTGGGTACTAGTTTGGGTCCTGATCGGGAGCAATTTCGCCAGCGCTGGCAGCCGGAGGGCCATCAGCGGTTGGTTTGCCACCTTTCGCAACCACCACCATGGCCGGTCTCAGAACGCGATCGCTGATCATGTAGCCAGGCTGGAATACCTTGACGATGGTGCCATTGGGAACGCCGTCGGCGGCGGTTTCCATGACCGCTTGGTGGCGGTGCGGGTTAAAAATTTCGCCCTCGGGACTGATGCGTTTGACGCCATGGCGCTCAAGCGTGTTGATGAACTCTCTCTCCGTCATGTTCACGCCATCGATGAGGCTTTTCAAAGCGTCATCGGCCTCAGCCGCTCCGGGCGGAACGGCTGCGACTGCGCGCTCAAAGTTATCAGCGACGTTGACGATATCGCCTGCAAATTTTGCGATCGCATATCTCGCTGCCTCATCTTTCTCCTTCTCGTAGCGTTTGCGCATATTTTCCATGTCGGCGCGCAGCCGCAGGGTCTGATTTTTCAGGTCCTCGTTTTCGGTTTGGAAGACTTTGATGATTTCTTCCCACTGCGCTTCGCCAATCGTCGCCTCTAGCGCGGGTTCTGGCGTCTCGGCAGGCGCATCGGGCGTTCCGGGCAGATCATCGTCGGGCATATCGGGCACACAAATCTCCAGTGTAGAAAACGGGGCGCTTGGAGGCGCAATCTCAGTCGCGATATCGGCCTTTAAGGCTGAAAAATCAAGTGACGAGACGGCTCATCAGTTTGGCCGTGTAATCGACCATTGGGATAATGCGGCCGTAGTTGATGCGTGTCGGCCCAATGACCCCCAAAACACCAACGATTTTATGGGTTTCGTCATGAAACGGAGCGACGACGAGCGACGATCCTGAAAGTGAGAACAACTTATTTTCAGAGCCTATGAATATGCGGACTCCATCGCCGCCTTCGGCCAACCCGAGCAATTGAGCGAGGTCGCGCTTTTGTTCGAGATCGTCAAACAGCATCCGGATGCGTTCTAGGTCGTCGAAGGCGGTGAGATCTTTGAGCAGGTTTGATTGGCCACGCACAATCAAGCTTTTGCGTTCGCCGAGCGAGCCCGACCATTCCGCTAGTCCGGCTGTGATGACTTTCTGCGTCAGGCTGTCGAGTTCCTGCTTTGCCGATGAGACTTCGCTTTGGATGCGGGCCATGGCTTCGGGAAGTGTCAAGCCGCGCACGATTGTGTTGAGATAGTTCGACGCCTCGACCAGGGCAGACAGTGGCAGATCTGCGGGCAAAGTCAGAATACGGTTTTCAACCATCCCGTCATCGGAGACCAATACCGCCAGCGCTTTGCCAGGTTCCAGCGACACGAACTCAATGTGCTTCAAACGTGGGTCTTGTTTTTCGGTCAAGACAACGCCGGCACAATGCGACAGTCCGGATATCATTTCGACGGCTTCGGCCAAAACCTGATCCATTGGCCGGGACCGGTTGATTTTGATCTGACCTTCAATTTGGCGGCGCTCCTCTTCGGTCAAATGCCCGACCTCGAGCAGGCCATCGACGAACAGCCTCAGCCCACTGTGTGTCGGCAACCTGCCGGCCGAGGTGTGGGGAGCGTAAATCAAGCCCGCGCGCTCAAGATCGGACATCACGTTGCGGACCGACGCCGGAGACAGGGTCATCGGCAGGATGCGCGCCAAGTTGCGAGAGCCGACCGGTTCGCCCGTGGTCAGGTAATCCTCGATGATGCGGCGAAGGATGGCGCGCGAACGCTCGTTCAGCTGAGAAATACCGGTCATGAAAAACCTTGTTAGAGCCACTAGCCTAAGAAGCCGTCCACCGCTCCGTCAATCCGGCGCGGCAATTCAGGGTTGAACAAACTTGACCGGTCCCTTACGGTCGCGGCGAATTTCAACGACTATCAGCAAAAAGCCCGTTCATGCGACCTTCGAAACGCAAACCTGATGAATTGCGCCGCGTCTCTTTCGACCGCGGGGTATCGATGCATGCCGAGGGCTCTTGCTTGATCAAGTTCGGCAATACGCATGTCCTTTGTACGGCCAGTGTTGAGCAACGGCTCCCACCTTGGCTCAAAGGTCAGGGCCGCGGCTGGGTGACGGCGGAATACGGCATGCTACCGCGCGCCACAACAGATCGTAACCGGCGTGAGGCGTCTGTCGGTCATCCATCTGGCCGCACCCAGGAAATTCAACGCCTCATTGGCCGCGCGCTGCGTGCGGTCGTCGATTTGCAGAAACTGGGCGAAGTCCAGATCGCGATTGACTGCGACGTGATCCAGGCCGATGGCGGCACACGCACGGCCGCAATTACTGGGTCGTGGATCGCGCTTTACGATGCCATCCAATGGATGAAACTGCGCGACATGTGCAAGGATGGTGTGTTGCGTGATCACATCGCCGCTGTGTCGTGCGGGCTCTATAAGGGCACTCCGGTGCTGGACCTCGACTATGCCGAGGATTCTAACGCTGAAGCGGATTCCAATTTCGTCATGACCGGCTCGGGCGGCATTGTTGAAATTCAAGGCACCGCTGAAACCACCGCGTTTTCAGAGGCGCAGTTTCACGAGTTGATGGCGCTGGCACGCAAAGGCATTGGCGAACTGGTCAGTCTGCAAAAGCTGACAGTGGCTTAAGCTCAAATATCAGCACATTTGGTCAATGCGCCGCGGAGCCTTCTGCCCCGATGCCGGTTTCGGAGCGGACGAATTGAGCGGCGAAGGCCGCACGTTCAGCATTGCCACGTGCACTCTGATCAAATTTTGATCCGAGCCACACGCCCAAAAACGCCAGCGTCATCGAAAATAATGCCGGGTGCTCGTAAGGGAAAATTGCGTCCATGTATCCGAACGTTTTGACCCACACCGCTGGCCCGAGCACCATCATGGCGATCGCGGATATTAATCCCAACCAACCGCCAATGACGGCGCCGCGCGTGGTCATGCCGGGCCACAACATGCTCATGAGTAGGACGGGAAAATTGCAGCTTGCTGCCACTGCAAACGCTAAGCCGACCATAAAGGCGACGTTCTGCTCTTCAAAAACATAGCCGAGCAGCACGGCAATCAAACCGATCACAACCGCTGATATTTTTGATAGCCGCACTTCATCGGATTCGGTTGTGGTGCCGCGCGCGAAAACGTTGGCATAGAGATCGTGACTGATGGCTGTGGCCCCAGCTAGCGTCAGCCCGGCGACCACGGCCAAGATTGTTGCGAATGCGACCGCCGAAATGAATCCTAAGAAGAAGCTGCCGCCAACGGCCTTCGATAAATGGATGGCGGCCATGTTGTTGCCGCCACGCAAACCTTCGATCTTGTCAAAGCCACCGTCAGCCGCGACCGTGAAATAGGCTGGATCGTTCATCAACAGCGTGATGGCACCGAAACCGATGATAAAGGTCAGGATGTAGAAGTATCCAATAAAGCCAGTGGCAAAGAGCACACTTTTGCGCGCGGCTTTGGCATCCTTGACCGTAAAAAACCGCATCAAGATGTGAGGCAAACCTGCGGTTCCGAACATCAGCGCTAGTCCAAGTGAGACGGCGGACACCGGATCGGAAACGAGCTTGCCCGGACCCATGATCGACTGGCCGCCGGGATGAATTTCGGTGGCCGCCTTGAACATGGCTTCGGGAGAGAATTGGAAATGCATCAACACAGCCAGCGCCATGAAGGTCGCGCCGCCGAGAAGCAGACAGGCTTTGATGATCTGCACCCACGTCGTCGCCACCATGCCGCCAAAGGCAACGTAGACGATCATCAAGACGCCAACGAGGATCACGGCGTAAAGATAGTCGAGCCCGAACAACAACTCGATCAGCTTTCCAGCGCCAACCATTTGCGCGATCAGATAAACAGCGACCACTGTCAGCGTGCCGGCTGCCGACAAAATCCGGATCGGCCGCTGCTCAAGCCGGAACGCGACCACGTCGGCGAAGGTGTATTTGCCGAGGTTTCTGAGCCGTTCAGCGATTAGGCACAATACCAAAGGCCAGCCGACGAGAAAGCCGACTGAATAGATCAAGCCATCGAAGCCGGATTTATAGATCAGCGCTGAGACGCCGAGGAATGACGCCGCAGACATGTAGTCACCGGCAATCGCAAGGCCGTTTTGAAATCCGGTGATGCCGCCACCTGCTGCATAGAAGTCGCTGGTCGACTTGGTGCGGCTTGCGGCCCACTTGGTGATGCCGAGCGTCAATGCCACGAACGCCAGAAACATGACGATGGCCTCGGTATTGACCGGTTGCTTGACGCCACCGTCAATCGCTCCAACTGCGAGAGCCTGACTGCTGACCAGGCCGCAAAGTAGTACAGCGCCAACCAGAATTGCCAATCCATGGCGGAAGCAAAGCATCGCACTGGTCATTGCACGCCCGCCTTGGCCTTGATGCGTTCTGAAAGTGCATCGTAGGTCGAATTCGCGCGCGCGACGTAGATACCGGTGAGAACGAATGCCGACAAGATAACGCCAAGACCAATCGGAATGCCGAGCGTCATGACGCCGTCACCGAAGCGCGTGGCCAGCAAATCCTTGTCGAACGCGATCAACAGGATGAAGCCGAAATAAATGGCCATCATTGAGAGTGCCATGAGCCAAGCAAAGCGCGACCGCGCTGTCGTTAAGCGAACAAAGTCTGGATCGCGCCGGATCGCCTCAAGGCGCGCTTCGTCGAGTGCTGCCATGTTTGTGATTCCCCCAGGGCGAGATCCTTATGGCGGACCATTTTGATGGCATTGTTGTCGCCCAGCGGTTCCGGCACAAGGGGGCTATTGGTCTTGTTCGGTGCCGGAATCGCGATTTCCTGGCAATTGCGGCAACACCGTCTCTGTTGTGCCAAGGGCTTCG
Organism: Hyphomicrobium sp.; assembly: GCA_031380225.1. Taxonomy (GTDB): domain Bacteria; phylum Pseudomonadota; class Alphaproteobacteria; order Rhizobiales; family Hyphomicrobiaceae; genus JANNFX01. The sequence goes on from JANNFX010000045.1 coordinate 38,488, forward strand.
GCCAGCCTTTTTTGTGCTGAGCCCGGACGGAGCGGTTTTTGCTGGCTTTCGTGGGGCACCCAGGCTGAGAGCGTGATGATTTCGAAAGTTGCGGGTATGCGGCCGCCCGGCAGCCCGAACGTGTCCGAATAGACTTCGGCGGCCCGCATCAACAGGCGTCGCGTGACGGGACGGCGCGCGCGTTCGATCAGCATGTTGCTCGCCCCCATGGCTTTAATCCCGGCCATCAGGGCCAGAGGGTCGGCATAGGTTACAGTAACACGATCGCTATCTGCAACTGGAAGCGCAAACCCGGCTCGTTGCAACAAGCCGCCAAGATCGCGAACGTCGGCAAATGGCGCCACGCGCGGCGACGCACCGCCATGAATGTCTTCCTCCGCCACCAGCCACGCATGCCTGAGTTCATGCAGCGTCGCGCCACCGAGTAGGCTTGCTAATAAAAATCCATCGGGTTTTAGTGCCCGCCGAATTTGGAGTAACGCCCCCGGCAAGTCATTGACGAGGTGGAGAGACAACCCGGATATGGCAAGGCCGGCCAATGGCAGGCCGGCTGGTAACGTTTCAGCATCGCCGGCGGTCGTTTCGCTATTGCATTGCGTGCGTAATGACGGCGTATCCTCAATCGAGATCAAGCGCTTGAACTTGAACGGTGCAGAAAGCGTGCGGCCGAGAAGCCCGTGATGCGCGCCAACTTCAAGCACAGTATCGAAGTCGCGTTTCACCAATGTCAGGCGTTCGGCAAAATCCTCAGCAACCCGCTGCAACAAAAAATCGTGCGCATTGGCTGACATTGCCACGCGTTCGCGCCGCTGGCGCAGCAGTGCCCGGTCGAAGATAAGAGGCGGCGCGGTCACGGCTACTCCGAAGTTCCACTGGCTCGAATTCCAGTAACGTGTCTACTATGGGATATGGGGCAGGCGGTACAAAGTTTTGACGACGATGCCGGCGAGGGCTTAGACGGGCCAGAATTGCCGGTCCCGGCACCAAGGCTTGGGCTTTTCAAGCGAGCCGTTGTCGGCGCACGCGCTGGTTTATCAAACCTCGCTGACTTAATCATGCCGCCAGTGTGCCGTGGCTGCTCAACCAATCTCGCCGATCATGATGCGCTTTGCCCCGCATGCTGGAGTCAGATCGATTTTATCCGGGCGCCACTTTGCGACCGTCTCGGATTGCCAATGCCGTTTGACACCGGCGGCACAATGGTATCTGCCGCTGCGCTTGCCAAGCCGCCCGCATACGACCGGGCGCGCGCTGTCGCAAGCTACAGCGGCCTAATGCGTGATCTGGTTCACGATCTCAAATTCCGCGACCGGCATGACATGCGCCGGCTGTTGAGCCGCTGGATGCGTGAAACCGGTGGTGAATTGATTGCAGACGCGGATGTCATCGTACCGGTACCTCTAAGCCGATTGCGGCTGATGCAGCGCCATTTCAATCAGGCGGCCTTGTTGGCGCAAGATGTCGCCGTTGGAACGCGCCTGACCTATGCACCACTGGCTCTGATCAGGTCGCGCAAAACCAAACAGCAAGTTGGCCTGACGCGCCGCGAACGGAAACTGAACGTCGCTGGTGCCTTCACCGTGCCTGCAAAATATCAACAGTTGATCGCCGGTCGCAACATCCTGCTCATCGACGACGTGATCACAACAGGGGCCACAGTTGGGGCCTGCGCAAAGGCTCTGAAAAAGGGCGGTGCGCGTCATGTTGACGTTCTGGCGATGGCCTTGGTGACCGGCAAGGGCGCTGATGCGGGCTGAATTCCAACCCATGCAGAGGAGCAATGCGTCTATTCCAGCCACGCACCTTGCATCACGGAGCGGACACGCTAAGTTGGAATGGTGATTAACGCCGCTGATTCAGCGTCAGCGCTTCAAAACCAAGACTTCACAACCATGTCCAAGGTCATCATCTACACGTCCGGGCACTGCCCGTATTGCCATCTGGCCAAGGAACTGCTGCGCACAAAAGGTGCGGCGTTCGACGAAATCGATGTCACTGGGCAACCGACGGCGCGTGAAGATTTGCGCGTCAAGGCCGGCGGTCGCTCTACAGTCCCGCAGATTTGGATTGGTGCCACACATGTTGGTGGCTGTGATGATTTGCATAGCCTTGACCGCTCGGGCAAACTCGATACCCTGCTCAAGGCTGGCTGAGGCTCAATGTCGATGACGACTCCCACCTTTCGCGCCGCTGTCATTCAAATGTGTTCCGGCCGCGATATTGATCGCAACATGGCTGACGCCGAACACCTGATCCGTGCAGCCGCAGCGGGCGGTGCTCAATATATTCAAACGCCCGAAGTAACAACGCTGATGGAACTGAGCCGTGAGCGTTTGCTGGCGGCAATAGAACCGGAAGACGGCAACCGCTGTCTGCCGGCATTCCAGACGCTGGCGAAAGAATTGAAAATCTGGCTTCATATCGGCTCGATGGCAGTTTTGGTGCCGTCAGGCCGGTTTGCAAATCGCTCGTATGTTTTGGCGCCCGATGGTGGCATCGCGGCCCGCTATGACAAAATCCATATGTTCGACGTCGATTTGCCAAACGGCGAAAGTTATCGCGAAAGCGCCAACTACGAAGCTGGCGATCAAGCTGTGCTCGTTGATCTTCCGTGGGGCAAACTCGGTCTGACCATATGCTATGATTTACGCTTCCCGCAATTGCACCGCACCTTGGCCAAGGGTGGCGCGAGTTTCATTGCCAGTCCGGCGGCATTCACGCGCGTAACGGGTGAGGCGCACTGGCACACCCTGCTCAGAGCGCGCGCCATAGAGAGCCAGTGCTTTGTTTTTGCTGCGGCCCAAGGTGGCCGTCACGAGCATGGCCGTGAAACCTTTGGTCACAGTTTAATCATTTCGCCCTGGGGGCAGACGCTCGCCGAAGGCGGCGTTGAGCCTGGCGTGTTTGCGGCTGATATCGATCTCAAAGCGCTCGAAGACGCCCGCGCGCGCGTGCCGTCATTGAATCACGACCGTGAGTTCCGGTTGGTGACCGGCGGCAATTGAGGCGAGCTCATTT
>JANNFX010000075.1:0-1941 GCA_031380225.1 Hyphomicrobium sp.
CGGCCAGCCGATAACACAGGCTTTTTTCATTGGCGCGTTGCATCCTGCGTTCGTCATCCCGGCGAAGGCCGGGATCCGGTCAGTTTCGATTTCGTCTCTGACCTGCGTTTAGATTTTAATTTTCGGCATGCCGGATCCCGGCCTTTCCCGCAAGGGGACTCCCAAGTGGTCGCGCCGGGATGACGAACGCAGGATGCAACGCGCCAATGAAAAAAGCCTGTGTTATCGGCTGGCCGATCGAGCAGTCGCGGTCGCCGTTGATCCATAACTATTGGATTAAGACCCTCGGCCTGTCGGGGCTCTACACAAAAGAAGCTGTAGAACCGGCAGCGCTCGAAACGTTCATTCGCTCGCTTGAGAAAAACGGCTACGCGGGTTGCAACGTCACTGTCCCGCACAAGGAAGCGGTTTTCGCTTTGGCCGATACCCGCCACGCCTCGGCAAACGCTGTTGGTGCGGCCAACACCATTTGGCATGACCGCGGAAAGATTGTAGCCGCCAATACTGATACCTACGGCTACATGGCCTATCTCGAAGCCCGCTATCCAAATTGGAACCGCAGCGCAGCGCCAGTTTCTATTCTCGGCGCCGGAGGCTCGGCGCGCGCAATCATCTTCGGGTTCTTGAAAGCCGGCGTCAGCGAAGTCCGGGTATTCAACCGCTCGCCGGGCCGGGCCATTGAGCTTGTCCGCCACTTCGGTGGCCGTGTGAAGGCGCTTGATTGGGACGACCGCAGTTCTGCGTCCAGCGATGTGGCGGTCTTGGTTAACACCACCACGCTTGGGATGAAGGGTGCGGGTGACCCCGGCATTGATCTCAAGCAATTACACGCGGATTGCATTGTATCTGATATTGTCTACGTGCCGCTTGAAACAGCGCTGCTGAAGCAAGCAAAAGCGCAGGGCTTGAGAACGCTCGACGGACTTGGCATGTTGCTGCATCAGGCCGTGCCGGCGTTCGAAGCCTGGTTCGGGGTCAAACCGGACGTGAACGATGAGCTCTACCGGCTCATCGCCGAAACGATCGAGGTGTAAAAATGCTGGTTGTTGGCCTAACCGGATCGATCGGGATGGGAAAATCTGCGGTGGCGGAAATGTTCCGCAATGCTGGCATCGGGGTCGTCGATGCCGATCAGGAAGTGCACGATCTTTACGACGGCGCAGCTGTGGCACCTATTGAAGCGGCATTTCCCGGCACCACAGTTGCTGGAAAAGTAGATCGCACAAAACTTGCTGCCGCGCTGTTGGCCAATCCAGTCTCGTTCAAGACGCTTGAAGAGATTGTGCATCCCCTCGTTCATGCGGCCGAACGCGCGTTTCTGCAGCAAGAATATAAACGCGGTGCCAAGATCGCGGTCCTGGAGAGTCCGTTGCTGTTTGAAGTCGACACCGCCAACAGGGTCGATGTGATTGTTGTCGTCAGTGCGTCCACTGAAACGCAGCGTGAGCGTGTCCTGGCTAGGACTGGCATGACGGTGGAGAAATTCGAAGCTATTCTGGTTCGCCAGTTGCCGGACGCCGAAAAGCGCCGCCGTGCCGATTACATCATCGACACCGACGGCCCGCTTGACGAAACCAATATCAAAGTTCTGGCGCTCATTGACGAGCTCACTCACGTTCGGTCCAGCGTATATGAGGAAAATTGGGCTTAGTCTCACACCCGGCCGTGACACCGGTCTTGAGCTAGAGTCTATCCGGCTTAAATTGAATCATTCTGTTCAGGTCTGGTGAGCCGATCCGGCAGGAGCCGTGCGACAGCCGATGCTTTTGCATCGGACAAGCGCGGCGACGAAGCGGGCGTCCACCAGACCTGAACCCGCAGGGCCGGGGGATTTTGAGCCGTGCGCGGCGGGCTTCGCCTTGTCCGTACCAGGGGTACGGCCTGCGTCAAATCCCTTGCTCACGACACAGAATCCCCTCGGCAGAATGCTTCAATTTAAGC
>JANNFX010000090.1:0-10360 GCA_031380225.1 Hyphomicrobium sp.
TACCAGTATATTGGCGTGGCTGCGACAAAGCCATGAGCAGACAGACAGGCGTCTATGAATACCGACCGGAACCCATCATCGATAGAGCATTCGCCGTCGAGCTTTCGGCATTGGCGGCAATCTTTCAAAAAGCGTGCAGAAAATCGTCGACGTAGTGAAACTGAACGACATGACCTGCCTCGATGAGACCATCACGGACCTCGCCTGCTAAGGTCGCTGAGCTGCCGTTTCGTCTCGGGCTGGACGACAAGACAAGGACCTTCACGATTTTTTCTCCGGAGTTCGCTTGGATTGGTTTTTCCAAGTGCAGCGTTGCTTGTGGTCTTGCTGACAATCAAAGTCTGTCGTCTGTTCGTCTTCGTCATGCTAGATTCAATGCGTCCAACCAGCTGCGGTTTTGGCCACAACGAGAATCTCATGCATCCGTTCGTAGTCAGGCGCAATTCGGTACTGCGCGCAGCGATTGAGCTCTTCTTCGAGCGTGTTCCACTGCATGGCCTTAAGGAGTTCCGGACTGAAATGAGAGAAGACCGCTGGATCGCTCATTTGGAGAACGGGGTTCGCTGAGCGAGCCGCAAGCGATGCACGCACGGCCGTCGCGGGCTGCGCGAGATATTCGAGAAACGCATCGGCGGCTGATGCTGATGGTGCGTCGGTCAAAGCGGCGTTGACCTCGACAAAAGCGATCCCGCCTCGGCCCTGTATGGGGCCGCTTCTGGGTGTGACTGCGCATATCTGTGAGTGACCGTCGCGGCGCGCCGGGGACGCCGTGTAGATGCCGCCGCTGAGATAGAAGTCTATCGTTCGGTCTATGAGTGCCTGATTAAGTGCATTGTGGTCAGCAGTGACGAAACGGGCGTCCTTGAACCATCGCGAGGCAGTAGCTGTGAATGCGGCAAGCGCGCGCTCGGATAAGTTCTGGAAAGGGTCAAAACCTGATGCAATTGCTATATGGAACACGTTGAAGTCATCATACGCGAGAATCCCATAACACCCTGCAAGTTTCGGATCGGCAGCCAGCTTGAACCCTTGATCCTCGGCCATCGCAATCGAGATGGCGTCAGAGTTGACAACGAAGTTAAATGGGCCAAAGCGCTGGCATACCCCGATGGCGTGGCCGTCAGGGGAAACTCCCCATTGATAAAACTCCCTGAAGCTGGCCGGCGTTGATAGCCGATGCGAAGCAGCTTCGAACTTGTCTTTATCCAGCTGTTGAACTCGACCCCTGGCATAAAGGACTTCGCGAACGAATGGGCTGTTGATATTGACAAGGTCCCAACGGCCGCGCGTGCCAAGAACCCGCTGGGTTGCGGCAAAGTCACTCAAATGAGCGTCTACGACTATGTTCGATCCACCAGCTTGCTTAAATGGTTCGATGAGAAACGGATCGTCATAACCTTCCCAGCCCAACATTTGGATTGGCATCAACATCACCGCATGTCACTAAGATCGCCATACTTCCGTCGATAGTAAGTGCCCCTCACCACGAGGGTAATTTTCCCAGGCCAATGGCGGCTGTGTCCGATCGGGCAGCCGTCTGGCTTCTTCGAGATGCTCAGTGATGGCGGCAACATGACCGCCGAGTGCATGTTTCAAACGAAAATCTGACAGCTGGTCGGGCTCGTCTGATCCGGTCAGGATGAAGGCGTCGTTGACCATATTGCTGGCGCTGGTCATACGCTGGCCAAACAGCCGGTGTCCCAGGCCGCAATACGGCCGGTGAACTTCCTTGAAGACCGGAAAATAATTCAGTTCAGCGCGCTTGTTCGGTGTTGGCGCCACACCGATGTCGATGTCCTGTCGCAGCAGCGAGTCGACCACGTTGGCCCAGGTCGCAACGTCAACGAGCAGCTCAATATCTGAATATTTCTTATTAAACGATGCAATGATCTCATCGAGCTTTTCATTGACCAAATTGCTGATCAGCCGGATTCGTATAGGACCGCGGACAACCACAGCACCTTCAACAATAGACTCAGGCAAATGCTGAATGTGGTCGCTAAGCAGCGCGCAGCTTTTCGCGAGCCGCTGGCCTTCTTCAGTTAGAGCGAAGCCACCCGGGCCGCGCCGACACAGCCGCGCATTGAGACGCTGTTCCAGCCGCATCAATGCCAAGCTGACTGCTGATTGTTTGCGCCCGAGCCGCTTGGCAGCCCGGGTGATGCCGCCAGCCTCTACGATGACTGCAAAGTATTTGAGAAGGTTCCAATCCAGGTGTTGTGAGGAGGCGTCGATGCTACTCTTTTTGTCGGGCATCGTTAGTCCCCATAGGAGCGACAGCCGTCCACGCGAGGCCTTATCACTAAGCTTAATTATAGCCCCCCGATCGCTAGTTGTAACAGAATTGCATGACTTGCCGTGGTCGTCGACAGAGCGTGGTTTACACTGTGGCGCAGGCAGCCCGACATCACCAAGAGTACACCGTTTAACCAAACCCGACCCCGGGCATGCCAGCCGTCAACTCTGTGGAAGTGGTCTCTGCCTATCCCGGCCTGGAAAGGCCACATGTTGGAACGGCCATGTCTCGCGCAGCCAGACCTTTAGCTGCGCCCCAAGATGGGCGTCGCGTACATCAGCATCGGCCGCAGCCCGCACCCAATAGAAAACCGACGCGTCATAGCCTGCGACGTTGCTTGGAAATATGTAGCAGCAGCCGAGGTAGCGATGATCGGCCAATGCCGTCACGGAGTAGGCGAACGATTTGCGCAAGGTAAACTCGCGCTCATGCCACCCGAGGTCAACGAGATTTTCTCTGATCGTCAGACCAACCGGCCATGGGCTGTCTCGATCAAACAAGCCCTTGAGCCGAGTCTCACTTGCAACCACGGCTTCGAAATCCCGCTCAACATCATCGATCGACAACATACACAGCTTCAGGCCGTCCAGCTGAATGCGGTCGGGGACAACGAAATCGGGGCGGACGAGGGGGCGATTATACATCTGACTACAAGGGACAGGCTCAGTGCTTATGTGACAGAAAGTTGATAATTTCGGTCGCGAAAATCCCCGGTGTGTCGTGCGGTATCCAGTGCGAGGCGTTTTCGACGCGCACGAGCCGGGCATTGGGAATCTCGTTTACCAGACGCTCGCCGTCGCGGATTGTTTGCCAGGGGTCATGAACACCCCATAAACAAAGTGTAGGAGAAGTGATCTCACAGTGCCGCTCGACCAGCATAGTCGTGTGATTGGTATTCAAGGCACTTGCATTGCGAATGATCGAGATCTTGCCTTCTTCGTCGCTGTATGGCGCCACGATTCCCGCCGTGAATTCCGACGTAAGGCGATCCTTGTTGTGTATTCCATCTGGAAGTCCAGCTGCGAGGAAATCAGCCACTTCTTTCGGTGATTTTGAACGCCAGTTTGGATTGCCGAGAGCGATCATGTCGTCGATGGGCCAGGAATCATAGGCAACCACATTGGCCAATATGAGTTTGGCAACGCGTTCGGGGTGTTGAATCGCCAAAATAAGCGACACGCCGCCACCCGTATCATGTCCAACAAAGTGAGCGCGCTCAATCCCAAGGTGATCCATCAGTTTTATAATCATCGCCGTTTGCGCGACGAGTGACCGATCGAAAAAGTCACGGCGATCAGAATAACCATGTCCAAGGAAATCCGGAGCGATGATGCGCACGCTCGGCGCAAGCAGCGGAATGACATCGTTGTAGAGATAGGACCACGTCGGAATACCGTGCAACAGAATGACAGGCTCGCCTTCGCCAACTTCGGTCCAGGCGACAGTCAATGGCCGATAACTAAGACTTGAGAATTCGGCCGAACGCTGCCTCTTCCGGAAAGCCTCATGAGTAAGAGACATGCGTCAAGCCTCCTGCAGTGACGCCAATGGGCAGTGCCAGCTGCACCCAATTGTAACTCAGTACTGCGCCGATTTTTCTGAGACTTCTTGATACCAGCGCTTTCTTGTGCCGATGGCTGCGCGCATCTTCCAGCCCATTGTCTTGGGCGCATCTTCTATTTGTTTGAGTAGCTCATCAATGCGCAAGCGGATCAGATCCGCGTCCGCTGGTTGGATGGACGAAAAGTCGGTGAGGTAGTTGGGAACCCGCCTCATGTTGGTAGTGAATGTGTGATAGAAACCCCAATCCTGGCGCATCATGTCGACGATGTAATTGGTGTCGATGGATTTGTGCCCTGGCTGCTGATGCGATAACGGGTGTTCGAGCATCAAGACGATCGTATCCTTGAAGTCCTTTAAGTTTATTTCCACGATCTGCATCTTTTCGAGCAAGAGATCGGTATTGCAGATCGTAGGTGTATCGATGTGCAGCCGGCCCTTGAACGGGACCTTGTGGCAGAAGTTGAGTTCGTCCGCGAATACGTCGACGTTCAGCTTCGTGTCCTTGTGCAAATAGATATGCCGCGAACCTTCCGACGCCATATAGACACCTTCGTCGGGAACGTAGCCGCGCGCCATCAGAAATTCCCGGATTGCCCTGTTTTGCGTCTTCTCGGCGCCAAAATCGACGTCTGTCAAGACGCGCTTCATGTCCTGGAACAGATGGAGGTTGTTCGGGCACTGTATTCGATAAGCAATCGAGCCAAGAATTCTGAGTCTGATGCCCAAAGCTTCCGCGTCGCGAACAAGGGTCAACGCCTCATCGACAAATTCCAGATTGAGGCCTGGGTCATTGGTCATCTGGTTCACATCCATCTCCTGCCGCGCGCCACCCCCATACGAGTTGCAAAATCCTTCTTTAGACTCAAAGTGTGGCGACCCAGCCTACGTGCTGGACCGCCACACTCTTGGAGTCTAACAGGACGTGGGGAAAATTCTCCCTGTAGGCTCCTAACTCTGTAACCCTCGGGGCTACTCGATCGGGATCTCCTTGAATGCGAGTGTCACGTCGATGCCCTGCGAACGCTTGATCATCTTCATTACGAAGTAGAAGATGAGTCCAGACACAAACACTCCGGCGACGATGGATACTTGTGCTGGGTCGTGACCAGCGGCGTTCGGATCCAAGAAGAGCGTCCAGAAGTAGAACTGCGAAGCAATGAAGCCTAGGAAGCACCCCACCGACATGATTGGCAAGCCAAACATCTTACGATTGGCAAGCGGCGACTTTTCGTAAAGCTGGGGCCGAAGATATGGGAAGAAAACGCCTGCGAGCAGAACGATGGACCAAGCGAGTACCGCCGCCTCGATCAGGATGACGATCTTGGAGAACCAGGGAACGAACACAAACGCCGCCATGCACATGATGTTGAAGATGGCCGTAACTACGATCGCCACGATTGGAGTGTGATAAGTCTCCGAAATCTTGGCAAGTGGCGCCGGTGCCACCTGGTCGAAGGCCCAGGCCACGATTGCGCGCACGCCGAACGTATGCATTGCTGGAATCCACATCCACATCCAGAGCGCCAGTCCGAAACTCGTAATGACTGTGATAATGGGGGATTTAGTCAGAATGCCGGTCAGGAGCGCAACCGCCGGATCAGTCGGTGTTGTCAGTCCCCCGTTTGCTGTGAGCACGTTGAAGACGGATGTTCCCAGGAATTCGAAGCCGAACACCTTCAGGGCGAGCCAAATTGTGATGATCCAGAACGTTGTTGCGAAAAGCACTGCTCCGAGCATGCCCCAGGTCTGGGATTTTTCTACCGACTTGATCTCGCCGCCAATCGCAATTGAAAACGCGGCGCCAACGAGCGGCAAGAAAGCCCAGTTGGATACCAGGATCGTCTGCCACCAATCAAACCCAGCCTCACCCCAGCCCTTTTCCTTGCCGCTGGCGATGATGGCGTTATAGGGATCTGCGAGCTTCATGCTGGGACCAACGAGTTCATTTAAGTTGGCCACGAACTGTCCGCGGGAACTCGTGGCAAGTGTCACGATAAGGAATATTGTGCTGGCCATCGCCAACAAGAAGACCCATTTGTTGAGCGTCAGATAGAAGCGCATCCCAAATGAGAGGATTATGCCAGAAAGAATGAGGATCGCCGATCCGAGCATAAACGTTGCCCACGGCTGCAGCATCCACGCAGAGATGGCTGTGAAACTTTCACTTCCCATGAGTAATCCTAGAGCCGCGAACATGGGTGCTAGCGCCAAGACAACGATCCAATAAGCGGCGATCGCGCAGTAAAAGAGCCAAGCCGTTATCTCGACCAGACTTAGCGTAAGGGCTATCGATGGCGGAAGGATGCGCGAAGCAAAAACATAGATGCCGCCGGAACGTGGCAGGGTTACGGTCCATGTAATGAACCCGAAAGAAATCATCGCCATAGCGATGCCAGCAATCACGCAGCCCCAGAGCAGGTCGCCCTGAGGGTAGAACGCCGGCCCGTAGTAGAGCATTGTCCCGACACCAAGACCAACACTTACGACGCCCAGATTGTAAATGAAGGTATCTGTGCCGCTTGCGGTCCTGATGAGCCCCGAGGCCTTTCTCAAGAATATTCGCTTGTCACCGGATACGTCTGTTACTGACATCTGAATTCTCCCCATGGCTCTATTCGAGCGACATATTACCGTTTTACCGTTCGACTTTCTCCTACTCAGCCTTGCGTGAGGTTGGCTGTTGTCACTTCACCGTCCCGTAAGGTGATAAACGCACCTTGCAGAATTCCTTCCGGGTAGACGCTACCTGGATTAATGCAGATCGTCTTGCCGATATTGATCTTGGCCCGGCCCTCGTGAATGTGGCCGTGTAAGCCGAGCAGTGGTTGATGCTTCTTGATGACATCCACGAGCACTTGGCAGCCCGCATGGATCTGCGCAGGCATTCCCATTTCGTAGACGACTTGAAGATTGCTATCGAGTTTGGGGCAGGCATCTAGTGTGGTGCCAAAAGGGGGGGCATGCACATTGAAGATGCACCTGCCCATGTCAACAACCTGAGGGATGAGCTCCGCGAAACGGGAGACGTATTGCTCTTCCGTAAACTCGCGCTCGGTATTCCATGGCGTCGGCGTCGAGCCGCCGCAGTAAAGCATCTGATAACCGCCCTTAAACTCGCACACCTGCATTTCATGGAAATCGAAATGAGGGGCGCTCGTCAGGATGTCGTCGATTTCGTGGAAGTCGTCGTTTCCAGGAATTGCGACCAGAGGGATGTCTGTCCCTTTGAGTTTTTGCGCCGCGAAATCTGCCCATTCCTGTACGCGTTCCAGCACGAGGCGCTTGAAAAGCACAGCTTGAGCTTCGGGGTCATTCTTCATTCCCTGGTATTCGCTCTCCGACATGACCGTCGGATAAAATCCCATATTGCCGTTGCGCTTAATGAACTCGTCAAGTTCGGCCCTACTCTTGAGCGTAAGCGCTTCCCCGTGCAAGAATGTGAGAAAGGTGCCGTCCGTCTGCTCCGCGATCGGCAGGACCGCCTTGCCCGTCAAATCGCCGCCGAGCACGAGAACATCGGCGCCGTAGAACTGGGCGCTGTTGACGAACTTCTTGAAGCAGACGTTCGAGCCATGGAGATCGGAGGCGAAGAATATCTTCACCTCTGATCCTGCGCCGGTTGCTTTTTTGCGCCAGAACAATTTTTACATCTCCAGCGTTAGCGGCCGGTCAAGTGGTTGACTGATTGCCACTGCGCGACCGAATACCGGCGAATTCCTGGCATCCAAAATCGCTCAGCGCTCCACCACGACGAGCAATGTGCAAGATTTTAATTGATCAGTCAATTATTTTGTTTGACGGGCGCGCGGAGCGACGAGGTCTGTCCAACCGGTAGCGCAGTCGCACGCAGGCATTTCATTCGTGCGTTAGCGCATGCGCGATGCTTTTACCGGCCCAGCTGCGGTCAGCATTTCAAGGACTTGGCGATGCAGATCTCCCACTGAAACCTTTAGATTGAAATCCTGCAAAATAACCGAGCGCACCATGCAGCCGTCGAGATATGTCGATATGAAATTGGCCGTTCGAATAGGATCAACTGGTTTGAAGAGCCCCTGCGCAATGCCCTGGCGAATTGCTCGAGACAGCAGTTCGCGTTCCTTTGTGTAGAAGCTCGCGATCGTTGCCTCGATCTCCGGGTTGCCCTCGTGCGACCCTCGGAAGTCCAACGCGATCTTCACAAAGCGATGAATTTCCGCGTACTTATCGACGTGATTATTAAGCCAAGCAGAGAGCAGCCCGGCCGGGTCCGAGTGACTCTGTTCAATGGTTCGCATATTGGCAAATGCGTTCTCGACCGCGAATGCGATTGTCGCGCGGAAAAGGTCGGTCTTGTTCTTAAAATAGTAGTAGATAAGCCCCGTGTTGACGCCAAGCGATTCAGCAATGTCCTTTATCGTTACAGATGCAAAGTTCCGCTTTGCGAAGAGTTCCAGTGCTGCGTGGAGGAACTCCTCTTCACGGCCGATTACGTGCTCGGTGTTCTCAACCGGGGCTGGCTTCCGGCCTTTGGCTAGTGAGACTTCACGTGGGGACTTTGAAGCTTCATGGTGACGTTGACTAGCCATAGCTTCCTCAATGCTGCAGAGTTCCACAAATCGTGGACGAGACACGCCTAATCCGGCATCGAAAAGAGAAATGCAATTGAGCACATCGACGCTTTACAACGATCAGATCAGCACCGCGCAGCCTCAGTCTTCCAAACACGCCATGCGGCGGGATCAATTTAATTAATTGAATAATTAATCGTTGGAGACATAAAATGCAAGGTGTATCCTGCGTCTGGGGGCTAGGGGTACGTGAACTCGCTGGCCGGCGCCTAGGAGGCTTAGTTGCTAGCGTTTGCGCCGGTGAGCAAGGCCGCCGCGATTACTCTCAAGGAGAATTCGGATTGGAGTCAAGGCGCCTCATCACTAGGACGGCCATCGGAATTCACCCCCACACTTGAAAAAGCAGCAGCGCAACGCGTGAGGAGATCGCGAATGAAGGCCTATATCCTGTCGTCAAGTCCGCGCAAAAATGGCAACTCGGCTACACTTGCAGCCTCCGTTCGCGATGGGCTCATTGAGGCCGGTCACAAGGTCAAGCTGGTTTATGCCGACGACATTCTCAGTTCCTTTCTTAAGGACTGCCGTCAATGCCGGAAGGCGGATGGTGAATGCGCTATCGAAGATCAGTTTCGATCCTCTTTCCTCGATGATTTTCTGCCGGCTCATGGCTTCATCGCCGCGACACCCATTTACTGGTACGGCACCTCGGCGCAGCTCAAAGCCTTTTTCGATCGCACGTTCTGTTACTACGCGGCCTCATACCCCCGCTCCGCTGAAGTCATAAAAGGTATGAGTGGAAAACGCATCGGCTTGGTGGTGAGTTCCGAAGAAACGTTTCCTATGGTCTCAGGCGGCATTGTCAGCCAGATTCAGGAGTACTCACGCTATACGCACTCGACATTCGTCGGCGTGGTGCATGGTTATGGCAATTCACGTGGTGAAGTGGCGCGAGATCCCAATGATCCCATCGGCTCAGCGCGCCGTTTCGGCCGCGAGTTCTTCACGCGCCACGCTACCGACTATCATATCGACACGCCGCGATCCGGAAAAGTGTGGGGCTAGATCCGTGACTTGCTTCCAAAAAATTGATTGTACGATTAATTAAAATCTGTTACAGTTGGCGGCAAGCCCAAAATTAAAGCCAACAGCCCCAAAAGAACTGAGAGGAGAATTTCGACATGGACGTCAGTCTTGATGAATCGACAAAAGACCTTGCCAGCAAGCTGGAAAAGCAGGGCGTAAAGTTCATGTTCGCGAGCTATGTCGACTTGCACGGCGTCCCAAAAGGAAAGGTTGTGCCGATCTCGCATCTTGGACGGATGATGTCGGGTTCGGAACTGTGTACGGGTGCCGCACTCGAAGGCATCCCGCAGGATGTCAGTGATGAAGAAGTCGCGTCACATCCCGATCCGGACTCTTGTGTCGTGTTGCCATGGCAGAAGGATGTCGCTTGGTTTGCCAGCAATTTGTACTGCAAGGGGGCTCCCTTTGAAGCCTGCAGCCGCAACATTCTGAGGCGTGTTACCGAACAAGCAGCAAGCAAGGGCTACACATTCAATCTTGGCATGGAAGCTGAATTCTTTGTTTTGCAAGACGATCCGGAGGCTGCTCCGGGCTTTCGCCCCGTCTCGGTTCGCAAGAATCTGGATAAGCCGGCCTACGATGTTGTCCGCATGCTCGACAACATGGGTTGGATGAGCGAACTCGTCGACGCAATGAACGGTCTTGGTTGGGATGTCTATAGTTTCGACCACGAGGACGGGATCGGCCAGTTCGAGGTCGACTTTAAATACTTCGATGCGCTCGGCATGGCTGACCGCTTTGCCTTCTTCCGTATGATGGCTCACGAAATCGCCCGTAAGCATGGTGCTTTTGCGACGTTTATGCCCAAACCATATCCCGACCGCGCCGGGAGCGGGGCGCACTTCAATATGTCGTTGGCCGATAAGAAGAC
>JANNFX010000136.1:0-2817 GCA_031380225.1 Hyphomicrobium sp.
GCAACGGCGCCGACCGCGGCACCAACCCATTTGCCCTTGCCTTTACCGACCTGACTGCCGAGCAGCGCGCCACCTGCCGCGCCCATCATAGTGCCGCCGGTGGCATTTGAAATACCGCCTGTGGTGCCGTTGGAGGCTGATCCGCATGCTGCCATCATGACTGCGGCGGCAAGGCACATGACTTGAATTCTGAACGTCATCCGTCGATCTCCATACGCGAAACTGGCACAGTGCTTGGGTTGAGACAGTCAATGAGGGGCTAAGCCTCGGGACTAGTTTTGGGCAGCGATCTGCCGATTTGGAATGAACAGCGTGGTGCCGGGTCTCAACACCACCGAGCGAAGTTGGTTTTCTTCAATCAACACTGACATCGGCACGTCGTAACGCTTGCCGATTGCGATCAAGGTGTCGCCGCGTTCAATGGTGATGGTTTCACCGGCGTGACGGTGAACTACGACAGCGTTTGCTTTGCGCGGTCCGCTAAGCCCGTATGGCCTTTTTGACGTCTTGTTGTAGGCCGGTATGGATTCCTGTGACAGCGAGGATGCGCTGAGCCCACAGCCGCTCAAAAGCACTGCGATGACAGATATAAATAGCGCGAGAGCTGCGAATGGGACGACGGGAGCGGTGCTGTCATAAGAACGCATGACTTATTACTCATCGCAGAAACAATTGAGTAACCTTTATGGGCCTTGCATAGTTAATGACTGGTAAAGAATTGGCTGCGCGGTGCTGTTGGCTGAGAAAAACTCATATCGCTCTAATCGATCATTGCGAGAAATTCTTGCCGCGTGATTGGGTTGTCGCGGAAGATGCCGAGCATGCGGCTGGTGACTAAGTCGGTGCCGGGCTTCATCACTCCGCGCGTCGTCATGCAATGATGTTCGGCCTTGATCACCACGCCAACACCTTGCGGCTGCAAAACTTCGTTGATCACATTAGCGATTTGCGCCGTCATCTTTTCCTGGATTTGAAGGCGCTTGGCAAACGCATCTACAACGCGCGCCAGTTTCGAGATACCGACCACGCGGCCGTTGGGAATGTAGGCCACCCAAGCATGACCGACAATCGGCGCCATGTGATGTTCGCAGTGGCTTTCAAAACGGATCCGGCGCAGCACGATCATCTCATCGTAACCGGCCGTTTCCTCGAATGTCTTTTTGAGGATTGACTCGGGGTCGTCATGATAGCCCTTGAAATACTCGTCGTAGGCTTTGGCGACGCGCGCCGGTGTATCGATGAGGCCATCGCGAGACGGATCGTCGCCCGCCCAACGCAATAGTGTGCGCACGGCATTCTCGGCTTCAGTCCGCGTCGGGCGGTCATTCAGCTCGGAAGCGACAGGGGACGATGCCGGGGTCTTGGATTTCATTGCGGTCCGGTGTGTTGAGTTTGACGAGTGATTGCGACGGATTTTGATACGCAAATAATTGATACGCAGATTGTTTGCCCCACGGTGACCGGGCGCTATGGCCTGCGTGGGGTGCAAAAATCTACTACCTCGGGCCCGATGTCACGCCCTGATCCCATTTGAACCCAAAGGCCGCGGCCAATCAACATGCGAACACGGTGAATGTCGCAGTTTCGAGATGTATCAGGGTCTGGACAGGGCTCGGCCCGGCACCTATAAGGCCCGGACTTGCTTCGCCGGGCATACCCCGGAAGCTGGTTCGCCTAGGTAGCTCAGTTGGTAGAGCACGCGATTGAAAATCGCGGTGTCGCTGGTTCAAATCCGGCCCTGGGCACCATTTTTCATTGCAAGTTTCGAACTTTGAAGTTTGCTTTGATATTGGAAGCGGCCAGACAATGGTTTGCTAACAAATTTCCAATCACATCCTGTTTACTAGTCATTAGTACGTCAATGACATACTACGTCATTGACGTACAATCGGTGACGTGTTAAAAACTACCCAACGGATGCGAATTCTGGTGGGGACACTATGTCGGCTGATAAGAAGAAGGTCGTCATATTTGTCGAGCCTGAAATTATGATTCCGCTCCAACTTGTAGAGATGCCGGGCTTCTCGCGCGACGTCGATAAGTTGCTGACAGCGGAAGAAATGGAGTCGATGAGGCAGGAGTTGGCGACGTTGCGCCAACTTGGAACTGTCATTGTTGGGACTGGAGGTTTGAGGAAGTTTAGATGGGGCGCAAAGCAGAAAGGCAAACGCTCCGGAGTTCGAATTGTATATTCGTATGGAGGCGACGATATGCCGATCTTCTTGATCGCCATCTATGGGAAGAACGAGAAAACTGACATGACGCCAGCTGAGAAAAAGGCATCAATCAGATTGGTTAAGGCGCTAGAAACTGAATACAAGAAGAAGCGGCCTCAGGCATCGTTTCGCGTAGTTGAAGGCAGGAGAAAGTAAATGGCACGGAAGAGCAAAATCATCACGGGTCTCATTGACGCCGTGAAGTACTCGCGGGGAGATATTTCGCGTGGTAGGGCTTCTGTTGTTCAGGTTCCAACTCCTCTGAACGTTCAAGCGATCCGGCAACGTCAGGGCCTAACTCAAAAGGCATTTGCCGGAAAATATGGCTTTTCCCTTTCTACACTCAAGAACTGGGAGCAAGGCCATCGTGCGCCGACAGGACCAAGCCGGGTTTTGCTTCTCGTTATTGAAGCGAATCCAAAGGCAGTGGAAGATGTGCTGCCGAAAGCGGCCTAAATTTACAGTCGGCTACTGGAACTTCTGCCAAGTCACAGTGACTTTGGTGCCGACCGGCACGCGGTTAAAAACGTCGAGCGCGTCTTCGTTGTACATGCGAATGCAGCCCTTCGAAACCGCCGTGCCGATGGTCCATGGCGCATCG
>JANNFX010000139.1:0-7905 GCA_031380225.1 Hyphomicrobium sp.
GGATGCGCCAACGCAAATGCATCAGCCGTCAACGGGTTGTTGAACCAGGCTTCGACAGCCGCCGGATTGTTAATGGATTGATCGACGATGAGATTGGAAATCAATCGCGGCTGGCCATCAACGACCGATCCAAACGTATTGTAGATGGCATTGCCGTTGGCATCGATGTTCGCCGGTGCGCCGAAGAAGTCGGGACGGCCATCGCCATTGAAGTCAACGCCGCCAGTGTCAAACGAGTCCGCTATGCCATCGCCATTGGTGTCAATTCCGGTGGTGTTAATGACGCCATCGCCGTTTGCATCAAACCCAAAGGTATCGCCGGTGCGCAGTTCCTGCGTCAGCAAGCGTGGGAATGGTTGATCGGCGGCGCCGACGTTTTGCTGACCTGGCAGCAAGTGATTGAAGACACCACTGACGGTGCGCAGGCCGATGGGAAGCAGAGCCGCATCCTGGCCGATAATATCGACGAGAGCCTGCCCCGCCACATTGACGGCGCCGGGATTGAGATCCTGGTTACCGGCATTTTGCTCGGCGACTTTGATCTGAATGAGGATCTTGTTGAGGTCTTCGAGGTTGACGGTAAAGCTGCTGGCCATGACTGACGCTCCCAGAACAAAAAAGTCCAAAAATAGCTGAGTTTTTTGTCTCAGCTGTGTCCCCGGCGTGCAAATGGCACTGCGAACCGCAAATCGGGGAGATGAGGCACTGTGACCGTGTGCGCCGTCAGCGGTAAGGGTCGCAGGGCCCCCGAATGCGCGGCACCAACGTCTGCTGGATCATTCGACTTAGGTCTGAAAAACGGGGTACAGAGCTGGTCCCGGTTGTCTGAACAGTATTTCCGCTTTGATAAGGGGAACGTCTGCCGGGGTTCTGCTGCCAGCGGGGCGGCTCACTCTCCGCCATCAGACCAAAAAAAAATCTGAGAAAAATAACAACGGCAAACGAGCCGTAAAAACTATATCGCTGGCCGCAGCTTCATGGCGATTCGAATCGGCACATGCGCTCCAACAGGTCCCGTAGACGCCGGCAATTCCACGAGATCGGGCAACTGGTCAGTGCGAATCCATCCGTCTGACCAGACCGGAGCGTCACCAGCAACTTGGCTGCCAAAGTAGCGGAACCTTAACTCTGACACGCCACTCAACAAACGGTGCCCGGTGTCAGAACCAACCGTGTTGGTTTCATTTGGCCTAAACGGTTGCATGACAACGACGAGATCGGACGTCCCCGGGCGATCCGCCAGCACGGCCTTGACCGTAAAGCGGTAGAGCCCGCCACCTGCTGGGCCCGATGAGGACGGCGCAATGAACGTCATCTGATCCGGCAGGCCGGAGAATGCGATTTCGGCGCGGCCACTTTCGTCTGTGTCAAACCGGGCACTGGCCTCAGCCATCCGTTGGCGCAAAAAATTTATTGAGGCCTCAGATGCCGCGCGTTGCTCGATCAGCGCTGCCGTTTCCCAGCCGCGCTGACCGGTGCGGAACGCTCCGGGCAACAGAATCAGGATCATGGCGAGAAGCGTAAGCGAGACTATGACCTCGATCAGCGAGAATCCGGCCTCGCTGATCGGGTTCGTGACCGCACATCGAGTGGGTTGCGTCATGGCGCGACCTTCTGCAATTTAATAGTCTCAAGATCCAGCACACGATTTGGCCGTGCCGGACCTTCTTTCCACTCAACCGTGACAAGCACACGAAAAGCAGCTGGCAGCGCCTGCTTGCCGCGACTTGAAGTACCATCAAACGGCAACAGCGCGCCTGCATCAAGGACTGCATGGCGCTCGATTTTTGTCGTCCATGCGATCCCATCTGGCGAAACGCCACGAACTTCGCCATCCACAAGCGCGAATTCCGCACCTGCCGAAGCCAGTTGATTTTGCGCGACTCCGATGGCCGCGCGATCGAGGGCTGCGAGCCGGCTGCCATGCCAGCCAACCGCATAAATTTTATAGAGCGAAGCGACGCTCGCTGAGGCAATAGCCAGCGCAACGATCACTTCCAACAACGTGAACCCGGCGTCGGCGCGTCGCATCGGATCACCTCGTCCAGTCGATGCGGGTGGCACCGGTCAGCCAATCGACGGTGATGTCGGCCGCCTGAGATTTTGACCGCAAGCCGATCCAGCCGCCGCTGGCACTGCCATCTGGCTGGAAGCGGACGGCCGCACGGGCGGTAGCTATCGGCGCGCCGGGCGTGTTCCCAGTGAGAACGGCAATGCCCTTCGGAAGTGCTCTTGGTTTGACGGCGCCGTCAGCCCAATAGCGCCGCTGCGCGAGGTCCAGAATAAGTGAAGTTTCTCTGCTAGTACTCATGGCCTCGGTTCGCGCGGCACGCAGGCCGGCGGATAACTGAAGAGCGGTTGATTCGAGTAGAGCCCGCTCTCCGCCAGCACCAATGCGCGGCAAAACGAGGGCTGCAGCAAAACTCAGAATTGCGAAAACGACCATGAGTTCGAGCAAAGTGTAGCCAGCGTCTTTGCTTGGTGATGACGGATGATTGGCGGATTGCTGGCTCATTGCACGGCCAGCTCATTGACCGACAAGATCGCGCTCATCACAGACAGAATTATCCCGCCGACCACCACTCCGATGACGAGGGTCAGAACTGGCGTGATCAGTGCAGTGAGCCGCTGCAATTGGCGCTGCTGGGACGCCTCATAAATCTCAGCCGCACGAAGATGCATGGCGTCAAGGTGACCGGTCTCTTCACCAACAACCGCGAGCCGCAAAAACAGATCAGGAAATAAGCCCGAACGCGCGAGCGGCCGCGATAACACCCCACCTTCGCGGATTTCTTCACTGGCGGCCCGAATTGCTTCTGCATAGATTCTGTTGGACATCACACCACCTGCGATGCGGACGGAGTCAAGCACAGGAACGCCGTTGCGAACCAAAGCCGAAAGCGTGCGGGCAAAGCGCGCAGTTTCGCGTTCGCGAATAAAACGGCCAACTACGGGCAGGCGCAGCACCGCGCGATCGATGGCGAACCGCGCAGTTTCGTTGTTGAAAGCAGCCAATAATGCGGCGGCTAATGTTCCAAGTAGCGCCAACATCAGCACCCAATTGCGCGCTAACGCATCGTGCACACCCGCAAGCATTGTCATCAGAAACGGCGGCGTGGCCTTGGCGTCTTCGAATATCGGCATGATTGCGGGGAGCAAGACGCCGGTGATGACGCCGACGGCGGCGGCAGCGGCAACAACCAGAATGGCCGGATAGACCAGCGACGACGCCGTTTGCGCGCGAACTTCCGCTGAACGTTCGAGCAGCACTGCAAGATCTTCGAGCACTGCCCCCATTGAGCCGCTTGCCTCACCTGCCGCGATCAAGTGCCAATAGAAATCTGGAAACGCGCCGTTTTGAGCTGCCAGCGCTTCCGACAGCGATTGCCCTTCGCGCACGCGTTCGACAAGGTCCGCATTTATCTGGCGCAAGCGCGGCGGGATTGAAGGTTGGGCGGCCACAATACGGAGCGCATCATCGATGGGAAGTTCCGCCTTGGCGAGGCTGGCCAGTTCGCGAGTAAAAATAGAAAGCTGCGCCGTCGAAAGCCGTCCCGGCGCGAACACCTCGCGCTGCCACCAGCTGAGTGGCATAACGGATCCGCTTTCACTGAGTTCAACCGGCAACTGCCCGCGATGCGCCAACACTTCGAGCGCAGTGCCACGTGAGGCGGCAGCGATCTCGCCGGTCTCAATCGCCCCATTTGGGCCATAGGCCTTATAACTGTAGCGCGGCATCATCAAATCTTGTCACGCGGAGAACTTCCTCGAGCGTCGTTTCACCTGCTAGAACTTTTGCAATGCCGTTGCTGATCATTGGCACCATGCCACCTGCGCGCGCTGCATCTTCGATGTGCCGCTCAGTCGCTTCATCCAAAACGGCATCGCGCACCAACTCATTTACGGTCAGCACTTCGTAGACTGTGGTCCGCCCGGAAAATCCAGTGTTGCGGCACGCAGCGCAACCGCAGGCCTTGCGAATGCCATGGGCGCGTGACGGCGAAGCTGCCGAAACTCCAGCCATTGCCAAAATTCGATCCAGTTGCATGGGTGAAATGTCAGCTGGTTGCGAGCAGGCTTGGCACAAGCGCCTAACAAGCCGTTGCGCGACGACGGCCTTCAAGCTCGACGCCATCAGATAGTCTTCGACACCCATGTCTAACAGGCGCGTGACGGTGGCAGCCGCGCTATTGGTGTGTACAGTCGACAAAACAAGGTGACCAGTCAGCGAGGCGCGAATGGCAATCTCTGCCGTTTCAAGATCGCGGATTTCACCAACCATGACGATGTCGGGGTCTTGACGCAGGATCGATCGCAGTGCGGTTGAAAACGTCAACCCAACTTTCGGATTAACCTGAATTTGATTTACGCCATCGAGGCGGTATTCAATCGGGTCTTCGACGGTAAAAAGTTTTCGCTCGCTGCTGTTGAGCGTACCGAGCGCTGTATAGAGCGTCGTCGTCTTGCCGCTACCGGTTGGGCCCGTGACAAGGATAATACCATTGGGCTGCTGCAAAATAGCCTGGAAGGCTTCCAGCGCAGCGCCGCTAAAACCGAGCGCGTGAAAATCGAGGGCTACATTGGAGCGGTCCAGCAACCGCAAGACGACACTCTCGCCGCACATCGCTGGCATAGTCGAGACGCGAAGATCGAGTTCACGACCGCGCACATTGATGCGGATGCGCCCGTCTTGAGGCAGCCGCCGTTCGGCAATATTCAACTGCGCCATGATCTTGATGCGAGAACTGAGCGCGGCTTTAACCGACAGCGGCAAAGTTTCGACGGTGTGCAATACGCCATCAATGCGAAACCGGACCCGCACGCTATCTTCGCGCGGCTCAATATGAATGTCAGAGGCTTGCGCTGCCGCCGCACGCTCGACGAGACTTTGCACCAAGCGAATAACTGGCGCTTCGCTGGCCATATCCTCGAGACGGCGGACGTCGTCATCGCTAGCGGCTTCACCATCACCGCTGCGCGTCAACGGTGCAGAATGTCCGGCTTTCTGCCCATAGATTTGATCGATACACTGTTCAATGTCAGCGGCGACCGCTAACTTGGCTTCGATGGGCCGGTCGAGTAAAAACGACAGAGCAGCAATTGCTGCAGCGTTGAACGGATCAGCGATCGCGACGATGACGCTATTGTCCTGTTCAGCGATGGGCACCAAAAGATTGGATTTAAGGAACGATAGCTTGACATCGATACCAGGCAGCGCTTGATCAGGCCACCCGTTGGCACCAACGATCTCTCGCCCCAGAATTTCAGACATTACGCCAACTAGGGCGGCATCATTGACGAGGCCGAGGCGAGTCAGCACTAGGTCAAAGCGCTCGTTGGACTGCTGCCGGGCACGCTGAGCCCGCATAACTCCGAGTTCGTCCAGCAACCCCCGTGCGGTTAGCGCGGCGCTTAAGTGCGATACGAACGCATCGCTGCGCGGATCGGGCAGAGTTGGCACGCTTGGCGCACTTTTGGCTTGCATGAATGTCCTCAAACTAAGCAAACAATAAAAATGAGACTTCTGGCCCGGCCGCATATTGCGCTATTATAACGACTCTTTCACCTGTGTTGAGTGTGTTGCAACACGTTAACGTCAACGCCGCACCTTTTTCCGCAACTGCGTTTTCGAGGAGCCCCGCCGCCGTGACGTCACTAGCCCAGGATCTGAGCGATATCGCCAGGCGAGGCTTCGCGTGGTGGACGGGAGAACTTGCGAGTTTGGTTCCCAAGTGGTGGCGCGAAGGCGGGCGGCAGGCCGACAGCGGCATTGTGATTGCTGTTCAACAAGGGCAACTTTCTTTCGTCAAAAATGGCAGCCGAGGCGCCAACACCGGGCATGAGACACTGTCCGAGCAAGCCTTGCTCGATAACCTCGCCCGCCGAGGCAGGCCGGGCGTCCCCGTGGCAGTCCGGTTGCGTCTGCCACATGCCGCATGCCTGACGCGCCGCATCGAGATTCCTGAGCGCGCCAAGACTGAAGCTGGGCGAATACTTGCCCTCGACTTTGAGCGGGCGACACCGTTAAGCGCGGCCGAAGTTTATACCGCGCACTACCAAGACAGCGCGCCGGCCGCCAAAGGCAGCACCGGTTTCGTGCAACTGATCGTCAAAAAGGCCACCCTCGACGGCGCGATTGCACGCCTTGAAACCGTGGGCGCCACCGTGACAGCGGCAGACTGCTGGTCGGAAGATGGGGCGGCGGTGCTGCCTGTCAATTTTCTCGAACATAGTCCGGTGAACACACGCACCGGTCAAGCGTCCGGACCTGGAATGGCAAGAGTTCTCGCAGGTGCGGCGCTAGTTCTAGCCATGTCGTCGATTTGGATTTCAATTGACCGCCAAAACTCGGCGCTTGGCGAACTCGAAAGCCAAACTGAGGCCGCGCGCGCAGAACTATCGGGACTGGAAAAGGTTCGCGGAACCGCAGATACCATGGCCAAAGAGGGAGACGCGGTTGGCGCACTCAAAGCGGACCGGCCCATGGCCGTACAAATGCTAGACGAACTGACACGTCTTCTTCCGGATTCAACCTATCTGACTGATTTCAGCTCTGACGATGACACAGTTTCTATTTCGGGGTTTGCTCAGAGCGCCTCGGAGTTGGTTCCGGTGCTTGAGCGATCTCAAATGTTTTCCGGCGCGGCGCCTGGCGCTCCGGTCACATTTGACGACATCCGCAATAAAGAGCGATTTACTTACCGCCTTCGTATGCGGCAAACTCCGCGTGCAGCACCTGCAGACAATGGCGTTGATGGCAAACTCATATCTCCTCTTGAGGTGACGCCATGATCGGGACCCTGCGCTGGCTTTCCTCGAAACTTGCGGCCATTGGGCTCCTGATGGGCCTGGGCTTTGTCCTGGTGACTGCCGTCATCGGACCCATCGCTGCGCACTATTCCAGCCTTCAAGACGGCATTGAATCACAGCGCGTTTTGCTCGGACGTCTCAAAGCGGCAACTGACGCGGCAAAGGCTGCACAAGCCTCCGGAGAACTCGGCCGTCCGGACTCACGGGGACCGGTATTCCTCGGCGGCGAAAGTGATGCTATTCGCATCGCTGGCTTGCAGTCGAAACTGAGTGCCGCCGCCCAAGACATTGGCGCGAGGCTGTCCAGTACGCAGCCCGTTCAAGCCCGCGAATACGACGGTGTCCGGCTGGTCGGCGTGCAAACACAGCTTTCAACCACTTTGGAACAGCTTCAAAAGTTCATCTACGGGCTGGAGACGGCGCGACCACCCCTGTTCGTTGACAGTTTAAACGTCTCACGCGGGCCCGATCGCGATGGCCAGGAAGTCAGCGACCTCGACGTTCGGCTCGTCGTGCTCGGCGCAACGCCGCCAGAGAAAGGTCAACCATGACCACATCCACCCGCGGCTTGTTGATCCCCTATCTTGCCGTCGTTGTCGCCGGCCTTTGCTATTTGAATTGGTGGCAGGCCAACAAGGATATTGCCATCTCCCCAATTGGGCCGGGCAGCATCGATGTTGCAAGCGACACTGGGAACAAGCCAGCCGCCGTTCCCACGAGAAGAGTGCCGGCACTTTCGGACCTTTCAGAAACAATCACCCGGCCTGTTTTCAGGTCCGACCGCAGACTACTTATAGCTAAACCGATCAAGGTCGCTGCTCCTTCGGCTCAAGAGCCACCCCAACCTCAAGCCTCAGTCGATACGTTGCGGTTAGTCGGCATGATGCGGACTGGAACATCTCAGCGGCGTGCGCTGATCCGCGTCGCCGGGGTAGCGAACGCGGAATGGGTCGAAGTGGGCGCCACCATAGCCGGATGGACTATCGCAAAAATTGAGAAAGACAGCGTCGAAGTCAATCGCAACGGCGAGGCCGGAGAACTCAAGCTATTCGCCCCAAGAGCAGCTGGTCCTGCAGCGACACCTGATGAACCAGA
>JANNFX010000141.1:0-4977 GCA_031380225.1 Hyphomicrobium sp.
TTATCCACTGAGTGAAATCGCCGATGCCATCGGCCTCCTCGACCGCCGCGAGGCGACGGGGAAGGTGGTGATTAGGGTTTGAGTTGAACTCCGTCACGCAGCTTTCCGGCGCTTGACGTTTTTGTAGTCCGTGTTGCTTTCAGCAACGGCAACATCATATGTGGCCTGGAGGCCGAGCCATAGATCGACGCTGGTGCCCCAATATCGAGCGAGCCGGATTGCAGTGTCGGCTGTCACACCTCGGCGGCCGGCTATGATCTCCGTCAGCCGGTTCGCCGGTATGTCGAGGGCTGTTGCCAGCACCGCGGCGCTCATGCCGAGCGGCTCTAGAAATTCGTGCAATAGAATTTCGCCAGGGTGCACCTTGAGGCGGGTGCGGATCGGATCTTTGGCCATAGTTTCCTCTTCAATGACAGTCGACGATTTCGACTTGAGCCGGTCCCGTATCAGTCCATTCGAAGCAAATGCGCCACTGATCGTTGATGCGAATGCTCCATTGACCACTACGGTTACCCCGGAGCGCTTCGAGACGGTTGCCGGGCGGGCAACGAAGGTCAATCAGCGATCGGGCCTGGTCGAGATAAACCAATTTGCGCGCCGCCACTGCCTCGAAAGGCCGCCAATTTGGCGGACATACCGCGAGCCGGAAGAAACGCTCTGTTTCGCGATTCTTAAAGCTCTGTATCATTTAGGAAATATAACATACGTATTACGTATCGTCAAGACGTCGAGGGACGTTCCGGCCCCGCTCACTTCTGTCAAGTTCCCGGATGCACTACCAGAGCAATCAGGTTATGTCCCCGATCACCCCTCAATCCCGCAACAACTCATTGATGCTCGTCTTGCTGCGCGTTTTTTCGTCGACGCGTTTGACGATGACGGCGCAGTAGAGATTGGGGCCAGGCTCGCCGTTGGGCAGTGGCTTGCCTCCCATGGAACCTGAAACTACGACCGAATACGGCGGCACTTTGCCGAAGTGCTTTTCGCCCGTCGCGCGATCGATGATGGTGGTCGAGGCGCCGAGGTAGACGCCCATCGACAGCACGCTGCCTTCACCGATGTGCACGCCTTCCGCGACTTCGGCACGCGCGCCGATGAAGCAATTGTCTTCGATGATGACCGGGCCGGCCTGCAGCGGTTCCAACACGCCGCCGATGCCGGCGCCGCCTGAGATGTGGCAGTTCTTGCCGATCTGCGCGCATGAGCCGACCGTGGCCCAGGTGTCGACCATGGTGCCGCTATCAACGTAGGCGCCGAGGTTGACGAACGACGGCAGCAAGACAACTCCCGGCGCGATGTAAGCCGAACGCCGCACGATGGCGCCCGGCACGGCGCGGAAGCCGGCGGCCTTAAATTGCTCAGCGGTCCAGTCGCCATATTTGAGTTCAACTTTGTCGTATCCGTGAACACGGCTGGCGTAGGTCCCGCTTTTTTGGAATGGGATGACGTGGTTGTCGTTCAAGCGGAACGAGAGCAGCACGGCTTTCTTAAGCCACTGATTGACAGTCCAGCCGTCCTTGCCCTTTTCGGCGACCCGGACCTGGCCCTTGTCCAACAGATCAAGCGCATCGTCGACCGCGTCGCGCACTTCGCCCTTGGTTGCGAGGTTGATGCCATCGCGCGCCTCCCAGGCGGCTTCGATAATATTTTGCAAATCGGCGGCGGGCTTCATGGGAGGTCCTCATGGTCGGTGGATTTGGAGCGGACGCGATGACGCCCTGCCTCGGGGTATGGCAGGTCTTGTGCGGGCCGAACGGGCTTGGTGTCAATTCGGGCGTGACGATAAACCGGCGGATTGGAGCTGCCGCTTCCATCCACAAAAATAAACTCATTCGCATCCGTCGTAATAGGTTGCGGCCGCCTGCGGCCTGAAATCCATGATAAAGTTGAGTCGCAAAAGGAGTAGGCGTGCACCAATCGACGGATAGGAGAATGATCCATGGCAGCGAGTAAAGGTGGCAGTACAGGCAGCAAAGTCGCGTCGGCAGCTTCAAAAGTGATGCAAAGCAAGACCGCGTCGAAGGCCGAGAAGTCCGTTGCAGCGTCGGCGTTGACGCAAAAAGGCTCGATGGAGCAAACCAGCAGAAAAGTTGCAAGTTCGGCCAGTAAAATCCTGACCAGCAAGACGGCGTCCAAAAACGCCAAGTCCGCAGCCGCGTCGGCCTTGAGCCAGAAGACCAAAAAGAAGGCCTGAGGCCTGCCAAAAAATTCGATGCTTGCAAAAAGGTGTGTAACTTGATACACACCTTTTTGTGCTATGGAAGGTCCCGGCTGCGAAACGTTTCGGCTGGAACGGCAACAATGGCAGTCGAAACCAACAGCCGTGAGATCGTCCGGCGTTTGAAGCGGGAAGACTGGATATTGGAGAGCATCAATGGCTCGCACCATAAGTTCAAGCATCCGCAAACCGGAGAGATTGTGATTGTTCCCCACCCAAAGAAGGATTTGCCGTTCGGCCTCGCCCGCGCAATCGCGAAGCAAGCAGGGTGGTTGTAGGAGTAAGAAATGCGGACCTATTTTGCGATTGTTCACAAGGATGCAGGCAGCGCCTATGGTGTCTGTTTTCCCGATTTGCCGGGCTGCTTTTCGGCGGCTGATTCTGAAGACGAGATTTACCCCAACGCACAACAGGCGCTGGCGCTTTACGTCTCGGACATGAGTGAAGTCCCCGCCGGCCGTTCAATCGAAGCACTTCGCCGTGATCGGGAAATCAGCGATGAAATTGCTGGTGGCGCGTTCTTGATTGCTATTCCGTTGATCGCTAGCGAACGCAAAGAGCGCTATAACATAATGTTAGAGCCTTCGCTCGCAGAGAGTATGGATCGTGTTGCGAAAGCATCGGGTGTAAGCCGATCGGACTATATTGCAGAAGCCGCTTACATGCGGTTGAAATTGGATGTGGCGGCTGTCAGGGTCAGTAAAGTCGCCAGTACAGGCAGCAAAGTCGCGTCGGCAGCCGCAAAAGTGATGCAAAGCAAGACAGCGTCGAAGGCTGAAAAATCGGTCGCGGCATCGGCACTGACACAAAAGGGCTCGACCGAGCAGACCAGCAGAAAAGTCGCCAGTTCAGCCGGTAAAATCTTGACCAGCAAGACGGTATCGAAGGACGCCAAGTCCGCAGCCGCTTCGGACTTGAGCCAGAAGGCCAAGAAAAAAGCCTGATCGCAACTCTTGGAATCACCCCATGAGCCGCTCCTTCGTCAGAAGCGGCTCATTTTTTTTGGGCCATCAACCTAGCAATAGCGGATCGTTGGTCGGCAAAGGTGCTGCGAATTTGATACCGGCCGACGTGCCGATGCTCCAGACAATGGTCCCGCTCAACGTCCGGCCATTTTCGAGTTTGACGTCAACCGGCTGTCCGAGCCGCATCGGCGGCACCCGGTCCAATCCAAGTCCGCCGGCTGACGCATCGCGTGCATAGGAACGGTAGGTCATGTCGTCAAACGACAGCACACAGTCTTGCAGCAAGGCCCGGCGCGGCCAGCGGCGCTGTTGGGGCAACGGCGGGGCATAGAGCTGCTGATTTTCATCAAAGCATGGTGACAACCCGTTCGCTGCGCCGCCGAGCAGGCCCTTCAGGACCTTGTGGTTTTGCATATAGAGCGGTGGCAAGTCCGGCCCGAACAGCTGTTCGAATTCATCGAGCGCAAACCGGGCCGAACGGCAGCAATCGCGCCAGACATCTTCCAGAACGCGCTGGTAGACGGCGCTGGCGCGTGCGGCTCCAATGGACTTCGCTTCGGCTGTATAGCTTTCCGTTATCTTGCGGGCGTCGCTGAAGGCATCGTAAAATTCAGTCGATGCGACCATGTCGGTGAGGTTTGGCAAGATTTCGAGTAAGGCCAGCTTCAGGAACCCGGCATGATTGCGGGATGTCTCAAGATAGGGCCGCAACATTGCCGGCTGCACGTCGGAGTTTGGGCGCGCCAAGGCATTGACACCGCTCGTAATGACCGCTGTTGCCAAAACTGCGATATGGAGCTCGCAGGAATAGCCCTGGGCCAGATGTTGCAACCGGAGATCAGACGCCATTTTCAGATGGGCGTAATCTTTGGGCGCAGGTTCTTGAGCGACTTGACGGCGAAGGATACTTTGTAACATTTTCCGGTCCGCAGGTGTGAGGATGCCAAGATTGCAACCTAAGGTAAAAATGCTAAATAGTTCTAACTTGACTAGGTCAACTTTGGCGGGCTTCAATTAAGGCTGTATTAACGAGGCCCGTTAACAAAGGCTGCATGTGACCACAGCTTCTCAATTTGTTATCCTCGTCGATGAAAACGACCGCGAAACCGGCACCGAAGAAAAAATCGCAGCGCATCGGGCCGGCATGCTGCACCGGGCGTTTTCGGTCATGGTGTGGAATGGCGCCGGACGCATGCTGCTGCATCGCCGGGCCGCCGAGAAATACCATTCCGGCGGGCTTTGGACCAACGCCTGCTGTGGCCACCCACGCCCCGGAGAGGACCTAGCCACTGCTGCCGGCCGACGTCTGCAGGAGGAAATGGGGTTCAGCTGCCCGCTGACACCGCTCGGCAGTTTGATCTACCGGGCTGAACTAGATCGCGGTCTTGTGGAGCACGAACTCGTGCATATTTTCCGCGGTATCCATACCGGCCCGATCGTTCCTGACCCGAATGAGGTTGAAGCCTTCGACTGGTTCGGCCTGGAAGATATCAACCGTGATATCGATCGCGAGCCGGAAATGTTCAGCTTTTGGTTTCGCCGCTATTGTGCCGAAGGTTGGCCGGCTTCCGAGGTCTAGTTAAGCGAAATTCGAGCTCAAATCACGGCTGATCGCGTGATCATACAAGTCACATCTTAGGGCTTTGTAATGCTGAAAATCCGGCGTTTGTGATAGAATAGTTCGATGGAAAATGACCTCGATTTGCAACTTCGTGCCAGCCATGCACTTGAGCGGAAAATCCGGCTCGCCAAGTGGGCGTCACTGTTCGAAGAGCTCTGGGTCCGGATGTGGGC
>JANNFX010000198.1:0-22710 GCA_031380225.1 Hyphomicrobium sp.
GGACCCGCAGGGCCCGCTCCAAACGGACTTTGGTTTACGGCTTGCGACAGCAATTCAGGACAAACTGACCGAGTGACGATCGAACCTGACAACTCTGCTCAACCCGGCGCTGACATAGCGCCCGCCGATCAGCGTTTTTCACGCGAGACCGGGCTTGCCGCGTCATTGGCCGAATTGATCGAGCCGTCGCTTGCAGACATGGGCTTCCGGCTCGTTCGGGTGACAATCAGCGGTCGCGAAGGCAAAACAGTTCAGATCATGGCCGAACGGCCTGACGGCAGCATCGCCATCGAAGACTGCGAACAAATCTCGCATCAGGTTTCCGCACTCCTTGACGTGAATGACCTCATCCCGGACGCCTATCGCCTTGAAATTTCCTCACCTGGCATCGACCGTCCGTTGGTGCGCCTGTCAGACTTCGAAGACTGGGCTGGTTACGAAGCTAAAATCGAACTCTCAGAACCGGTCGGCGGGCGCAAGCGCTTCCGGGGTAAGCTCGAAGGCTTTGAAGGCAACGAAGTCCGGATCGAATGTGATCTTGACCAAATCGGCGTCACAACGCTGGGCTTCCCATTCACTCTTATTTCAGAAGCGCACTTGGTGTTGACCGATGACCTGGTCCGCGAAGCGCTGCGCCGTTCGAAAAATGCCACCAAAGCCGGCCTCGGTGACGGGGCTGAGCCAACCGACGACATCCAAATCAAAACGAAAGCCAAAGGACGAAAATCATGAGCAGTGCGGGTATCAGTGCTAACCGGCTCGAGCTTCTTCAGATCGCCGACAACGTTGCGCGTGAAAAATCGATCGACAAAAAGATCGTGCTGCAGGCGATGGAAGACGCTATTCAAAAAGCGGCCAAGTCGCGCTACGGCGGCGATAATGACATTCGCTGCGAAATCGATACTAAAACCGGCGAGGCGCGTTTGGCGCGCGTGCGCACCGTTGTCGAAATAGTCGAGAACGAACCGATTGAAATCGTGCTCGCCGAGGCCATCAAGAAAAACCCTGACGCGAAGGTCGGCGATTTGATTGCAGAAACGCTGCCACCAATGGATTTCGGCCGCGTCGCAGCTCAGAACGCCAAACAGGTCATCGTCCAGAAAGTTCGCGAAGCTGAGCGCGATCGCCAGTTCGGTGAATACAAGGACCGCATCGGCGAAATCATCAACGGCACCGTAAAGCGGGCCGAATATGGAAATGTCATCGTTGACCTTGGCCGTGCTGAAGGCATCATTCGCCGCGATGACATGATCCCGCGTGAGAATGTCCGCCTCGGCGACCGCATCCGCGCTTATATTCACGACGTCAGACGCGAACAGCGCGGACCGCAGATTTTCCTGTCACGCTCAAAGCCCGAATTCATGCAGAAGTTGTTCATGCAGGAAGTACCGGAAGTCTACGACGGCATTGTCGAGATCAAATCGGTGGCCCGCGATCCTGGCAGCCGCGCAAAAATCGCAGTGTTATCTAACGACTCCTCGATCGACCCGGTCGGCGCCTGCGTTGGTATGCGTGGCGCCCGCGTGCAAGCGGTCGTCAACGAATTGCAAGGCGAAAAGGTCGACATCATTCAATGGAGCGCAGACGCGGCGACGTTTATCGTCAACGCACTGGCACCGGCCGAAGTGTCGAAAGTCGTCCTTGACGAAGATACCAACCGCATTGAAGTGGTGGTGCCGGAGCTGCAACTTTCACTCGCTATCGGACGGCGCGGTCAGAACGTGCGGCTAGCATCGCAATTAACCGGCTGGGACATCGACATTGTCACGGAAGCTGAAGAAAGCGAACGGCGGCAGAAAGAATTCGCCGAGCGTAGCCAGGTGTTCATGGACGCGCTTGACGTCGACGAAGTCATTGCCCAGCTGCTCGTTACCGAAGGCTTTGCAACAGTTGAAGAAGTTGCGTTTGTCGACATCGCCGAAGTCGCCCACATTGAAGGCTTTACCGAGGAGACGGCAGTGGAAATTCAGGGTCGTGCACGTGAATACTTGGAGAAAATCGAAGCTGAGAGAGACCAGAAGCGCCGCGACCTTGGCGTATCCGACGATCTCGTCAGCGTGGAGGGCGTGACCCCAGCGATGCTGGTTGCGTTCGGCGAAAATGGCGTCAAGTCACTCGAAGACCTGGCCGATTGCGCGACAGACGACCTGTTGGGTTGGGTCGAACGCAAGAAGGAAAAGGACGCCGAGCCGATCCGGCACAAGGGCATCCTGGCTGGCTTCGAAGTTGGCCGTAAGGAAGCCGAAGACATGATCATGTCGGCGCGCGTCCTGGCCGGCTGGATCAGCGCCGAAGACTTAATTCCTGTAGGCGCAGACGAGGGCGAGGGCGAGGGCGAAGACGCCGAACCAGCGACCGAAGGTTAAGCAGTGTTGGATGATGTGAGGCAGGCGGCGAATTGGCAGACGCACAAGAGCAACAGGACGACGAGGAAATCGGCACGGACCGCGAGACCGGCCCGCTGCGATTGTGCGTTGTCACGCGCCAGTCGCTAGAACCCATTGAACTCATCCGGTTTGTTGCCGGACCCGGCGGCGTGATTGTTCCTGACCTATCCAAAAAGCTGCCCGGCCGCGGCGTCTGGGTGACTGTTGAGCGGCCGCTCCTTGACCGCGCCATCAAACAGAATTCCTTCGCCAAGAGCTTGAAAAAACAGATAAAAATACCGGACGGCTTGGCTGATCAGGTCGATATGTTGCTGATGCTACGAACTATCAACGCGCTATCGTTGGCCAAGAAATCCGGGTCGATTTTGACCGGCGCGACTAAAATTGATGCGGCCCTCGAAAAGGGCACTGTGGCGGTTTTGTTGCACGGGCTCGACGCAGCAGCTGACGGCCGGGCCAAACTCGACCGTAAATTCATTGCCATTTCAGCCGCACACGGCCGCGAGGCGCGCATATTTGCCCTGCTGACGATTGAGCAAATGAGCTTGGCCATTGGCGGGCAAAATGTGGTACATGCTGCCCTCAATCACGGTGGAGCGGCGGAAAAGTACGCAGTCGAGGCTGGACGCTTAACGCGGTTCCGGTCCGATTCGTCCGTTTTGGACACAGCATAACTCTCGCCACCTGCGAAACTCGACGACGCTCGACACTTACGACCCTGGGCTGTGACGCTGCCCACGACGCACTCTGCAATCAACGCCCGCACGACGCGGCCGGAACGAAGGTTTAAACGGACACACGCATGAGCGATACGAAGGAGCCCCAAGAGAAAGCAGTGCGCGCAGGCGGCGGCAAGACATTGTCACTGCAGCGCACCGTGGAAGCGGGACATGTTCGGCAGAACTTCAGTCACGGCCGTTCGAAGTCGGTTGTGGTTGAGAAAAAGAAGTCGCGCAAAATTGGTGGCCCTGGCGATGCGCCGGCCGCGGTTATGCCCGAACCCGTTGCTCGAAAGGTTGAAGCAAAAGCGCCGCCTCGTCCGGCTGCTCCTGCTGCCCAACCCGGACCGCAGTCTGGACAGTTGCGTCAATCAGAACGCGATGCACGTTCGCGTGCGCTTGCCGAAGCGATGAAGAGCAATGAAGCAGAAGAAGCCGAACGCGTTCAGCGCGCATTGGATGCGCCGCCGCCTGCTCCAGCTCCAACAGCTCCACAAGCCGCTCCGTCAAAACCGGCCGCTGAAGCACCTAAATCACTTGCCCCTTTAAGTTCC
This sequence comes from Hyphomicrobium sp., assembly GCA_031380225.1. Taxonomy (GTDB): domain Bacteria; phylum Pseudomonadota; class Alphaproteobacteria; order Rhizobiales; family Hyphomicrobiaceae; genus JANNFX01. Next base: position 3,661 of record JANNFX010000198.1, read on the forward strand.
GTGCCCGCAGCGGCTGCGCCATCTGGATCGCCCGCACCGGCTCGTCCACCATTTTCGCCAGCGCCACGAACTGGTGACCGCGCTCCAGACCGGCGTCCGGCGTCCGGTCCAAGCGGCGGTGCAGACTCGCGCGGCCCAGCCCGCGCCCGTCCGCAAAGTTTCAACACGGCCCATCAGCCTCGTGAAGGCGGCCGCCCGAAAAACATCGAAATTAATATCGGCCGTCCTCCGGCTCCTCCTGAACCCGGCGAGCTGACCAAGAATCGCGAAGCGCGCACTGAAACGCGCAATCGTCCCGCCGCTGTGCCGGTGACCGAGGACGATGACGTCCGCATGATCAAGAAGGGCGGCAAGCTCGTCCGCCAAGCGGTCAAGACGACGCCCGAAGAAAAGCGCGAACGCGTCAAGCTGACCATCAACAACGCTTTCGATCAAGAGCAGCGCGAACGCTCGCTGGCGTCGCTGAAGCGCAAGCGCGAGCGCGAAAAGCTGAAGGCCATGGGCATCCAGCAGCCACGCGACAAGATCATGCGCGAAGTCATCATTCCTGAAGCGATGACCATTCAGGAACTTTCAAACCGCATGTCGGAACGCGGCGTCGACGTCATCAAGTTCTTGATGAAAGAAGGCGAGATGCATAAGATCACTGATGTGATCGATGCTGACACCGCCGAACTCATCGTTGCCGAATTCGGCCACACCGCGAAGCGCGTCTCAGAATCCGACGTTGAAATCGGATTTACCGGCGACAAGGACGTCGATGATCATTTGGTCTCACGTGCCCCAATTGTTACCATCATGGGCCACGTCGACCACGGCAAGACATCACTCCTCGATGCGATCCGTAAAACCAACGTTGTCTCCGGCGAAGCTGGCGGCATCACACAGCATATCGGCGCTTACCAAGTTGTGACGCCGTCGGGCAACAAGGTGACGTTTATCGATACGCCAGGTCACGCGGCGTTTACAGCCATGCGCGCTCGCGGCGCCAAGGCAACCGACATTGTTGTTTTGGTGGTTGCGGCCGATGACGGCGTCATGCCGCAAACGGTTGAAGCCATCAATCACGCCAAGTCGGCAGGCGTGCCGATGATCGTTGCAGTCAACAAGATCGACAAGCCGGGTGCCGATCCAAGCAAGGTCCGCACCGGACTGTTGCAATATGAGATCGTCGTTGAAAGCATGGGCGGTGAAACCCTCGAAGTGCCGGTTTCGGCACTCAAAGGCACCAACCTCGACAAGCTGTTGGAAGCCATCCATCTGCAAGCTGAAATTCTCGACCTCAAGGCCAATGCAGATCGAGCAGCCGAAGGCGTTGTCATCGAAGCCAAGCTTGAAAAAGGCCGTGGCCCGGTCGGCACCGTGCTTGTTCAACGCGGCACATTGGGTGTTGGTGACGTCGTCGTGGCTGGCACGGCATGGGGCCGTGTGCGCGCACTCATCGACGACAAGGGCGCCAACACTGCCAAGGCCGGACCCTCGGTCCCGGTTGAAATTCTCGGCTTTGACTCGGCACCAGAAGCAGGCGATCAGTTTGCCGTTGTCGAAAACGAAGCCCGCGCCCGCGAAATTACCGACTACCGCATTCGAAAGCGCCGCGAGACTCTCGGCACCGCCGGCACGTCGCGCACGCTTGAACAAATGATGCAGCAGTTGAAGGAAGACGGGAAAAAGGAATTCCCACTTATCATCAAGGGCGATGTTCAGGGTTCGATCGAAGCCATCGCTGGTTCGCTTGCCAAACTGGGCACCAACGAAGTTGGCGCCCGGTTGGTGCATTTGGCCGTCGGCCAGATCACAGAATCGGACGTGGCACTCGCCAGCGCCGCCAAAGCCATCATCGTCGGCTTCAACGTGCGTGCAAACGTGCAAGCCAAGCAAGCGGCCGATCAGCAGGGCATCGAAATCCGCTATTACAATATCATCTACGATCTGGTCGACGACGTGAAAGCGGCCATGTCGGGTCTATTGGCGCCAACGAAGCGCGAAGTGTTCCTCGGCTATGCCACCATCAAGCAGATCTTCAATGTTACGAAGGCTGGCAAGGTTGCTGGTTGCATCGTCACTGACGGCAAGGTCGAACGCGGCGCCAAGGTGCGCCTGTTGCGCGACAAGGTCGTCATTCACGAAGGCACGCTGTCGGTCTTGAAACGCTTCAAGGACGACGTCCGCGAAGTTCCGGTTGGTCAAGAGTGCGGCATGGCATTCGCGAACTACCAGGACATCCGCGAAGGTGACGAAATCGAGTGCTTCCAGGTCGAGATCATCCAGCGGTCGCTGTAATCAAACCCACACATCTCGTCATCCCCGCCACTTCGGGCGGGGATCCGTCATGGTTCAGTATTGTTTCGATCTGCGTTGTGGATTGAATCTCTAATTCAACGGCATACCGCTCAATTTGAAGCTTGACGGGTCTCCGCCCAAGGCGGGGATGACGCAACTTGATGGAGCGGGTTTGTTCTCAGAAAGCATCTGCGGTCCAACTCCGCGGCAGAGAGAAAATGACCAAGAAAAACTTCAAAAGCCTCACCAAAGGCCCCTCACAGCGCATGTTGCGCGTCGCTGAAATGATCCGCCATAAGCTGGCGGAAATGCTGACGCATAGCGAAATCCATGATGATGTTTTGGCGAGCCATGTAATCACCATTCCAGAAGTGCGTATGTCGCCGGATCTGAAAGTGGCAACCGCTTACGTGATGCCGCTTGGTGGTAAGGGAGCGGACGTGGTGATCAAATCGCTTGAACGCCATCGCGGCTATATCCGGTCGCAGGTCGCCCAAACGCTTGATTTGCGCCACGCTCCGGAAATCCGCTTCAAGTTTGACGACACCTTTGACGAGGTTTCAAAGATTGACGCACTCTTGCACAGCGATTCCGTCCGCCGCGACGTCGAGAAGAAATAGTGCGGGGTCTGACCCATCACGCTTCGCGTGTCTTCGACACGACGAGTCTGACCCCATGCTCCGAACTATCGATTGCTGCCTACTTCCACCAACATTGTGCCCCGGCGTCAGACCCGCTGGGTCAAACCCCGAACAGGACGCCAATGGCACGCCGTAAAAAAGGAATTCCAGTCAACGGCTGGATCGTGCTCGACAAGCCGCTCGGCATGACGTCAACGCAAGCACTGGCGGCGGTGAAGCGCTTGTTCGACGCGCAGAAGGCAGGTCACGCCGGCACTTTGGACCCCCTGGCAACCGGAATTCTTCCGCTCGCATTTGGCGAAGCGACCAAGACTGTGCCATTCGCGTTCGATGGCCAGAAGGCCTATCGGTTCACAGTTCGGTGGGGCATTGAAACAACGACCGATGACGCCGAAGGTCCGCATGTCAAAACCAGCGACGCACGGCCGACCAATGCTGAAATCGACGCGCTCATCCCACGCTTCACCGGCGAGATCATGCAGGTGCCGCCGCAGTTTTCCGCCATTAAGATCGACGGCCAACGCGCCTATAATTTGGCGCGTGACGGAGAGGACGTAAAACTGGAAGCCCGTCCAGTGACGATCGATCGTTTGGCGATGGTCGAACGCGATAGCGCCGATACGGCCATATTTGAAGCCGAATGCGGCAAGGGAACTTATGTGCGCTCGGTTGCCCGGGACATGGGCCGCATCTTAGGTTGCTATGGGCACGTCATCGACTTGCGCCGCACACGAGTCGGCCCGTTCATGGAAGTGAATTCAGTTACACTTGATGCCTTGCGGGCTGCCGCCGCAGACGAAGGCGGCGGCGGCGTAAGTCAGTTCCTGAAGCCTGTTGAAACGGTGTTGGCTGACGTACCCGAACTTTTGGTCTCGCCACCCGATGCAGCCAACCTCGTTCAAGGCCGGGCGGTGCTGATCCGCGGACGTGATGCACCGGTTTTGTCGGGACCAATGTATGCGACCTGCCGCGGTCAATTGGTGGCACTCGGCGAAGTTCACAAAGGTGCGTTGCATCCGACGCGCGTGTTTAATCTCGGCTAATCCCGGAGAACCGCTTGGCCCGCGTTCTTTGCATATCGTCCAATGTCGCGCGCGGACACATTGGGCTTGGCGCAACCGTACCGGCCCTTGAAACGTTGGGGCATGAGGTCATCGCCTTACCAACTGTGATGCTGTCCAACCATCCCGGTCACGCGTTATTTGTAAAACACGATGTTGCACCGGCGTTTTTGACCAAGTCAGTCGCAGTGTTCCAAATGTCCGGATGGCTCAAGGATATTGACGCGGTTCTGTCCGGCTATTTGCCGACCGCAGGACATGTGGCGGCAGTTGCGAAAATCGTCCGCCAAGTGCGCAAGGCCAATCCGAAATCGATCTATGTTTGCGATCCAGTGTTGGGCGATGATCCTGGTGGGCTCTATATTCCAGCTCAGGCCGCCTCCGCCATTCGTGATCTGCTTGCCGGCCTCGCCGATTACATTACACCCAATCGATTTGAACTGCAGTGGTTGTCAGGCGTCAGCGTTACTTCGGCAAAAGGCGCCGCAGATGCGGCACAGGTTTTGGGCCGGCCGGTCACCGTCGCAACGTCGGTGCCAACAGGCAAGCGATCCACCATCGGCACCATGCTGATGGCGGCAGGCTCCCAGCCGCGATTATTCCCAGTTAAACATTGGAAAAGCGCTCCACACGGGACTGGCGATTTGCTTGCTGGGTTGTTTGCCGGGCATGTCTTGTCGGGGCAAACGTTCGAAAACTCTGCCGGCCGTGCCGCAGCAGGAGTGGCACTTGCCGTTGCAGATAGCCAAGGCTGCGACGAGCTTGACCTGACAAACAGCCGCGCCCACTGGCTTGATATTGTGCCGGTGGACAGCCATATCATCTAAGGCAGCGTTTGCCTTTTCGAATAGTCTGACTTTGCCGATCCGCCTTGCAACCGAACTTGGTCTTAGAGCCAAGGATCCAGACGGAGACTTCACCATGTCCTCCTTCCCAGAAACAATGATCGATCGCTACAAGCGGTTCCGCCTCAGGCATTTCATGCCCCATGCCGATCAGTACGAAGAATTGGCCACCTACGGCCAGAACCCTGATACAATGCTGATCTCCTGTTGTGATAGCCGCGTTGATCCAGAAACGATTTTCAATGCCATGCCGGGCGAACTGTTTATCGTTCGTAACGTTGCCAATCTGGTGCCACCTTTTGAAACTGGCGGACGCTATCATGGCGTCAGCACGGCAATTGAATTTGCCGTATTAAATTTGCGGGTAAAGCATATCATTATTATGGGCCACTCTGGCTGCGGCGGCGTGCGCGCGGCCCTTGATCAAAGCGCTGCAATCCAAACCGAAGCGATGTTTATTTCGCGCTGGATGTCGATGCTGGACGATGCCCGGACGCATGTGTTGGCGACAAATCCGGACCAGCCGCAAGCCGTCAAGCAGCAAGCACTTGAGAAGGAATGCGTAAAGACTTCAATTGCCAATTTGAGGACCTTCCCCTTTGTGAAGGACCGCGAAGATAAAGGCCGCATCAGCTTGCATGGTGCCTACTTTGACATCGCAAGCGGCACGCTTCAGGTCCTCAACCACTCACGCGGCGAATTTGTAAAACTATGATCGCGCGCGCGATCTTTAGCGAGTAGCGGCCGCGCCGGTTGGTTCTGGTGCGGCAGCAGCTTTGATGGCGGGTAATAGTTTCTGCTCAAGACTTTCAAGCGTTATTTCGCCGATGTGCTTATAGGCAATTTGACCTCGGCCGTTGACGACGAACGTTTCAGGCATGCCATAGACGCCCCAGTCAATCGCGCCGCGGCCAGTCGCGTCCGTGCCAAGCTTTTTGAATGGATTGCTTCGGCGATTGAGGAAGCTGATCGCGGCTGCCGGCGTGTCTTTGTAATTGACGCCAACTAGATCGGCGCTGTCGCCGATACGCTTTTGCAACTCGACCAGAATTGCGTGTTCGGTGACACAAGGCTGGCACCAAGATGCCCAGAAGTTGACGACGGTAACCCGGCCATTGCCGAGATCAGCTGCAAGCAAGCCCGGAACAGCCACACCATCGTGAGCCAATCCGTCTAAGGGTGGGAACGAAACCGATGGCACGGGCTTACCGATCAGCGCTGACGGTATTTTGGACGGGTCAGCGTAAAACAATGCGTAAAGGAACAGCGCGGCTAAACCTGCGAAAACAAGCGCCGGTAGCTTCTTGACCCACAGCGGCCGGTGACGGCTGGTTGGGTGGCGCGAACCGGGATTGACCACGGGTGTCTGCATGTTCGATCCTTGTCCGCTGGTTTACATACCGGGCGAGGGTTGATCGCTGCGCCGTTTGACGCCCTTGGACTCAAGTGCAGCCAACGCGGCGGCCTGGCGTTTTCCGTCAAAGACCAGCCAGGCGATCAGCGCGGCCAAAACACCAATCACAGCGGCATAAGCGGTCAAGATAAACGAAGCGTGTGGTCCAAGATCCATGGTTTTCGCTCCTCTGATTAGGCCGATCGGCTATTAGCTCGCTCCGCCGCCGCAATGGTGAGTGACTTAACGCGGCGGCGCAGAATTTCGGTCCGCATGCCCTTTAAGTGCATTGCCAAGAATAACATGGTGAACCCGAACGCCGAGATCAACAGTGGCCAGCGCATACTAGGATCAACGGTTTGTGTAAATCCGGTCGACGGTTGATGCAGCGTATTCCACCAATTGACTGAAAACTTGATGACCGGCAGCAGCGCTACACCGGTGAGGCCGAGGATCGCCGTCAATTTGGCTGCCGCGCTTTCGTCTTCAATCGATGACCGGAGTGCGATGAGCCCCATGTAGAGGAACAACAATACTAACACCGACGTCATGCGCGCATCCCATTGCCAATAGGTGCCCCACATCGGCTTGCCCCACAGCGAGCCGGTGATCAGTGCCAACAATGTGAAAGCGGCGCCAATCGGTGCGGCGGCTTTGGCCGATACATCAGCGAGAGGATGGCGGAAGACGAGCAATCCAAAGCTCGATACGGCAACGATGCCGTAGCCCATCATGGCCAGCCAGGCGGCCGGCACATGCACGTACATAATCTTGACAGTCTGGCCTTGCTGATAGTCGGGCGGGGCGACGAACCAGACCAGGAACATGGCGTAGCCGATCAAAACCGTAGCCGCCGCCGCGAACACGGGCATCAGCCAGCCGGACAGTTCCATAAACCGCGTCGGGTTTGCTAATCGTTGCGCAAGGGTCTGAGTTTGGGATTGAGCTTGAGTTTGCATCAATAAGGATTAGCTGGTGCCACCTGTCTAGGCAATGAACGCCCAGCCGCAGGCCGATTACAATTCGGTAGGCAAAGCCATACCGCGGGCGGCGGATACCACGCCGTCTTGTTCGGAACTGGGCCATGGCGTGACAAGGCTGACGAGCACGGTTACTGTCAACGCCGCAGGAACGGCGAGCACAACTGCGCCGTGTTGGGCCAATAATCGCCAGGCCTCCAACGCGCCTCCGTTGCTGACAACGACCGGAAGGCCGAGATATGATGCGATCGCTGCCCCAGTAACCAAACCGGCGACAGCTCCATAACAATTGGTGCGCCGCATCCACAGTCCGGCGATCAGCAACGGGAATAGTGTTGCAGCGACTAGCGCCAGTGAGAAGGCTGTTGCTCCGCCAAGATTGGCACCTGCCTCGGCCATCACAAAACCAGCCAAGACGACCAGCACTAAGCCCGCTTTTGTACCTCGAGGCTCAAAGCCTGCGGCACGATCGGAGCCAAGAATGGATTCGAGCAGATCACGGTTGAGCGCCGTGGCTGCCAGCGCCGCAGCGGCGCCCGCAACGGCCAACGGTATCGACAGCAATCCCGCAATCGCCAACGAAATGACGGCACCTGGCACACCAGCGATCGCCGGAAGCGCCGCGATCAGTCCGGCCCCATCAATTTCCAGAGACGGCAATGTCACGAAGCCGGTCTTGTTGCCCGCTGCTTTCGCTGCCACAGGCAAGATACTTTCGCGCACAGACTGCCAGCCATAATCGGGCGGCAAAGTCGCCGATCCTGCGATTGCCTCGGCGCTGGCTAAGAACGCGGCCTTCACAGAGTCCTTTAAAGATGCCCAGGCTTTGGCATCAGGCGAGCCCTCGCCGAGCGCCGCCCCAACCGCGGCCGGCGTCTTTGCGCCGCTCAACACCGTCTCTGCCACCCGGTCGAAGAGCTGCAACGACACGCCATGAATGCGAACCGTGCCACTCTGTGACAGTGGCTCAACCCAATTTGGCAGTGCCGCGAACGTGGTTTGCTTCTCGATCATTTTATAGACCGTGACTTTGCTGAATGCAGCCCAAGCTACCGCCGAAAGTGCCACATAAACGGCGAATGCGATCAGCCACGCAGTCGATGATCGCGAAACAGTGAGCGACGATTGCGCCAGCGATCGCTGCAGCAACATTGGTAGAGCGGCCGTCACGACGGCAAGTGTCAGCGCAATCAATAAAAACAAATCACTGCCGAAATGTCCGAATGGTTTTGTGTAGGACTTGAGACTTGTCGCGCTCGCGAGCCCCTTTTCAATCAAGCTGTATTCAAGATCGGTAATCGACTTCAGCGTGCTGGCGACAGCCACTTGGGCAGATGGCACACCTGAAAGTTTTGCCGCACAAACGGCGCCGGCAACGGCAAGCGCAATCACCGTGACCAGGCCAAAAGCCATGCCGGTCCAGTTGCCGCCGTTGACGCCGCCAGGCAGCACCGACAACACCACGATTGAGGTCGCAAGGCCGATGGCCAGCGGCAGTGGCACACCCAACGCAACCCAACCAAACCATCCAGCTGCCTGAAGAGCTGATGCAAAGATCAAGGCGCTAGCGATCAAGATGATCAATGCTGCGATGGCTTGCGCAACATTGCCAAAGCGCTTGCCGATAAACTGGGACACTGTTTCAGAGCCAGATTGAGCAAGATAGGGCGTGATTAAAACGCCTGCGATCACCAACCCGGCAATCGGGCCGATTGCGAATGCAAGGCCGTCGAACCCTAAATTTGTAAGTCCACCCGACATGACTAAAAACGGCATGACCGAAAACCAAGCCGCAAGGGATGACAGCGCTCCAGATACGGCTGGAATCGTCCGGCTTGATGTAAAGTAATGGCGAGCATTAGACGTCCGCGCCATCCATCCAATGATTGGTATAATTGCGAGAAGAAGCGCTGGCAGCATTGGCGCCAAAGTTAATGGTGCAGCTCCAAGGCTTTCGGTCAGGGCCAGAAAAGCCGTGAGCCCCAGGAGCCCACATAGAATGACCGCGATGATTTTGCCGGCGTTGCTCGATAGACTGTCGCCTTGGTCGTCGTTTCTGAGCATCTAACTTTCGCTCCCTCCGGTGAGGCCGGAGCGGCTGCGCTCACTTTCAATGTGCTGCTGCTTACGCTTGAAAAGTATGAACAGATACAGCATGGCGATCGTCACGCCGTAAGATACCAGTAAATAACCGGCCGGCCATCCACCAAGCGAAGCAGCCCCCATGCGTCCTGCCGTTAACAACACCAGCGCTGCCAAAGCAGTGAGCGTCACACACATGAGTGCCAGTGTTCTAAACCAGACCGTCTCACCGTCGCGGCCATCACGGACATGCCGGAAGAGGCCGTGCCCGGCCAACATTAGCCCAGCGCCACCAATCACAAGGCTAATTGTACTTTGAAATCCCTGAATGGGAAGTCCAGGAGGAACGTACCCAGCGCCAAAAAAAGCCGCGATAGCAGCCAGGAAAAGTCCAAAAACAATCTCGATCATTCTGAACTCAACTTACAGACCCACCAACACCGACTGGCCACATACCCCACATAGCCGCAAACGGTGTATCGCAGTCTAGTCAACCGCCGCAATCATTGCCTTTTGGTAGGCGCAAATTAGGACGATTTCTGGGACTTTACGGCATCAATCGACGCCTTGGCAGCGTTAATCAGCATGCGCATGTCGGTTTGCAGCGAACAGAACTGAAACCCTTCACTGTAACGCTCAAGCGCCGTCGCAGGTCCGTCGGTATGAACGGCCGCGATCAACCCTTTGGCGCGGGTCTTGGCGCGTACATTGGCCATGGCGTCCAAGACTGGCTGACTGTCCGGCGCCATCGAAGGCGCAACTCCCATCGACAGCGAAAGATCACCGGGCCCGACATAGATCCCGTCCAGGCCCGGCACGCTCAGAATCGCGTCAATGTTGGCGACCGCTTCAGCGGTCTCGACCTGGGCCAGCAACACCACTTCGTTATTGGCATTTTGCCAGTAGCCGGTGCCGGCATAGTAAACGGCACGGTTGGGACCAAACGAGCGCCAGCCGATCGGGGGATAGCGGCAAGCGCCGACAAACGCCTCGGCGTCTTTGCGGGTGTTGATCATCGGACAAATGACGCCGTAGGCCCCAGCATCCAGCACCTTCATCAAGATGCCAGGTTCGTTCCATGGCACGCGGACAAATGGCGTCGCCGAAGACGTCGAGATGGCTTGCAACATTTGGAAGGCTTGAGCGTAGTCGATAGCGCCGTGCTGAAGATCGACAGTGACGGCATCGAATCCCTGATGCGCCAATGCTTCGGCGATATGCGAACTTGCGATTGAGCACCAGGCGTTTACGACCCGCCCACCGCCGCTCAGAATTGCCTTGGCAGCATTGGGCCGCATGTTCGATCGATCCAGAAACACACGAATTTAAATACTATTCCAGAAACACAACGGGGCGGCACTTGCGTACCACCCCGAGGCGCATTTCCCTAGACTTGAGCCGTTTTCGGCAACTTATGTGGCGCGCATTTTCTGCGTCATCCTGAGGCGGACCATGTTGAAACAGACAGCCTATGTCAAGCGATTGCTGGTTAGCTGCGCTGCAAAAATTTTCCGTTAACGGCCGGAATAATACTTCAACACTGAGATCAATGTTGACCTTCTCCGTCGCCTGATCCCGAGCCTTCCATTCCATCTGGGGCCGCTGCCGCGCCGCTGCCCGCTGCGGTTGTGTCCGGACCCAATGAACCAATTGCTTCAATTGTTGCCGTGACTGTCACTTGGCCCGATTTCTCAAATGTGAACGTCAAGGGCAATGGTTCACCTTGTTTCAATGGAGCCTTTAAATCGAACAACATGATGTGGTCACCGCCCGGCGCCAGAGCACGCGATTCGCCATCTGCAATGGCTATTTTTTCGACACGTCGCATTTTCATGACGCCGTCTTGTTCAATATGCGTGTGGATCTCGGCGCGACCGGCTGCTGGTGTTGCAACAGCCAACAACGTATCGCCGGTTCCACCCTTGATGCCTTCGATCACAACATAAGCGGCGCCAGTTGCAGCGCCTCCCGGCGTTGCCCTTGCCCAAGCCTTAGTCACAGTCGCAGCTGGCTCCGCAGCAGCCGGTCCACTGCCAGTGACAAGCGCGAGCACAATCAACGATGACAGTCTGACGACTGCGTGACGAAACATAGCACAACCTTCAATAGCGACGATGGACGGCAGCTTATAGCAGCTAAAAAACGGCAACGCCGCGGCTCGAAAGCCGCGGCGAATGAGTTCTGGATGAGAGCCGGAACGGATTAGGCAGCCAATTGCATCAGCTTCGGGCGCAGTGCGCGCATTTCCTGGGCCGCTTCTTCCCAAGTCACGCGATCATCGGCCAGCGAGGTGCCGTCTGAAGCTGATTCGACGCAATCCGCTTCCGCGACTTCGAGCGCGTAAAGCACCGTCTCAAGCTCATCTTTGCTCAAGGTTACGGTTACTTGATCTTCCATTGGAGTCTCCTTGGGTCAAAAAAAGCCAGTTTGTTGGAGACGCATTACCCAGCGCACAGCCGGGTGAACCGGCGCCGCGCTGCTCGCAATTTCATAAACTGATTCCGTGCCCAATCGTGGCAATAGGCGGGCAAAATCCAAATTTTCCCGCGCCGTGTTCTCCTTCCGCCTAACCGACGAATTTCCTGATACGTCAACGACTAATACCGGTGCGCCAAAGTTTTGACTCTTCCATTTCTGGAAGGCGCGGCGACACGCGTTCCCCCGCAAGGGGACTTCCAAGTGGTCGCGCGAGCCGGCCGCCGCGCGCCGCCAGCCTCGAGGCGCGTTAAAACTTTTGACCGCTGGTATAATACGGTGTTTTAAGCGGCTGACATTGTGGCAGCGTAGGGAGGCCAGTCACAGTCCCGTGCGCCAATGATAGCAGGGGCCTCTGGCCATTGAATTGCGAACACAGGGTCATTCCACATGTAGCCGCTGGCCGCTCCAGCCACAAACGGCTCGGCCATTTGATATTGGACCAAGGACGCGTCGTCCCGGGAGAGGAAGCCGTGGGCGAAACCAGCTGGGATATAGAGGGCCTGCCCATTGTCGGCCGAAAGCTCAACTCCGATCCACTTACCGAGCGATGGCGATCCCGGCCGCAAATCGACGATGACATCGAAAATGGAGCCTGACAGGCAGCGCACGAGTTTGGTTTCGCTGTGGGGCGGCCGTTGCGCGTGCATACCGCGTAATGTGCCGCGCTTGGGATTCCAAGAGAGCGAACATTGCAACGAGCAGTCTGCGAGACCGGCAGCTTTGAATGCGTCGCGATCAAACGTGCGCTGGAACCAGCCGCGTTCGTCGGCTGGCCGGGGGCTGCGCACAATGAATGCGCCAGTCAGTGACAGCGGTTCGAAATCCATCATCAATACCATTCGGAAATTAGGCGACTGGCGGCGACTGTTGTTGCAGTACGAGAGCGCGGAACGCCATATAACTGGCGTTGATGCGAGACGCGACCCGGCTTGATCCGGCGACGTGGGCGACAACTGCATCCGAAACCCGGTCGATGGCACCTGATAGGTCAGCGGTCACGTCGCGGAATTCGGTCGCGTGTCGCTGGCTGGCAACTCTGCGGGCCACGGCTTCGTTGAAGCGTGCCTCTGATGCCGTCATCCGGAATTCATCTGATGCGGCAGCAGCGATCGCGGCTTGGTCAGCGGCAGTTAGGCTTTGCCAAGTGCTGAGATTGATATCGAGTGATTGTGCCGTGCCTTGGCGCGAAACGAAAGGTCCCGTTGCGTGACCTGCAACCGCCGGAAGTCCAAGCACATGAGCGTGCATCGCGCCACCCCACTCGATGGCATCAATACGGCCAGATGCCAAAGCAGCTGAGGCGTCCTTTGGCATCACGCTAACCGGCTCGCCGCCGAGACCGCGGATCACATCGTCCGCCAATCCACCGCTGGCGATGCGCTTGCCGCTCAAGTTACTGACACTTGAAACCGGTGTTTTCGACCACAGCATCGGAGCACTGCCAGAATGTCCCGCCAATAAAGATTTTAAGCCACGGCCGGATGCGAGATGGTCCCACAGCTCCTGCCCTTCTGACATCGCAAGCCACGTCTCGAGTTCGGCTGCCGGTAATCCCGCTTGACCTGGCAGACCAGCGAAATAGGCGAAAGCCTTGTCGTGAACGAGGTGGTCGTGAGCCGTTCCGTGCCGCACTTCAGCCGAAGCGGTGTCTGCTCCCGTCCGCACCACAAACCGCACTCGCCCCGCAGTGGCGTCCGACACACGCTGCACCAGCCGGCGCGCACTGTCGCCAAGGCCCTGATCATTGTCGGGCCAATCGAATGCCAACCCCAATTCACGTGACCCTGCCAGAATTGCTGGCGCAGCGACTGCGCCATGTCCCGAAGCGAGCACGGCGGCAGGCGCAACCGCAGTTGCCGCCGCAGCCATCGAGCCGGTCGTTTTCAGAAAATTTCGACGGTCCATGACGCGCTCCGGAAGGATCAAATGACGCGCTATCAAAGCGCATTGCGGCGGCGGATACAAGGCACTGCCCCGGGCCACTGGCAGCTGGCATCGATCCCGCTGTGGCGGCTTGCCCTATTCGTCGGCAGTGTCCAGCAACCGATTGATGATCTGAAAAAAGTTCATCGGGCCGACATAGCCCGGAATCCGGCCAATTTCTCGACGGTCACGCAAAACCAGGACGGTCGGAACGCTGTCGATGGGCCGCTGCAGCGATAGCGCCGAGAAGGCCTCCTCGTTCACGTCAACAAAACGCATCGGCACATTTTTGGCGCGTGGCGAACGTTGATATGCGGGAACCACATCACGGTGGAACAGGTGGCAATAAATGCAATCCGGTGCCTCAATCACGATCAATTCGAATCCAGCACGCCCGGCACTTGGTTGACTGATGTCCAAAGCGCCGCGCGACGGACCGATAGCGGCGACTACAAAACAGCAGAGTGCTAAAACAAAGCCCGGAACGCGCGTCATCGTTGCTAACCAAATGAACTAAGCCAGCCAGAAGCAAAGCGCGGACTGAAGTCCTTCGCCAGTCTTCCCTCTCGTGCTGGTTAAAGTCGTCCTGGCTTAACCGTTCTTAGGCCGCGCTTGCCTAAAGCCGATAAACGAGGCCTCCGCCCGTCAGGCCTGCCCCAGCAGCGCTCATCAGCAGCGTGTCTCCTGGCTTGAAAATGGTTCCATTGCCAGCCGCCGCTGCCTCAGCTGCCAGTGACAACGTCAGCGGAATGGTCGCTGCCGAACTGTTGCCGTAGAGCGCGATGCTGGTTAGCGTTTTTGTTTCCTCAATTCCGAGTTTGGTCCGGGTCGCAGCGATCATGCGTGCGTTGGCCTGGTGCGGGATCCAATAATCGATAGCGCCGGGCTCCAGCCCTGCAGCGTGCAAAGCCTTCATAGACGCGGTTACCATCATGTCGGTGGCCCTGGAAAAGACCTGACGGCCATCGGCAATTTTCATTTTAGTCTGGTCGTTGGACAATGCCGGATCAAACGGCATGCGGCTGCCGCCGGCTTCAATCTTGATCAGGTCATAGCCCGCCCCATCGGACATCAAATGCACGCCGAGTACGCCGCTCCCCGGTTGATCTGAGGGCGCAATGAGCGCTGCGCCAGCAGCATCGCCAAAGAGCACGACACTCGAGCGGTCATAAGGGTTTGTGCGCCGCGATAAGATGTTGGCCGCAATCACCAAAACTGGAGTGCGGTGGGTTTTTGCAAAACTATCTGCAAACGAAAGCGCATAGAGAAAACCACCGCAAGCCCCCGCCATATCAATCGCGCCGGCGTGGCCCAGCCCAAGCCGGTGGGCAATCAACGGCGCGGTCGGTGGCAACAAATGATCTGGTGTCGAGGTGGCAAGGATCAGCAGGCCGATACGCGACGGCGCCAAGCCCGAGCGCCCGAGCGTCATCTCTCCGGCCTTGATTGCGAGGTCCGATAACGCCTCATCGGCAGCCGCATAGCGGCGTTCGCGAATACCAGTCCGGCGTTCGATCCAGCCGTCCGCCAAAGCCAACCGGCCTTCAATTTCGCTATTCGGTACACGGCGCTGAGGCGCGTAATGGCCGAGCGACAGCAATGTGGTCGAGGTCATATCTTGGGCTCAAATGTCGCCGGCGATCGAACGTTGGAGCTTCGGCATGGGGCAAGTGAAAGCAGCTGGCAACGATTCTTGGGGCCGCAGCAGCTCCAAAACGGGGCCAATTTATTTTGCTTAATCAATTCGCTAGCGATTATTCTTATGTCAGACTTTGCTACCATTGAGATGCTTTTAACAGATATACGCACAATTAGTGATTGATATGTGGCGCTTTTTGCTCCTAATATCTGAAATTAACCGTTGTAGGCAAAAGTTTCGAGCGACGACACAGCTCCAGTTGAGTTGTAGAGGGGGCGTTCATGTTTGCATCATAGCGCCGCTCTGCCCGAGCGCTGCCCGGTAGCCTGGCTTCCGGCCCAGCCCAATCTCTCCCATCATTCCTGATCGCCAGAGCCACCCGCCGTTTTGGGGGGACGGGCAGTCATGTCTTCGAAACTTAAAAAGCGACGAGCGATATCATGACCAATCTTCGCATTGAACGGGCCCCTGTCGGAGTGTTCAACATTGGCTATTTCCGGCTTGATCATCTCAACTTGGCTCTACAGCCGACCGATATCGATACCGATCAAACGTTTTGGTACGGCATGGAGGGCGGGTTCGACGTCACCCTAGACGGCAAAAATTTGAGCGTTCTCGGCTATAACGGCATTACGACGCTTGCCGAAATCAATGGCGGCATCGGTGGAGACGAACTGACCGCTGCTATTGGGACTCCCGCAGACCGCTATTCAACAATTATCGATACAACATTTGGAGCCCTTTATACCTGGAATCAGATGGTTCCCCACGCCCGCGAAATTAACCGCGAAAAATTCCCCTATATCGGCCTAGCCCCACCCATTTCAGCGTCCGGGATTTTAAACTCGTCCTCGGTGGTGGCATCTTTGCTCTACTACGGCGGCATCGATATCCGGGCCGTCATGCCTTACGCATTCTTCCGCTTTTCGCCCGGGACCACGACGTTGCTAGGCGACGGTGCCGATCAAGCCATGGGCACCACCGAAAACTTTTACACCATTGCTGCCGGCGGAGGCGACGACGACCTGTTCGGCCGGGAACTTTTCTACGGCCTCGAAAAATTCTTCGGCGGCAGTGGCAACGACATATTCAAGTGGTCACCTGGATTTAACATTTTCCACGGCGGCCAACCGAAGATGGACTATTCCGCCGATGGCAACGATACCGTCAACTACTCAGGAGTTGGCACCGTTTATATTCGGTCGAATGAGGCCCACCTGCAAAATTTTGCGCCGGACTTTTTCGCCCAAAGCGACTCCGGCCATGACTGGCTGTTCTCGATCGAGACCCTGACATGGAACAAATACAGTGACACGGTGATTTTCGACCCCAACGTTGGACACGCGGACAAGGCCCCGGCTATCAAGTTTGGCAGCCAAGATTCGACGGGCAAGGGCGATCTCGCCTCGTTTGAGAAGGGGACCGATGGTCTGCTCATTAATGCCAGCACAATTGACGACATTGCCCTGGTTCGGGACCCGTTGAGTTACAACCTAGACGGCGGCGTGTGGCTGGATTCAGCGGAGTGGGTCAAAGGTTCCAATGGTGATGACAAAATTTACACCGCACCGAGCATGCGTGGCGCGGAAGGCGGCGATGGCAATGACTTGATCGACGCCCGGCTCACGCATGAGTTCACAAAAGTCAGTCCAAACGGCTTCGACATCGAACTCTTTGGCGGCAAGGGCGACGATACAATCGTTTCCGGTGCCGGATATACTGAGGCCACTGGCGGTGATGGCGCCGACATGTTTGTGCTCTCAACCTTGAGCTGGAGCGGCAGCACCGTCGAGTTCGTTATCTCCGATGCAGACGGTAGCGACAGCCTGTTTGTGCCTTACAATTATTTCAATGGCACAGAAGGCGAATTTGATGGTTCTCAATTGCTTCAACTGCTGGGCACAATTTCAGAGCCAGGCAAAGCGTCGTTTCAAGATCTGCCTCAGAATTTAGGTAGTTGGGCTGCAAACGCGGCCGGCCGTTCCGATTTCCGTCCGTTCGTCTTCGAACTTCAAGCGGACCGATGGGAAGGCGCCGACGGCACAAAGGGCGTCATCGATTTCCAGGGTGCAATTTTTTACAACCGTGACGGCGATGACCTTCTGATCCATCTTTTTGAAGGTCAGGGGTTGCCAATGACCGAGTACGATACTGATGGAAATGGGTACACTTGGAACTATATCGTCAATTCGTTTTTTTCAAGCACCGAAGCGATCATTCGCGTCAAAGATTTTTCAGACGGCGATCTTGGAATCCAATTCTACGATCCAGGTGAGCCAAGCAACATTCGTATCAAGACTTCGCATGGTTTCATATCGCCGAAAAACTATCCGAATTGGGACAATGCGATAGAGGCGATCACTAACGGCGGATCACTCACCCCGCCACTTGCACTGCGCCCCGACGCTCCAACATTTGAAGAACCGCCCACCGGACAAGAAACCGCTAGAGAAATAGGTGACGACGGCGACAATATCATCACGACAACTGCTCGATTGTCTGTCGTCGACGGCGGTGGCGGCAACGACACCATAACTACCGGCAGAGGCGACGATACGCTTGATGGTGGCAGCGGTACGGACACACTCATAGGCGGCCGCGGCAACGATACCTATCGCGTCGATAATTCTGGCGATACGCTGATTGAACTTGCGCAACAGGGCTACGACCTCGTCCAATCAACAATCGATTTCACACTTGGCGAGAACCTGGAATTTCTTGAGTTGCTCGGCAGTGCCATGTTCGGTACCGGCAATAGCCAGAACAACCATCTGACTGGCAATGAGCTTGGCAACACGCTTCAAGGTCTCGACGGCAAAGACGTTCTCGGCGGTTTGACCGGGAACGATGTGCTGATTGGCGGCGCTGGCGACGATTCCTACGTCTATTCACGCGGCGATGGCAATGACCGGATCATAGAGACATCCGGCGATGCTGACGCACTGTATCTGATCGATCTCAGCGCTACCGATCTGACGTTTTATGTTCCCGCCACAACACCCGGAGATGTGATCATCGCCATCGACGGCGGCGGCCATATCGTACTTGAAAACTTTCTCACCTCGCCAACCAGCAACATTGAACGCATTGTCTTTGACGACCAGACTGCCCTCAGCCGGACTGACATTGAAGCGTTGGCACTGGCGAACCCGCCAACAGCCAACGAGGCACCGCAAGCCAGCAATGACACTGGCCTTGCAATGTTCTCAGGATCCATTGTCATTGCAGCCTCGGACCTTTTGCTAAATGACAGTGACTTGGAAGGCAGCGCACTAACGATTGCGTCCGTAACCGCACTTGAATCTGGAGTCATGGTCTCGCTCAACGTCAACGGCGATGTGGTTGTGACAACAGCGGACGGCTATGAAGGATTTGCTGACTTCAAATATACCGTCGCCGACAATCACAACGCCACAGACACGGCGACGGTCGAACTCAGCGTATTCGCCAATCACCGGCCCGTTGCGGCGCTGAGCCTCGCCAATCAATCGGTAGCAGAGCTGAACCCGTTCCAGTTCCAATTGCCTGCAGGGCTATTCACCGACGCCGACAATGACATCATCACAATCAGCGCCACACTCTCCGGCGGAGGCGCTCTGCCGGCTTGGCTCAGTTTTGACGCTAAGTCAGGTTTGCTCAGCGGCACGCCACCAGCAGGAGCGGCAGGCATTCTCACAATTGATGTTGGTGGCTCGGACGGCATGGCGACTGCGCATAGCCTATTG
>JANNFX010000221.1:0-4688 GCA_031380225.1 Hyphomicrobium sp.
TCGGGTGGCTTCGTGATGCGTGCCGACAAGGTCGGCAAAGACACGCTTCTCTCTCAAATCGTTCAGATGGTCGCGAAGGCGCAGCGGAGCCGCGCACCCATCCAGCGTCTAGCAGATCAGGTCTCGGGCTGGTTCGTGCCGGCCGTGATACTCATCGCAGTGTTGGCCTTCGTCGCGTGGTCTGTCTGGGGACCGGAGCCGCGCTTCACGTATGGCCTCATCGCTGCTGTATCCGTTTTGATTATCGCCTGCCCGTGCGCGCTCGGCTTAGCAACACCGATGTCCATCATGGTCGGCGTGGGGCGTGGCGCCCAGGCTGGCATTCTGATCAAGAACGCTGAATCGCTCGAACGGATGGAAAAAGTCGACACGCTTGTTGTCGACAAGACTGGAACCCTGACGGAAGGCAAGCCAAGCGTCGTTGCACTTCGCACGACGGGGGATATTGATGAGACGGAACTCCTGCGGTTGACCGCGAGCCTTGAACGGTCGAGCGAACATCCATTAGCCGATGCTATCGTGCGCGCGGCGCAGGATCGTGGCATTTCTCTCACGCAAGCGACGAGCTTCGACTCGCCGGTCGGTAAAGGGGCTATCGGTATGGTTGATGGCCGATCGATTGTGATCGGCAATCAGCGGATCATGGAAGATTCAGGCATCGACACGTCGCAGCTCGCTTCTGCTGCAGATGCCCTTCGCCACGAAGGCGCGACAGCCATCTACGTCGCAGTCGACGGCAAACCTGCGGGGCTCGTTGCGATCGCTGATCCCATAAAGCCGACCACGCCTGACGCCATCATTGCTCTGAAAGCAGCCGGCATTCGGGTCATTATGCTCACCGGCGATAACGCCACGACAGCACGTGCGGTGGCCAATAAACTTGGCATCACTGATGTGGAAGCGGAAGTCTTGCCCGAAGATAAGGGCAAAGTGGTTGAGCGCTTGCGAAGCCAGGGACGCGTCGTCGCTATGGCTGGAGACGGTGTCAACGACGCACCCGCATTGGCAGCTGCCGACGTTGGCATCGCGATGGGAACGGGAACCGACGTTGCGATGGAGAGTGCGGGCGTGACCCTTCTTAAGGGCGATCTGAACTGCATTGTCAGAGCGCGCCATCTTTCAAGCGCGACCATGGCCAACATCCGGCAGAATCTGTTCTTCGCGTTTATTTACAACGCCGCAGGCGTGCCGATTGCTGCTGGCGTCCTCTACCCGGCATTCGGAATCCTGCTGTCCCCGATTATTGCTGCAGCAGCCATGGCGCTGTCGTCTGTTAGTGTTGTCGGCAATGCCCTTAGGCTGAGGAGTGTGAAATTATAATTCATGCATGCTGACGGCAGTAGCAGATTTCAACTGGGGCGAATCATGAGTGGGACGATTGATGACGAAGCCGGTTGGCTGAACGTACTGCGCCGGTATCTCGTGGCGTCGGCGGTGCTGCACTTGGTTTGGGAAGCCCTGCAGTTGCCATTCTACACAATTTGGTCGGAACAATCGTGGCGGCAACAGACGTTTGCCGTCGTGCATTGCACTATCGGCGATATCATGATCGCCGGGTTCAGTTTGCTCGTTGCGCTCGCTGTGATAGCTCGATCAGATTGGCCGCGTACAGCAATGCGACGCGTTTGGCTTCTGACGTTGTTTGTTGGCTTTATCTACACGCTATATAGCGAGTGGCTGAACACGAGTGTTCGCCGTAGCTGGGCCTATTCGGAGCTGATGCCGACAGTTCCGTTCCTGGGCACTGGGTTGGCGCCGGCGCTTCAATGGCTCGTGGTACCCACCCTCGCGCTCTGGTTCGCTCTGCGCCACGCGCCTTGGATTTCACAGGAAAGTTCGCAGCAAAACCGAAATACACGAAGACATTCAAGTCGTCCTTAGCATCCTCTGTTCACATTGCCGTTGGAACACCCGTCATCCAAAGCAGTGGTGGATGGTAAGCTGCTGGTTTGGTGTGGCGTTGTGGTCTACCGTGCGGCTTTAGGCTCTGACTGAGACACATAATCATGGCGGATCCGTACCAAATACTCGGCGTTCGCCGCGAGGCAGGAGCTGACGAAATCCGCAAGGCTTATCGCGGGCTCGCCAAGAAAACTCATCCAGACCTGCACCCTGACGACAAGGCCGCCGAAGTGCGCTTCAAAGAAATCGCCTCTGCGTACGCCATTGTGGGCGATGAAG
Organism: Hyphomicrobium sp.; assembly: GCA_031380225.1. GTDB lineage: Bacteria > Pseudomonadota > Alphaproteobacteria > Rhizobiales > Hyphomicrobiaceae > JANNFX01. The sequence goes on from JANNFX010000221.1 coordinate 2,182, forward strand.
CGAAACGCGCTCTTTTCGACAGTGGCAAAATCGACGGTAGCGGAGCGGAATTGAAACCGTCGCCGGACCGCGAGTTTTATCGTCAGCACGCCGAAGCCGAGCCGGGTGTGAAGTATGAACAGTACTGGAGAGGATCAGAGAACGGCCAGGAAGACGATTTGTTCGCCGAACTTTTTGGGCGGCGTACGACAGTCAAGATGCGCGGTTCAGACCTCAGCTATACCTTAGCCGTCACATTTCTTGAGGCCGTCAATGGTGCAAAAAAGAGGGTGGTCATGGGCGATGGAAAAACGCTCGACCTATCCATTCCCCCCGGCTTGGTCGACCAGCAGATCCTGCGGCTGCGCGGACAAGGACAAGCGGGGGCTGGTGGGGAGAAACCTGGTGATGCCCTCGTCGAGATTCATGTCGAACCCCATCCCCTGTTCCAACGAAACGGAAATGATATCCTTTCAATACTGGCCATCACGCTTGGGGAAGCGCTTGCAGGAGCGAAGGTACCCGCAGAAACAGTAACAGGCACCATCAATGTAACAGTACCAAAAGGGTCGAACACGGGCACTAAGCTGCGGCTACGCGGGAAGGGCGTGGTGGCCAGAGACGCGAAAGGCGACCACTTCGTTGAACTCAAGGTCGTCCTTCCCGACAAGCCCGATGATGCGTTTGTCAAATCCGTAAAAGAATGGGAATCCATGCATCCCTACGACCCGCGCTAGCGTGCAGGAGCGACACCATGATCAATGAAATTGAGATCATTGCGTTAATTGAACCGTTGCAGGCAGATGTGCTGCAGCGCTGGATTGATCTCGGGTGGGTTCTGCCTAACCACGACGGACCGAGCATGCACTTCGATTCAACCGACGTTGCCCGCGTTCGCCTCATTTGCGAACTTCACTATGATTTGCGGATCGAGGAAGACAGCTTATCTCTGGTGCTGTCGTTGATGGACCAACTCTACGCGGCGCGGCGCGTGCTAGCGACGTTCGCCTCAGCAGTTGAAGCCCAGCCTGAGGATGTTCGCGCCCGCATCGCTTGCCTCGTCAAAACCAAGTAACAACGTAATTCGCAGCCTGTGCAGTCCGCGTAATCATCCTCAGAAATAGGGGGACAGATAAGACCGTATCGCCCATTTTTACTTTTCTAGCTCCGCCAGTTTCGCCTTCATTTTACTTATTTCCGATTGCTGCCCAGAAATAATGTTTTTGCACAACTCTTTAACTTCGGTGTCGGTGATGGACGCGTTCTCACACATCAGAATAGCCCCTGCATGGTGTGGAATCATCGACCTTAAGAATTGTGAATCAGCGACCGCTGTTTGCTGCCGGATCAAAACAAAGAACGCTACAAACGCTAAAATACTGCCGGCAACGATCATACGATTGGCATTCCTGTTTTCATACATTGCCCCCATTAGAATGATCTCAATGACCACCATCGGAGCCGTCATCAGGCCTGCCATGTAGACTTGATTGTAGCTTGAAAAGACGTTGTCAAATTTATCCACCATCGCATACATGAAAATGTACATAGATATGAACGACAGCACGGTCATCGCGAACAGACGAACATATTGGTTTGAGTGCATTGCCAGGTCCGTATCTAGTAAAATATCAAAAAGCACATGAGCGAACTTGCACTCAGAACTCGCAACAGAGCAAAGCATCCGCGCAAATTGCAACGTCTTACGACGTTTGGTTCACAAATCAGGTTGTACGGAGCCAAGAGCGACAAACTTTTAACGCGCCAGATCGCGAATCGTTCCGGAGGGGTCTGCGAATTGAGTGACCCAATCAAATACTGGTCTAAGTAATTTCCGAGCCTACCACTCTCGCCTGGCCCGCAGATAAGGTCGAGACTCTAAACGCAATCTCCAGAACACATGGAACTAAAGGCAACGCCGCGCGTTTGATAATGTCTGCAAGCGCCCATGCGGCATCAGAAATCGCGCGAACGAGCGCAATTTCGGAGCCCGGCGGGGGCTTCCCGCAAGAGCTTTACTAACCAAAAGATCGAAGCACTAAGGTGGTTGGGCCCGTTTATGGGGCAATTGCTGCGAATCCCGAAAAACTTGCCGCTCGATTGAAGCGCCTGCCGCATGTCGCGGCTGGTTGCAAAAGACAGAGGCGCGACCGATGGAATGGCTTCAGACCAACTGGCTCTGGCTTGTGATCGCTTTGGCTTTTTTTGCCATCCATTTGCCACCACGGAGGCGTGCAGGTCGATGCGCGGATTTCCCGATCGCTGTTTCACGTTGGCTGAACCCCAATGTTCTAAGATCGGTGAGTCATGTGTTTTTCTGCTGAGGTCAGCTTTGCGTCGGCCGCCGTCCTCATACCGGCCGGCGCTATTGCAATGCGCCAAGCGTTCCGGCGAGATACTCGCTACCTGCCGTTTGCGACTTTACCGCTGCTATTTGGCCTGCAGCAGTTCTTCGAAGGCATGGTTTGGACCGGCGGCCGGTTCGCTGACCCCGGCATGGTCGAGCAGTTTTCGCTGGCGTACATGTT
>JANNFX010000224.1:0-3328 GCA_031380225.1 Hyphomicrobium sp.
ATGGGGCGAAACGCCGTGCGCGTTTATCGAATTGCGAAATGGTAAATCCGCGACCGCTGACGAGATCATTGCGTGGTGCCGCGATCATCTCGCGCGCTACAAGTGCCCGCGCCATGTCGTGTTTACCGAAGTTCCAAAAACTTCGACCGGTAAGATTCAAAAGTACAAACTGAGAGATATGGCGAAAGTTATGTGATGTCCGTCACATAGCTCTGATTACGTTTCCGTGATCGCGAAACTAACTGAAGGTTCGAGCGTAATTCCATTGTCAGTCCGGACTGGCACGCACTCAAACCTCAACCTAGTTTTTTCACGGAGAACCCCTATGACTTCGCGTGCTATTGCGCTTGTGCTGTTGGCTCTCAGCAGCTCGTATGCCTTTGCTGAAGACCTGTCCGGCAAAGTTATGAAAGACACTCCAGGTGTCACCAGCGGCGGTGCCACCATAGCCCCGACCGCCAAACCAGACTCGGGCAGCTTGTCTGAAAAGGCCATGAAAGATGCGCCCGGCGTATCGGGTAGCGGCACGACTGATATGCCAACCGCAAAGCCTGACTCCGGCAGCTTGTCCGAAAAGGCAATGAAGGACAATCCAGGCGTTTCACAGAAGTAAGATTGCATTTCGAAGCTTCAAACTTGCTGGCCCGGGGCCGAGTTCCGGGCCACTTTTTTTGTGTGCGATCAAAATTTGCGCGGCGGCAATTCCATCTGGTGATTGTTCCTGAAGCACAGATCGTCTATTCACCGGCATCAAAGGTGGGGCCGGTCAATGAGCGCACATCAAGACCCTTTAGACGCAGATCAAACGTCACTGATTGGCGGGGTGCTGCTGATCTTGGCAGCTGGGGCGGCGATGATCGCGGCTAACTCGCCGTTGGCTCAATCCTATCATCACATCCTCGACATGCCGTTAGCGGTGACACTTGATGGGGCCGGGTTCTCCAAGCCGCTGCACCATTGGGTCAACGATGGCTTGATGGCGATTTTCTTTGTCTTGGTCGGGCTTGAAATCAAACGGGAGGCGCTCGCCGGCGACCTCAATACGTTCGATAAAGCGATTTTGCCGCTCATCGGTGCGGCGGGCGGATTTATTCTGCCGGCGCTGATCTATGTGGCTGTGAACTGGGGGCATCCGCCGAACCTGAAAGGCTGGGCCGTACCAGCTGCAACCGACATCGCATTTGCGCTCGGTGTGGCGGCGCTGCTTGGCAAACGTGTGCCAGTATCACTCAAAGCCTTTCTGCTTGCCCTTGCGACCATCGATGACTTGATGGCGATCGTCGTCATCGCAATTTTTTACACCAGTGAATTATCCTGGTTGTCTTTGACACTCGCTGCGTTTGGCGTGCTGGCGCTCTACATCTTGAACCGCCGCAATGTTCACGATGCGGGGCCATATGTCCTCGTGGGACTATTCACCTGGGCCTGCGTTCTAAAATCCGGCGTTCACGCAACCTTGGCCGGTGCCGCGATTGGCCTCGCCATGCCGTTAACTGGACATAGTAACGGCGCGCCGTTGTTGGAGCGCGTCGAACACGCGTTGAAGCCCTGGGTCGGATTTCTGATTGTGCCGCTGTTTGCCTTAGCCAATGCCGGTGTGCCGTTGGCCGGTTTTTCAATCGCCAGTCTGGCCGAACCGCTGCCGCTCGGAATCATTCTGGGGTTGTTGATCGGGAAGGCCGCCGGTGTGTTTGGGGCGTCCTGGCTTGCGATTTGGTCGGGGATCGGGCGGATGCCAAAAGGAGCCGATCACTTGACCCTGTTCGCGACGGCCGCACTTGCCGGCATTGGTTTCACAATGAGCCTGTTCATTGGATCATTAGCCTTCCAAGACCAGCACCAAATCAACTTTGTCCGCCTCGGCGTGTTGATAGGATCGATCCTTTCGGCGATTGTGGCGGTGGTTTTGTACACGATTGCGGGCAAGCGCGCCGATTGAGCCCTTGACCAGCGCGGACGGTGTTACTATTTCAGGTGTTGTGGTGATTTGGCCGGCCGGCTTGCAGCCACGTTAAATAAGTCGCTAAAGTGGTCGCGCGCACCCGGAAACCGGATGAGCCCCGCTTCAAGCGACGGGCGATCTGGCCGGGTTTTTTTATGGGCAATATCCATTGGCCCCGGAGCGCACGAGATGGCATCTGCCAAAACAGGAAAGGACGATGCGATTGGATCGTCACGATTCGCAGGCGGCTCGTCGCCAGCGCTGGAGGCGCACCGGCCGACCAGCAAGATTGTGCATTTCGATTCAAGTGCTCCCTTGCGGCTCGACTGCAAGCAAGACCTGGCACCATTTTCGATTGCCTATCAGACCTATGGCCAGCTGAACGCCAAGAAATCTAATGCCATCCTGATCTGCCATGCATTGACGGGCGATCAGCATGTTGCCAACACACATCCTGTGACCGGCAAAGACGGCTGGTGGAGTACGCTTGTTGGTCCCGGTAAGCCGGTCGATACCAACCGCTTCTTCGTCATCTGCCCTAATATCATTGGCGGCTGTATGGGCTCAACCGGGCCGGCTTCGATTAATCCCAAGAGTGGCAAGCCCTATGGCGTCGAATTTCCAGTCATCACCATCCGCGACATGGTCAATGCCCATATGCGTTTGGTCGATCATCTCGGCATCAGCGATTTGTTTTCCGTCATCGGCGGCTCGATGGGCGGCATGCAGGTTTTGGACCTGTGCGCGCGCTATCCCGACCGCGTGTTCACAGCCATGCCGATTGCAACCGCACCCTGGCATACGGCTCAGAACATTGCGTTCCACGAAGTCGGGCGTCAGGCCGTGATGGCCGATCCGGATTGGTGCGATGGTGATTACATCGATCGCGGCACCCGGCCTGCGCGTGGCCTCGCCGTGGCACGTATGGCGGCACACATCACGTATCTGTCCGAGAAGGCATTGCAGGACAAGTTCGGACGCGGCTTCCAGAACCGGCAAGCGAAATCATTCTCGTTCGATGCCGACTTCCGGGTCGAAAGTTATTTGCGCCATCAGGGCTCGACCTTTGTCGACCGCTTTGACGCCAACAGCTACCTCTATATAACGCGCGCCATGGATTATTTCGATCTTGAAGTTGAACACGGCAAATTAGCCAACGCGTTTCGCGACACAAAGGCCCGCTATTGTGTGATTTCGTTCACCAGTGACTGGCTCTATCCGACCCGCGATAGCAAAGCCATTGTCAAAGCGCTGAATGCGGTCGCGGCCAATGTTTCGTTCGTGGAATTGGCGAGTGACAAAGGCCACGACGCATTCTTACTGGAAGAGAAGGAATTCTTGGCCACCGTGCGCGGCTTTCTCAACTCTGCCGGGGTTGCCCGCGGC